>QCGX01000004.1 GCA_003278125.1 Pelagibacteraceae bacterium AG-390-C22 | reverse complement strand
ATCCAGTTAAATAAAGTTTTGGAAAAGTAATTGAATGATCATGTATTCCCGGCAAAGGATAGTGAAAGATTGTTAATAAAAATAAAAAAATAATGGTTAAAATCCCCAATATGATAGTTGTTCCCATGCTTAAGAGTGTTGATGAAACAATAGTTGGGATAATCATTAATATTGAAAAGGGATTTGAAATTCCTCCAGTTAGATACAGCAAGGCAGAGAGTTGAATTAAATCATAAACTAGGAATACACTTGAATAAAAATCTCTTAAAGTAATTGATCTAATCCCAAACTGTAAATATAGATTTGATAAAAAACCTAAAAATAATACCGCAAAAGCTATTAAAATTGGAAAATCTAAATTTAAATAGAAATAGACTAGAGTTATTGCTGAGAATTGCCCTATTATTGCAATCCATCTTAAAATTACTAAGGTTTTTCTATCTAAGTTAAGATTTTCTCTCAGTCTAAAGAGAGTAGAAAAATTCATTTTAACTTTAAATATCTAGGTTGGTAACATCTAGAGCGTTACTTGTAATAAAATCTTTTCTTGGCGCTACTTCATCACCCATTAAAACTTCTATCATTTTTTGATCTTCTTTAGATTTCTCTTTTGTACCCTTAGTGTACTGAACCTTTAACATTGTGCGATTTTCTGGGTTTAAAGTAGTTTCCCATAGTTCTTCTGGGTTCATTTCTCCCAATCCTTTAAATCTCTGAATTGAGAGTTTTTCTCTTTGCTCTTCTATAAATCTATTGTATTCCGAGGATCCTTTTTTTATTTTTTTATCTTTCTTATCTGAAGTTTTAAGTATGTATTCTTCAAGTGTTTTTTCATCTTTGATATAAACACTCTTGTTTGATTTTGTTACTTTGAATAAAGGGGGCTGAGCTAAATAAATGTGACCATTCTCTATTAATTGATTAAAAGGATAATTATTGAAAAAAGTAAGCAATAATGTTCTTATGTGTGATCCATCAACATCAGCATCCGTCATTATAACAATTTTATCATATCGTAAATTTTCTATATTAAAGTCTTTAGAGCCAGTTCCTAGAGCATTAATCAAGGTTACTATCTCATTTGATGACATCATTTTGGATAGTGCTTTTGTGGCATGATCATCTCCGTTTGACTTTCCGTTAACATATGTGTTCAAAATTTTACCTCTTAAAGGTAACACAGCTTGATACTCACGAACTCTTCCTTGTTTAGCAGATCCACCAGCTGAATCTCCTTCAACTATAAATAATTCTGTTCCCTCTTTCTTTTGTATTTGGCAATCAGCTAATTTACCCGGCAGCCCTGATAGTTCGAAAGCTCCTTTTCTTCTAACGCTATCTCTTGCTTTTCTAGCAACGTCTCTTGCCATGGCTGCTTGTGTAATTTTTTCTAATACAGTTTTAGCAATTGAAGGATTTTGATCAAACCATGTGGAAACTTTATCGCTAATTATACTTTCAACAATTAATCTAATTTCAGATGAAACAAGTTTATCTTTAGTTTGAGATGAAAATTTTGGATCTGGCATCTTGATTGAGAGCACTGCAGTAAGACCTTCTTTAATATCCTCTCCGGATAAGGTGATCTTATTTTTTTTGTTATTTCTTTCATTAGAATATTTATTAATAACTCTTGTTAAGGCACTTCTAAAACCTAACAAATGAGTTCCGCCGTCTTTTTGTGGAATATTGTTTGTGAAAGGAAGAACATCCTCAGAATATCCAGCATTCCATTCGAAAGAACATTCTAAAACAACGTTATTTTTTGTTGCTGTTACATAAACAGGTTTTTTGAACACCTCTTTTTCATTTTTATTCACCAAAATTGGTTTTTTATTATTGATATGCTTGACGAACTCTACGATTCCCCCATCATATTTATGGACAAATTCTTTCTCTTTTTTAGATGTTTGATCAATAAGAGTTATACATATTCCTTTATTTAAAAAGGCTAACTCCCTAATTCTTTTTTCTAAAATTGCTGCGCTAAATTTAATTAAAGAAAAGACCTCTTTAGAAGGTAAAAAATTTATTCTTGTACCTCTTTTCTTAGTTTTGCCAATTTGTTTTAGCGGTTTTAACGTATTTCCATTTTTAAAAGCTATTAAATATTCTTTTCCATCTCTATATATACTTAGCTCTAATTTTTCGGAAAGAGCATTAACTACTGATACACCAACACCATGAAGTCCTCCCGAAACTTTATATGAGTCGTGATCAAACTTTCCACCAGCGTGCAGTTGGGTCATTATAACTTCAGCGGCGGACATCTTCTCACTTTTATGCATATCTACAGGTATACCTCTACCATCATCTTCCACAGTGATAGTGTTATCTTTATTAATTATAACAGTAATATTTTTGCAATGACCTGCTAATGCCTCATCGATAGCATTATCCATAACTTCAAAAACCATATGATGCAAACCAGAGCCATCATCGGTATCTCCAATATACATACCTGGTCTTTTTCTTACAGCATCTAAGCCTTTAAGCACTTTTATGGAATCCGCACCATAAGATTGATTAGGTTTTAAAGCAGAATTTTTTGACATTGTTATAAATTAGATAAATAATTATATCATTTTTTTAAGTTAATAGAAAACGACCAGTGCTTCTTATAGCTTAAAATGATCAATTACCAATGCTTTTAGCTTGAAATAAAAAAAAATTTGTAAATTTAAAAAAAATTAGATTTTCATAGGCATTATAACGTAATAACTATTTTTATCTGAAGCATCTTCGATTAATACTGGTGAAACAGAGTCTTTTAAATTCATTTTTAAATTTTTATCTTCAACTTCTGATGCAATATCAATCAAATATTTTGAATTAAAACTTATATTAAGGTCATTTGAATTAAAACTGGCTTTTATAACCTCATGCCCTTCTCCAGAATTAGCGCTATTAACAGAAAGTTGAATATTTTCTTTGTTGATAACTAATTTTACTCCTTCCTTTCCGTCCAATGAAACACTTGCTACTCTTTCGATTGAATTTATAAAATCTTTAGAAGGCACGACTAGAGATTTTTCATTATTAGCAGGGACAACCTTTTTGTAATCGGGAAATTTTCCATCAATAACCTTGGAAACCAATTTTATATTTCCTAATGTAAATTTAATCTTATTTTCACTTGTTTGAAGTGATAATTTTTCGTTGGACTCTGTTAGTAAGGAACAAAGCTGAAAAACAGTTTTTCTTGGTAAAATTAGAGACGAAAAGTTATCAGCATTTTCTATTTCAAGACTACTAGATGACAGCCTATGACTATCAGTAGCTACGCCTGTCAAAAAGTTTCTGCCATGAGCTTCTGTCAAATGTAAAAAAATTCCATTCAAATAATGTCTAGAGTCATCATTTGAAATTGCAATTTTAGTCTTATTTAAAAGCTTTAAAAATTTTGTATTATTTAATGAAATTTCAGGACCTTCAAATTCATCAGAAAATGTTGGAAAATTGTCTGTAGGTAAACAAAGTAAATTAAAGTCAGCATTATCGCTCTTTAAACTAAGCTTATTTTCTGATTTAAGATCAAAATTTAATTCTGAATTTGAAGATATTTTTCTGAGAATGTCGTAAAGTATAGCTGCAGATGTTGTCGTACTTCCCTCTTTTGTAATTTTAACCTCATTTATTTCATCATGGAAAACTATATCTAGATCAGTAGCAACTATAGACAATTTATTATCTTTAAGTTGTAATAAAACATTGGAAAGTATGGGAAGAGTATTTTTTTTCTCGACCACTCCTTGAACAAAATTTAAAGATTTTAATAAAATATCTCTTTTAACAATAAACTTCATCTCTGATACTATTCTAGCAAAAGACTTTTAATTTGATTTATATTTTTTTTCATTTCATCGTCCTGCTCGGATAATCTCGTTATGGTTTTTACAGCATGTATAACAGTCGTGTGATCTCTATTTGCAAATCTTCTTCCTATTTCAGGAAGAGATCTAGTAGTCATTTTCTTCGACAAAAACATTGCGATTTGTCTAGGTCTCGCTAAAGGTCTAGAACGTCTTTGAGAGAGCATTTCGTTTAAAGGAATATTGAAATAATTTGATACAACATTCTGTATTTTATCAACTGTAATAACTTTAATTTGGCTAAAAACATCTTTTAATATATTTTTACAGTCACTCGTAGTTAGAATTTTATTGTGAACTCTCCCAAAAGCAATCACTCGATTTAAGATACCAATAAGTTCCCTAATATTGGTTTTGCTTTCATTTGCAATATAATTAATTACATCATCGTTAAGATTAATATTCTCCTTAAATTGATTTTCTATTTCTAAAATTCTTTTCTTAATAATTTTCACTTTTAATTCTAAATCTGGAGTATCTATGTCCACAACTAAACCTCCTGCTAATCGTGATTTAATTCTTTCCTGTACCCTATCTAATTTCATTGGTGTTCTGTCAGCAGATATAACAATTTGAGATCCTTTATCCATCAAACTATTAAAGGTATGAAAGAATTCTTCCTGTAAACTTTCTTTTCCTCTTATAAATTGAATATCATCGATAATAAATACGGATGATTTTCTGAAAAAATCTTTAAAATTAACCATGTCATTCTTTTTGATAGATTTTATAAAATGATACATAAATCTTTCAGCAGAGATAAACATAACGTTATTTTCAGGTTGAAGTTCAAGGCCAATAGCATTTAGCAAATGAGTTTTGCCTAAACCTACGCCACCACATACATATAGCGGATTGTATCTTGATATGTGTTCACAAACTTTTTTAGAATAGGATAAAGCTATATCATTACTTTCTCCTTGAATAAAATTGTCAAAATTTAAATTAGGATTTAATCTATTATAATTTAATATAGAGTCTTTAATCTCTGTAACCTTGCTCAATTCATCAATCTTAATTAAATCACTATTATTTTTGTTCTCCTCAATTATTTTAAATTCGATTCTGTTAAGGCTAAGTTTAAAACTTTTAACTTGTTCTAAAATTTTGTCTAAATATCTAGATACTATCCAATCTCTAAAAAACCTTGTAGGAACACCAAGAATTAAATAATCATTGTATTCTTTAACCAAATAAATTTTTTGTAACCAGCTAGTATAAATCTCAGCGCCAAATGTTTTCTTGAAAGAGCTCTGGATTTCATCCCAGTTCAATGTTTTTTCTTCCTCAGAAATATAAACATTTTGTTTTTTTATATTATTTTTGTCCATGTAATTAATTCTTAAAGAGATTCCTTTAAACGCTTTTTACAAAACATTTGCAACTAGCCACAGGTTGTAATGAAAAAAAAACTTAATCAGGTTGCAGCATTAACGTTATGATAGAAAAAAAATTTAATCTACAACTTAAAAATGAAACTAGATTTGGTTTATTGAATCTAAATATAGATTAATTTAACAAAAATAATCAACTTTGAATTGTTAAATCAAAAATTAAATTTTTTTAGATACTCTTGAAATTTTTCTAGAGGCAGTTCGTTTGCTTATTGCCCCTGATTTAGCAACCTGCATTAGAATTGATTGGAACTTTGAGAAATATTTCTTAGCTTCGGTCTTATTTTTAGACTTTATTAATAAATCCATCTTTTTGATGGCATTTTTATATTTACTTTTTCTTATTCTATTAACTTGGGTTTGTTTTTTAACCCTTCTTACTCTTCTAATTGCTGATTTAGTATTTGGCATTTTTTAGGATTGTATATATGTGCATTTAAATACGGTCAACTTTATTATTTTTGGCATTTATTACAAAAAAATGATGCTCGATTAGATACAACAATTTTTTTTATCTTTCCCTTGCATTTAACCTTTGGGCAATTTTCACCTTTTTTTCCATAAACGTTGAAATATTGCTGAAATGAACCTTTTTTTCCACTGCTACTAGAAAAATCTTTTATAGATGAACCTCCAAGTATTATGGCTTTAGAAATTATTTTTTTGGTAAATTTTATAATTTTTTTTATCTCAACATCTGTAAGTTTTTTAATTTTTTTTACAGGTTTTACTCCACTTAAAAAAAGAATTTCATTTACATAAATATTTCCTAATCCAGATATGAATTTTTGATCCATTAAAATATTTTTAATATTCCTTTCTTTTCCTGTCCTATAATCTTTAAAGTATCCAATATTAAATTTAGCACTCATTGGTTCTGGCCCTAAATGTTTAAGGTGGGCATTTTGTTCTAGACCGGCTCGTTGAATAAACTTTATAAAACCAAATTTTCTTACATCATTATAAATTAATTTTTGATTATTTGATAAATTGAAAATTATGCGATCGTGTTTTTTGTCTTTATCTTCATTAATATCGTAGTAAAAACTTGTTTTATATTTTGTTCTTTTGCGGTTAACGAAAAAAAATTTTCCCGTCATACCTAAATGTACTAGCATTACAACATCTTTATTAAAGAAAAATAGTAAATATTTGGATCTTCTAGAAATTTTTTTAAACTTCAGCCCAATAATTTTTTTGATTTTGTTTCTATCAATTTTATATCTTAATCTCCCATCATTTATTTTGACTGCTTTTACAATTAAATTTTGAGTTTTGTTAATTAAGGACTTTTTAACAACTTCAACTTCTGGTAATTCTGGCATATAATTAATCTATGAAAAGCACTATTCAAGATAAAGCAAAATTAGTCAATTCGGTATTTTCAGAAGTTTATAATAAATATGATTTGATGAACGACGTGATGTCTTTAGGAATACATCGCATTTGGAAGGATAAATTTATTGATTGGATAAATCCTTCTCCTAGTTCCTCATTGATTGATGTCGCATCAGGCACTGGGGATATAGCAAAAAAATTTTCTTTACGAAATAAAAACTTATCAATGATCACTTGTGTAGAACCAAATGAAGATATGTTTAAGAAAGGTAAGAGTAATCTTGTAAATTTTAAGAATATTAAATGGATCATGTCTAGAGCTGAATCTCTACCTGTTGAAGATAATATGTATGACTTTTATACAATTAGCTATGGAATAAGAAATGTTTCTGATATTAACAAAGCTCTCAAGGAAGCTTACAGAGTTTTAAAGCCAGGAGGTCGTTTTATGTGTTTAGAATTTTCAAAAATAGATAATGAATTATTAAATTTTTTATATAAAAATTATTCAAAAGCTATACCTGTTTTAGGAAAATATATTGTAGGATCATCAAAACCTTACGATTATTTAATTAACAGCATAGATGTTTTCTATAATCAAAAACAGCTCTTAGAACTAATAACTAAAAATGGGTTTACCAATGTAGAATATAGAAATCTTTCTAATGGTATTTCTGCAATTCACTCCGGATGGAAGATATAAATGTTTAAGAGAATTTTTCAGTTGTTTAAAATTGCAAGAAAATTGTCCACTTCTGGAGCTATAGATACTATAAACCAAATATACACTTTACCTGTAACTATAAATATTTTTTTTAATTTAATTTCAATAGGATCTGAAAAAAAATTGGTGAATAATCAAAAAAAACCTGGAGAAAAACTTTGTTTGGCGCTAGAGGACATGGGCACCACTTTTATCAAACTCGGCCAATTTCTAGCAACAAGACCTGATATCATTGGTGAAGAGTTAGCGGATAATTTAGAAAAATTGCAAGATAAACTTCCTGCATTTGATACTTATGAGGCAAAAAAAATTATAAAAAAAGAAGTAGGAGAGACTCAATATAAAAATATTTTGGAGTTAAGTGAACCCATAGCGGCTGCTTCAATCGCTCAAGTTCATATAGCAAAAATAAAAGAAGCAAATGAAAATAGAGAAGTTGCAATTAAAATTTTAAGACCAAATATAGAAAAATTATTTAATGAAGAGTTGGATGCTTTAATGTTGTTTGCTTATATAATTGAAAATACCTTTTCAAAAGCAAAAAGACTTAAATTGGTTGAGGTAGTTCATTTATTACGAGAAATTACAAATATTGAGATGGATTTAAGATTTGAGGCTGCAGCCGCAAGTGAATTATATGAAAACACTAAAAACGACAATCGTTTTAATGTGCCTAAAATATACTGGAATTATACCACTAAAAAAGTCCTAGCTCTGGATAAAGTAGATGGAATATCTATACGAGAACATAAAAAACTTAAAGAAATTGGTATTGATTTAAAATTCCTTGCTGAAAACTTAATTCAACATTTTTTAAAACAAGCTATAAGGGATGGTTTTTTTCATGGAGATATGCATCAAGGAAATTTATTTGTTGATAAACAAGGAAATATTATACCTGTAGATTTTGGCATAATGGGAAGATTAGATAAAAACAATAGAAAATTTTTAGCTGAAATTTTATATGGTTTTATTCAGAGAGATTATGTAAAAGTAGCCGAAGTCCATTTTCAGGCAGGTCTTGTTCCGCAAAATGCCTCCAAAGATGAATTTGCGCAGGCTTTGAGATCAGTTGGAGAACCAATCTTTGGTCAATCTATTAAAGATATATCAGGAGGCAATCTATTGGCTCAACTTTTTGAAATTACTGAAAAATTTAATATGCCAACACAAACTCCTTTACTTCTTTTACAAAAAACTATGGTTGTAGTAGAAGGAGTTGCTAGAAAGCTCTATCCTGAAACTAATATTTGGCAAGTTTCTAGACCTGTTTTAGAAGATTGGTTAAAAGATATGAAAAGCCCAAAGTCTACCTTGGATACTGCCATTAATACTTCTGCGGAGATATTAAAAAGAGTCCCTGATTTTCCAGATCTTATGGATAAGGCTAATTATGCTCTTCAGTTAATGGCTGAAGGAAAACTAAATATAGGGTTAAGAAATAACAAAAACCTAGAGATCGAACAAATGAGGTTAAAAAATTTTAGAAACAATTTGATTATAGGTTTTTTTGGTATTGTAATTGTTATTCTATTAGTATTTTAATTAGATAATGTCATTAAAAAATAAAAAAATTTTAATAGTTATTGGGGGTGGCATATCTGCTTATAAAGCTCTTGATTTAATAAGACTATTAAAAAAGAATAATGTTAATGTAAAAACTATTCTAACTAAAAGTGGTAAAGAATTTGTTACACCGCTCTCAATTACAACTCTTACAAAAAATAAGACCTTTGAAGATATTTTTGATAAAAATAGCGAAGCTGAAATAGATCATATATCATTATCAAGATGGGCAGATCTAATTATCGTTTTGCCAACAACAGCAAACTTCATGACAAAACTAAGCATAGGTAAGGCAGAAGATCTAGCTACAACAGTTTTGTTAGCCTCTAACAAAGATGTTCTTTTAGTTCCAGCGATGAACGTTCGAATGTGGCTTCACAAAGCAACTCAAAGAAATTTAAAGACTCTGCAAGACTATGGTTATTATTTCATTGGTCCTGAAAAAGGTGAAATGGCTTGTGGAGAGTATGGAGAAGGAAAGATGTCAAGTCCAAGACAAATTTATTCATATTTAAAAAATTATTTTCATCAAAAAGATTTATTTAAAAAAAAAAAATTTAAAGCTCTTGTTACTACTGGTCCAACCAGAGAATATTTAGATCCAGTAAGATATATCTCAAATGAATCAAGCGGCAAACAAGGATATGAGATTGCTTTAGCCCTTAAAAAACTAGGTATAAAAACTAAATTAATAGCTGGGCCATCTAGTCTTATTTACTCTAAAGGTTTGAAAATAAAAAAAATAATTTCTGCTAAGGAAATGCTAAATGAAGTCAAAAAGTCTCTACCAGTTGACATAGCTGTGTGTGCAGCAGCTGTATCTGATTTTAAACCGATTAGTAAAAGTAAAAACAAAATTAAAAAAGGTATTTCTAATTTAGATTATATGAGTTTAGAAAAAAATCCTGATATTTTAGATTATTTGAGCAAAAACAACAAAGCTAGACCTAAAATGGTAGTCGGATTTTCTGCTGAAACAGAAAACGTAATTCAAAACTCAAAAAAAAAAATTAAAGAAAAATATTGTGATTTAATTATTGCAAATGATGTTTCTAAAAAAGACTTAGGATTTAATTCAGAGTATAATGAAGTTTCTATAATTGATAAAAAAGGTAGAATTAAATCAATTCAAAGAAGTAAAAAAAGTTATATTGCTAATGCAATTGCAAAAATTATATTAGATAAACTTTTGACGAATGACAAAAATATTAATTAAGAGACTATCAAAAGAAATTTCTTTACCCAAATATGAAACGGCTGGATCTTCTGGTATGGATTTGGCAGCCAATATAGCTGGTAATATTAATATTGATCCTGGTAAAACAGCAATCATTCCTACTGGCTTAGCATTATCAGTCCCTAAAGGATTTGAGGTACAAATTCGACCTAGGTCCGGTCTAGCTGCTAAAAAAAAAATAAGCGTTTTAAATACACCAGGAACAATTGATTCAGATTATAGAGGTGAGATAAAAGTAATATTGATCAACCAGGGCCAAGAAACTTTCAAGGTAGAAAAGGGGTTACGTATAGCTCAGATGGTTGTGTGTCCTGTGGTACAAGCTCAAATTAAAGAAGTAGAAGACCTAAGTGAAACAGAACGAGGTAAAGGTGGATTTGGCTCAACTGGAAGTAAATAATTTTGAAAATGAAAATTAACTTTGATCAAATTAAAAGATTTGAGAAACAAATAATTTTAAAAAAAATTGGTTTAGTAGGTCAAAAGAAAATATTCTCTGGAAATGTTTTGATTATAGGCATAGGGGGCTTAGGATGCCCATTGCTTACTTATTTGGCTGCTTCTGGAGTTGGAAAAATCGGAATAGTAGATTTTGATAAAGTTGAAATTTCAAATTTAAATAGACAAACTTTATTTAATCCAAATGACATAGGTAAATTTAAAGTAAATCAAGCAAAAAAAGCTATCAACAAAATAAATAAAAAAATAAAAATTATTACATATAAAAAAAAACTCACATCTAAAAATATCAAGAAAATTTTAAATAAATTTGATATTATATGTGATGGCACAGATAATTATAATACTAGATATTTAATTAATGATTACTGTGTAAAAAATAAAAAAATATTAATTTCATCGGCTATAAGTAAATTTGATGGGCATCTCATGAAATTTAATTTTAAAAAAAAAGGTCCATGTTATAGATGTTTTATGCCAAGTCTCCCTGACTTTGAAAATAACTGCCAAAACGAAGGAATTTTTTCGCCCGTAGCAGGAGTGATGGGTTCTTTACAAGCCAATGAGGTATTAAAATCGATTTTAAATACTAAAAATGATCTTAACAATCATGTACTTATATTTGATGCTTTCAAAGCTGAATTTAGAAAATCTAAAATATCTATTAATCCAAAATGTATAAATAAATGTTAAGAATAGCTATTATTATTTATAGTATTTTATTTTTTGAAAGATATAGCTTTTCTCAAGATGAATATTTTTTAACTTTAAGATACAACAAAGTAAATCTTAGACAAGGCCCATCCCGTGAATATCCAGTAAAAATTTTTTACAAAAAAAAATTTTTACCAGTGTTGATTCAAGATCAATCTGATAATTTCAGAAAAATTAGAGATCACGAAAATAATACTGGTTGGATACATATTTCTCAGCTATCGAAGAAAAAAGCTGCAATAGTGATCGATGATAAATTAATAATGTTCAAAAATCCTACTATTTATTCAAAACCCTTAGCTATACTTAAAAAAGGACGACTTACAAAAATTTTAAAATGCAAAGAATACTGGTGTAAAGCTAAATCAGATAAATACAAAGGTTGGTTGAAAAAAGATAGTTTGTGGGGACGTCTTTAATTTTTTACTTTTGAAGCCCAGAATTTATCTAAAAGAAAATACCAAACTGCATTCGCTAGGGGTTCAACGATAGCATCTGTCAAGGCAACCGTAAAAGAAACATCTGCTATGGACATTAAGACAATTATTGCTATCGCAAAGTGACCAATTGTGTAGATTATTGTTCTAAGAATTGATCCTTTGTTATTCTTATAAATAGATTTTGCAGTTGAAAAAATACCCTGCGTTAATTCTGTCATTAAGATACATCCCTCCTTGGATCTCTGATTTTTTTAACTTTATCTAATAGACCAGATATCTTAGCAGTAATATATATAACATAAACAGCTGCAAAACCTAAAGCCATTGTAGATAAAACAGTATATATTGCTGATAAAATTTTTTCTTCAAACCAGTTTTCTACGCCTGAGTTGGAATGATATAAAATGTTCCAAAATAGTACAAAACTTATTTCATAAATTATTATTAATTTTAACATTATACCTTAGTTAATAGTTAGTTAGCTTTATCTGTCTGCATTCATTATTTTTGTCCATACTTCAACAAAATCTTTTACAAATTTTTCTTGGTTATCATCTTGCGCATACACCTCTGCATAAGATCTTAAAATTGAATTTGATCCAAAAACTAGATCAACTCTAGTGGCTGTAAATTTTGTTTTTTTTGATTTTCTATCTATAATTTCGTAAAGATCTTTGTCTAACGGCTTCCAAATAAGTTTCATGTCGGTCAAGTTCACAAAGAAATCATTTGTTAAAACTCCAGGCTTATTAGTAAATACACCATGCTTATTTCCACTGTGATTTGTATTTAAAACTCTCATACCGCCAATTAGAACTGTAATCTCTTTGGCGGATAAATTCATTAAAGACGCTCTATCTAGCATCATTTCTTCTGGACTAACTGCATATTCTTCTTTTACCCAATTTCTAAAAGCATCATGAAGAGGCTCAAGTACTTTAAAGGAGTCAATATCTGTCTGCGCTTGAGTTGCGTCTCCTCTACCAGGAGAAAAAGGCACATTCACTTTAAAGCCAGCTTTCTTGATAGACTTTTCTAAACCAACGTTTCCTCCAAGAATAATAATGTCAGCTAAACTTGCTTTTACTTTTTTAGCTACTTTTTCTAATTTTCCTAGCACTTTATTTAATCTAGCTGGTTCATTTCCTTCCCATTTTTTTTGAGGCAATAAACGGATTCTTGCTCCATTTGCTCCACCTCTCTTATCCGTTCGTCTATAAGTTCTTGCGCTGTCCCAGGCTGTGCTTATTAAATCAGAATTATTTAAGCCTGTGGCTTCAATTAATTTTTTAGCTTTAGTAACACTAAAACCTTTTTTACCTTGAGGTACTGGATCTTGCCAAATTAAATCTTCTTTGGGTACATCTGGACCAATATAATTTTTTCTTGCTCCCATGTCCCTATGAGTTAATTTAAACCATGCTCTTGTGAAAGAGTCTGCCATGTACTTATGATCTTTTCTAAACTCCTCAGAAATCTTCCTGTAACTTGGGTCCATTTTCATAGCCATATCTGCGTCTGTCATAATAGGATTTCTCTTGATTGATGGGTCGCCCAAATCAACTGGCTTGTCCTCTTCTTTCATATTTATTGGTTCCCATTGGTTAGCGCCGGCTGGGCTTTTCTTTAGTTCCCATTCGTAATCTAATAAAAGTTTTAAATAAGTATCATCCCATTTGTTTGGATGCGTTGTCCAAGCACCTTGGATACCGCTGGTTACTTGATTAACGCCTAGTCCGCCTCCACCTTTTCGATTCCAACCAAATCCTTGTTCGTGAATTTCTCCTGCTTCTGGTTCTGGCCCTAGTAAAGATGCATCTCCGTTTCCATGGGCTCTCCCTACTGAATGACCTCCAACTGTTAATGCACATGTCTCCTCATCATTCATAGCCATTCGACCAAAAGTCTCTCTTACATCATGAGCAGTTCTTAATGGATCTGGCTTCCCATCAACTCCTTCAGGATTTACATAAATTAAACCCATAACTACTGCAGCTAAAGGGTTAGCTAAAGATTTACGATTACTATTACTTGAATATCTTTTATCTTGAAGCCATTCTTTCTCGGAACCCCAATAAACATCTTTTTCAGGATGCCATATGTCTTCTCTTCCAAAAGAGAACCCGTACATTTTCAATCCCATAGATTCATAGGCCATATTTCCAGCTAGAATCATTAGGTCAGCCCAGCTGATTTTATTTCCATACTTTTTTTTAATTGGCCAAAGTAATCTTCTTGCTTTATCTAAGTTAGTATTGTCAGGCCATGAATTAAGAGGAGCAAATCTATGGTTACCAGTTCCACTTCCTCCTCGTCCATCTGCAATTCTATAAGTTCCAGCAGAATGCCAAGCCATTCTTATAAATAAACCACCATAGTGACCTAGATCCGCTGGCCACCATTCTTGACTATCCGTCATTAATTTTAATAAATCTTTTTTAATACCTTTAAAATTTAATTTTTTTACTTCTTTTTTGTAATCAAATTTTTTATCCATCGGATTGGTCTTAGTGTCATGTTGATGTAAAATATCTAAATTGAGATTTTTCGGCCACCAATGAGTTGGAGTTGTTTGAGCAGTCATGCTACCATGCATAACAGGACACTTTCCGGAACCATTTTTTTTGTATTCAACGCTCATAATTTTATGTAAGTGAGTAATTTCTAGTTTATAATTATTCTAAACTAGGAAGTCAATATGAAATTATTTTTTTTGTAAACTGATTACAACCTCTAAATCTTTAATCTTTTTTCCTTTTGGCGGATTTGGAATTTTTTTCATAATAACTTCTTGATAATCAATATCAGTTAGTTTTTTTGAGTCAGGGTCATAAAAATGATGGTGCGACTTTATGTTCGTATCATAATAACTTTTGCAATTATTAGTTAAGATTTCTCTTATGTGTCCAGCTCTTTTAAAGGCTTCAACTGTGTTGTAGATAGTTGCTAAAGAAATTTTATTTTGCCCTTTTCTATTTATTTCTTTATTTAGAGTTTCAGCGGTAAAGTGAAAAGTTTCTTTTCTATCAAATAGTTTCTTAGCTATTAAAATTCTTTGTTTAGTTGGTCTAAGGTTAGAAGATCTTAATTTATTTATAATTTCTTTTTTTTGTTGCATAAACAATAGCTTTTTAGAAGTATTTAAAAATTTTTATAATTATTTATATAAAATTGTATATAAATCAAGTAAAAACTATTAACTTAATCTATGCAAAAAAACAGTTTTAATTACGACGAATTAATTGCTTGTGCAAATGGTGAATTATTTGGTGAGGGTAATGCAAAACTTCCTTTACCTCCTATGTTAATGTTCGATAGAATTACAGAAATTAAACGAGATATAGGTGAATTTAAAAAAGGATTTATTAAAGCTGAGTTAGATATAAAAAATAATCTATGGTTTTTTGATTGTCATTTTAAAAACGATCCTGTAATGCCAGGTTGTTTAGGCCTAGATGCAATGTGGCAATTAGTTGGCTTTTACTTAGGTTGGATAGGTGAGCCGGGAAAAGGAAGAGCTTTAGGTGTTAACTCTGTAAAATTTACTGGAGAGGTGCTAAAAAAAGCCAAAAAAGCAACTTATGAAATAAATATGAAAAGAATTTTAAAAAAAGAAGGTGCTACAGTTGGTCTTGCAAATGGTATACTGAGTATAGATGGAAAGATAATTTACAACGCAGAAAATTTAAAAGTAGGTTTGTTTAAATCATGAAAAGAGTAGTAGTAACTGGTATAGGAATAGTATCTTGTTTAGGAAATAGCCAAGACGAGGTTTATCAATCACTTCTGAACTCAAAATCAGGAATATCTTTTTGTGAAGAGTACAAAGAACATAATTTAAAGAGCCATATACACGGAAAACCTAATATCAACCTTCAAGATCATGTTGATAGAAAAACTATTAGATTTATGGGATCAGGATCGGCCTATAATTACATTGCTATGAAAGAGGCTGTGAAAGACTCAGGTTTAGAAGAAAAAGATGTAAGTAATGTTTCAACTGGAATTGTTATGGGTTCAGGTGGTCCTTCAATAGAAAATGTGATTCTAGCTGCAGATAAAACTAGAGCAAAAACTCCAAAATTAATGGGACCATTTATAGTTCCAAGAACTATGGCTAGTACAGCTTCAGCAACTTTAGCTGTTCCATTTAAGATAAAAGGAGTAAATTATACAATGAGCTCAGCTTGTGCTACCAGCGGGCATTGCATAGGAAATTCTGTTGAGTTAATTCAATCAGGTAAACAAAAGATTATGTTTGCAGGAGGAAGCGAGGAATTACATTGGGCTATGACTGCGATGTTTGATGCTATGACAGCTTTATCTTCAAAATATAATGACACTCCAGAAAAAGCTTCAAGAGCATATGATAAAACAAGAGATGGATTTGTTATTGCTGGAGGAGGTGGGGTTTTAGTTCTTGAGGAATATGAGCATGCGAAAGCAAGAGGAGCTAAAATTTATGCAGAAATAACAGGATATGGAGCTACGTCTGATGGATATGATATGGTGGCTCCCTCTGGAGAAGGGGCTGTAAGGTGTATGCAGATGGCATTACAAACATCTAAGAATAAAATAGATTATATTAACACTCATGGAACTTCTACCCCGGTTGGAGATATCACAGAATTAAAAGCCATAGGTGAGACATTTAAAGAAAAAATTCCAAAAATAAGTTCAACTAAATCTTTATCTGGACATCCTTTAGGTGCTGCATCTGTTCATGAAGCTATCTATAGTTTGATTATGATGAAAAATAATTTTATAACCGGATCAGCTAATATTAATGAAATGGACGAAGAAGCAAAAAAATTTCCAATAATAAATAAAACTGAAAAAGAAGTAAGTTTAAATTCTGTTATGTCAAATAGCTTTGGATTTGGTGGAACAAATGCAACATTAATTTTTGAAAAGGTATAAATGAGTCTAGTTAAAGGTAAAAAAGGACTAATTATGGGTGTTGCAAATGAGCGATCGATTGCTTGGGGAATATCTCAAAAACTTGCTGGGTCTGGAGCTGAATTAGCATTTACATATCTTGGAGATGCCTTGAAAAAAAGAGTGATACCATTGGCTAAATCTTTAAATTCTGAATTCACACTAAGTTGTAATGTAGAAAATAAAGATGAAGTTATTAAACTTTTTGAAGACATCAAAGCAAAGTGGGGACAGATTGATTTTGTTGTCCATGCTATAGCTTTCTCAGATAAATCAGAACTTTCAGGAGAATATTTAAATACAACAAGAGAAAATTTTTTAAAAAGCATGTTAGTATCATGTTTTTCATTTACTGAAATCGCTAAAGAAGCTTCAAAAATAATGAAAAAAGGTGGAAGCATGCTTACTTTAACTTATGAGTCTAATAAAGCTATTCCAAATTATAATGTAATGGGTGTTTGTAAATCTGCGCTTGAGGCAAGCGTAAAGTACTTAGCGAGAGATCTTGGCTCAAAAGGAATTAGAGTAAATGCAATTAGTGCAGGGCCTATTAAAACCCTTGCTGCTTCTGCTATAGGAGACGCAAAATTTTTATACAAATGGAACGAAGATCATTCTTTTTTAAAAAGAAATGTAGACATAAATGACGTAGGAAATTCTGCTCTTTACCTATTAAGTGATCTTGCGTCTGGAGTTACAGGAGAAATTCATTATGTTGATGCTGGTTATAACAAAGTAGGAATGCCTGATCCTAAAAATATTTCTTAACCTGCAAAAATTGCATATCTGAAATAAAATCATAACAATTATAAGATAAAATAAAAAACTTTATCAATTTGAGATTAAAATGAAAAAATTTAATTTAAAGGTAAAAGAAAAAATAGGAAACTTTTTTGACTGGGTAAAAGGAGCTGAATTAATCGAATTAGAAACATGTAATGTTAGTGAAGATCCTGTTAGACCTGAGCTTGATGTTAAATTTAGAACTGAATATGGACGTAAAATCTATGGAGTTAAATTTAAAAAAGAAATTTGTGCAATTATGTGTTTTGGATTTACAAATGATATTCCTAAGACCGTTGAAGAATTGGATTTAATGACCAAAGATGCGCATTTACAAAGTGCTCTAAGAGACCAGAAAACAGGTAAGATAGCGATTGCCTACACGGTTTGGTCTAAGAAAAAAGGTGGGGGTAAATTAATCGTTAAAGAAGTATTTAAAAAAATTAAACAGTCTAATCATTTAAATAGATTGGTAACTTTATCTCCCTTGACTGACATGGCTAGAAATTTTCATTTACGTAACGGTGCTTTTGAACTTCAAGTAAATGAGAAAACTCAAAATTTTGAATATAAGATTTAAGACTTTAAGCTACGGCTTGCTTGATAGATAATTTTACTTTGCCTCTGTCAAAACCTACAACTTTTACAGAAACTTCGTCTCCTTCTTTTACAACATCACCTACTTTTGCAACTCTTTTTGTTGCAAGTTCTGAAATATGAACTAAACCATCTTGTTTTCCTAGAAAATTCACAAAAGCTCCAAATTCCATAATCTTAACCACTTTGCCTTTATAAATTTTTCCCATTTCTGGTTTTGCTATAAGACTTTTAATAAATTCTAATGCTTTGTTTCTTGACTCTTCATCTGGAGCTGCAACGGTAACTTCTCCTGTATCTTTTACGTCTACTTTTGCTCCTGAAGTCTCAACTATTTCTCTAATTGTTGCTCCACCTTTCCCTATAACTGTTGCAATATCTTTTTTATCCACTTTTATTGTTTCCATTTTAGGAGTGTGTTTTGAGAATTCTTTTCTTGAAGATTTTAAGGCTTTATTCATCTCTCCTAAGATATGTTCTCTTCCAGCTTTAGCTTGATCCAAAGCCTTTTCCATAATTTCAAATGTAATTCCTGTAATCTTAATATCCATTTGAAGAGAGGTGATACCATCTTTAGTTCCGGCTACCTTAAAATCCATATCACCTAAATGATCTTCATCTCCTAAAATATCTGACAATACTGAAAATTTATCTCCCTCTTTGATCAAACCCATAGCTATTCCTGCTACTGGTTCTTTTATAGGCACTCCTGCATCCATTAATGATAATGAAGTCCCACAAACTGTTGCCATTGAGGATGATCCATTTGACTCTGTAATTTCAGAAACAACTCTTAAAGTGTAAGGAAAATTTTCTTTTTTTGGTAAAGACGACTTGATAGCTCTCCAAGCTAATTTACCATGTCCTATTTCTCTTCTGCCAGTACCTATTCTTCCACATTCACCTACTGAAAATGGAGGAAAATTATAATGGAGCATAAAATTTGATCTTTGCATTCCGTCAAGACTTTCTAATCTTTGTTCATCATCTGCCATACCTAATGTAGTAACTACTAAAGCTTGAGTCTCTCCTCTTGTAAATAAGGCTGATCCATGTGTTCTAGGTAATACGCTTACCTCACATTTAATTTGTCTCACATCTGCAAGACCTCTACCGTCAATTCTTTTCTTATCTTTTAAAATTGCTGTTCTAACTATATCTTTTTCCAGTGACTTTAATTGAGCCATTGCTTGATTCTCAGTTATATTCTCATCTTCTGCGAACATCTCTTTACATTTAGTGTCTATTTCAGAAATAGCGGCTGATCTTTTCTTTTTATCAGTTTCTTGGAAAGCTTTTCTTAAATCTTTCTCAAAAGTACCAGCAATTTTCTTTTTAATTTCTGAGTGATCTATTTCTTCTATTTCCCATTTAGGTTTTCCAGCTTTTTTAGCTAAACTTTCAATTGCTTTGATTGCAGGTAAAAAATTTTCGTGTCCAAACTTTACTGCGTCCAACATGATTTTTTCACTTAGTCCTGTTGTTTCTGACTCTACCATTAGAACTGCATCTTTTGTGCCTGCCACAACTAAATCTAATTCAGAGTCAAGCAATTCTTTTGGAGAAGGATTTAATAAATATTTTCCATCTTTATATCCAACTCTACTTGCAGCAATTGGCCCTTGGAAAGGCAGTCCGGATATAGCTAATGCTGCGGATGAAGCAATTATAGATAAAATATCTGGTTGATTTTCCCCATCGTAAGATAGCACGGTAGGCAATAACTGAACCTCATTCATAAAGCTTGATGGAAATAATGGTCTAATTGGTCTATCAATTAATCTGGAAATTAAAGTTTCTGCTTCAGTAGGTCTTGCTTCTCTTTTAAAATATCCCCCAGGTATTTTTCCTGCTGCATAATATTTTTCTTGGTAATTTACTGATAATGGAAAATAATCCTGCCCATCTTTTAAATTCTTAGCGCCCACAGCAGTAGCTATTACCATTGTTTCACCACAAGTAGCAATAATCGCTCCGTCTGCTTGCCTAGCAATTTTTCCTGTTTCTAAAGTTATTTTTTTTCCATTAATTTCGATTTCTTCTTTATGAATCTTGAACATTATTTCCTTAAATTTAATTGTTTTATTATTTTTTGATATGAATCTGAATTTTTCTTTTTAAGATAAACTAGAAGTTTTTTTCTTTTATTAACGGATTTTGTTAATCCTAATGTTGAATGTTTGTCTTTCTTAAACTTTTTAAAATGATCTGAGAGTTTTGATATTTTATCAGTTAATAACCCAATCTGTATCTCCGTAGATCCTACATCCTTATTATGGATCGCTAATGACTTAATTATATCTTTTTTTTTCTGTATCATTAATCTTTATTTTTTTTATAATTTTTTCAATCTTTTCAGCATATTCAAATGAGTTATCTTCAACAAATGTAAGTTTAGGAAGAAACTTAATATCTAACCTTTTAGACAGCGCTTTTCTAACAAGATGAGAGTATTCCGTCAAGGCTCTAACTGTTTCTTTCATATCTATGCCGCCTAGAGGTATTACATAAACTCTAGCTGTTTTTAAGTCTGGTGTCATTCTAACCTCGGTTACAGTAATTAGTTTCGAATTAATCAATGGAATTTTAGCTTCATTTCTAATAAATAGCTCTCCTAAATTTTGTTTAACCAACTCTCCAACTCTTAATTGTCTCTGACTAAAAGCTCTTTGTGATGTTTGATTTCCCATTATATTGACCTTTGAATTTCTTCAGCATGATATGACTCGATTACATCTTTTTCTTTAAAATCAATAAAATCTTTAATGCTAATTCCGCACTCAAGCCCTGTGCCAACCTCCTTAACTTGATTTTTTTCTCTATATATACTTTGAATCTCACCATTATATACAACTACTCCATCTCTTATAATTCTTGCTTTAGATTTATTTTTAATCTCTCCATTAATAACTTTTGATCCTGCAATTTTACCAGCATTAGACACTTTAAATATTTTTTGTATCTCCGCAGATCCTAGAATTGTTTCTTTAACATCTGGTTCTAATAAACCTGATAATGATTTTTCTACATATTCAAGGGCTTCATAAATTATATTAAAAAATTTAACATCAATTTTCTGCTCTTCAGCTAATTTCTTGGCCTCTCTATTAGGTTTAACATTAAAACCAATCAATACTGCATTTGAAGCCTTAGCTAAAGAAACATCAGTTTCATTTATCATTCCAATGTCAGACAAAATGATTTTAGCTTCGACTTCTTGATGTTTAATTTTATTTATTGCAAGTTTTAATGCCTCGCTTGATCCTTGAACATCAGATTTAATTATAATATTTAATTCATCTTTTTCTTTTGCAGAGTCAAAAAGTGTAGCTTTATCTTTTGCTAGAACTTTGTTTTGGGCAAAATTATTCTTTTTATACTCTGACAACTCTTTAGCTTCATTTTCATCTTTTGTTACTAAAAATTCTGCTCCTGCAAAAGCCGAACTATTCATTCCAAGTATTTCAACTGGCATAGAGGGTAGTGCCTCATCAATATTTTTACCTTCATAATTTATCATAGCTCTAATCTTGCCCCAAGTATCTCCGCAAATGAAATGATCTCCTCTTCTTAATTTTCCGTTGCTAATTAAAACTGTAGATACTGGCCCTTTGCCTTTATCTATTTTGGACTCGATAACAATACCTTTAGCTTGTCCAGAGAATGAAGCTTTTAAATCTAAAATTTCTGATTGTAATAAAATACTTTCTTTAAGTTTGTCTAAATTAGTTTTTTTGATTGCTGATACTTCTACAAATAAAGTATCTCCGCTTAGATCTTCAGCAATTAATTCGTATTGCATCATTTCATTTTTAATCTTACTTATATTTTTTTCAGGCAAATCACATTTATTAATTGCTACTATTATAGGAACTTTTGCTGCTTTAGCATGTTTAATAGCTTCGATAGTTTGAGGTTTAATGCCGTCATCGGCTGCTACGACTAAAACTACGATGTCAGTAATTTTTGATCCTCTTGCTCGCATTTCAGTAAAAGCTGCATGACCAGGTGTATCTATAAAAGTAATTACTTTTTTATCCTCAGTTGTAACTTGGTATGCTCCTATGTGTTGGGTAATACCACCATGTTCTCCGGAAACCACATTTGTATCTCTTAAAGAATCTAACAAAGAAGTTTTTCCATGGTCAACATGCCCCATAATTGTAACTATAGGCGGTCTAGTTTGTACATCACCCTCTAATTTTTCTTTTACTTTATTTGTATCTAATGTTGGCTGATCTTCTAATATTGGCTTATGTCCGAATTCTTTAACAATGTATTCTGCAGTATCTTTATCAATATTGTGATTAATAGTTGCTATCACTTTCATATTAAATAGAAACTTAATAATATCACTAGACTTCTCTGCCATTCGATTTGAAAGCTCTTGTATGGTAATTTGTTCAGGTATTTTTACATCTCTAATTACTTTTTTAAATTCTTTCTTCTCTTCACCCTCTGGTTTATTTTTTTTCTCTTTTAATCTAGCCCTCTTAACAGAAGCTAAACTTCTTTGTTTAATTTCAATTTCCTCGACATTTAAAGCTCGTGAGACAGTTAATTTAAAATCTCTTTTATCAATTGGACCTTTGAGCTTTAATTTGCTTTTTCCTGTTGGTTTATCGTCTTTTTTTATAAATGATTTAGTGGCTTGTTGCTCAACAAATTTTCTAGCAAAATTTTTCTTTTTTAAATCTGGGTTTTTGACTTGATTGAATGTCTGATTGGGTCTATTAGAGTTTTTATTTCCTCTAAAGGGTTCTTTTTTTTTTACTGAGAAAGATTTTTTTCCACTTGCACTGATAGAGCTTGTATCAATTTTTTTTTTTAAACCCGATGAAATTGTAAGTGTTTTTTTTTTATCTTTTTCCATAACATTACTTGTACACAATCTCTCTAGCTGACATAATAAGGTCATCAGCTTCTTTTCTTGATAGAGAAAATTCTTCTAAATATCCGTCAATCCTAATTTTCTTTCCTTTTATTTCGTCAAATCCGCCAATTAATTCATCTGAGGACAAATCAGCAAAATCACTTAATTTTTTAATATTTTTTTGTCCTAAGATAACCAGCATTCCTTGGGTCATTCCTTTTAAATTTATTAATGACTCCTCAACTCCAAGTTCTTTTAGTTTTTCAGCTACCGCTTCTTTTTCTTTAACCAAAGTTTCTTTAGATCTGTTAATTAATTCTTTTGCAGTATCTTCATCTATTGCGTCTATTTTTGAAATATTTTCAGGTGTTGATTGAGCTATATCTTCAATGCTCGTGAAGCCTTCGGAAACTAAAAGTTGACCTAATGTTTCATCAACCTCTAAATTTTTAATTAAAGTCTCTGTTCTATCTTTAAACTCAGCCTGTCTTCTTTCTGAGTCTTCTTTGTCAGTCAATATATCAATTTCATAATTAGTTAACTTTGAGGCTAGCCTTACGTTCTGCCCTCTACGACCAATTGCCTTACTTAAATTTTCTTCCGTTAATATTATATCAATTCTTTTATTGTCCTGATCTATCAAAACTCTTTGGATTTCTGCTGGTGAAAGAGATTCTGAAATTAAAGTAGGCAAATCTTCCGTCCATTTTATTATATCTATTTTTTCTCCATGGAGTTCATTAACTATTGTTTGAACTCTACTACCTCTCATACCTACACATGCTCCTACTGGATCAATAGAAGAGTCTTGTGAATATACGCAAATTTTAGCTCTACTTCCTGGATCTCGCGCTACAGATTTAATTTCTATTGTTCCTTCATAAATTTCAGGAACTTCTTGAAAAAACAATCTTGCCAAAAATTGAGGGTGCGCTCTTGATAAAAATATTTGATGTCCCTTAATTTCTTTCTTAACTTCATAACAATATGCTTTCACTCTGTCGCCAGTTTTTAAAATCTCTCTTGGTATTAGCTCATCTTTTTTAATAACACCTTCTGCTTTTCCTAAGTCAACTATAACATTTCCATATTCAAGTCGTTTAATAATTCCACTTAAGATTTGCCCTTGTTTATCTATGAAATCCTCATACTGTCTATTTTTTTCAGCCTCTCTTACTCTGGAGCTAATTACTTGTTTTGCGCTTTGAGCAGCAATTCTTCCAAAATCAACTTGGGGTAAATCTTCAAAAATTTTATCTCCAATTTTAAGTTCATCATTATTTTTTGATTTAATCTTTTTAGCGTCATCTAAGGCAATCTCTCTTGCTGGATCCTCTACCTTTTCTACAATATCCAAAACTTTTTGAATTTTTATATCACCACTTTCTCTATCTATTATTACCTCGATATTATTATCATTACCAAATTTAGTTAATGCAGCTTTTTGAATTGCACTTTCCATAGAACCAATGACAAGTTCTTTGTCTATCGATTTTTCATTAGCAACCGCATCTACGATTCTTAATAGTTCTTGTTTATCTAACCCTCTATTTAACATTTTTTAAGTACTCCTAAAAAAAAATGGGCTAAAGCCCATTTTGATATTATCCAGTAATAAGGTTTTTTTAATTGAAAATTATGGTTTTTTCAAGATTTCAATTTAAATAAATCTTCTTTGTCTGTTTTTTCCCAAGTAAATTCACCAGTATTTGATGGTTTTCTTCCAAAATGCCCATAGGCAGAAGTAATTTCATATATTGGGTTGTTTAGTTTCAACATCTCTCTTATACCTCTTGGAGATAAATTAAAATTTTGATCGATAATTTTTTTTACATTCTCTACCTTATCTTCATCTCCTTCTGCAAGTTTTACAAAAATAGATAAGGGTTTCGAAACTCCAATAGCGTAGGCAAGTTGTATCAAACACTTTTCGGACACTCCTGCTGATACAATATTTTTAGCCAAGTACCTTGCTGCATAGGCTGCTGATCTGTCTACTTTAGTTGGATCTTTACCTGAAAAAGCTCCTCCACCATGTGGCGCAGCACCTCCATAAGTATCTACAATTATTTTTCTTCCTGTTAAACCTGTATCACCGTCTGGTCCGCCAATTATAAATTGCCCCGTTGGGTTAATATAAATTTCTTTAGGATCTAAATCTTTTAAATATTTTTCAGGTATAGATTTTTTAATATATGGCAGAACCAAATTCTTAACTTTTTCTTGGTTCAGGTCTTTTGAATGCTGAGTTGATATAACTACTGAAGTAACCTTTATGGGTTTATTGTCTTGATATAACATCGTAACTTGACTTTTAGAGTCAGGTTCTATGCCTTTTAATGCTTTTTTCTTTCTATCTTCGGCCATTAATCTTAAAATTTTATGTGAAAAATGAATTGGTGCTGGCATTAAATCCTCTGTTTCTTTACAAGCATAACCAAACATAATCCCCTGATCGCCTGCACCTTCATCTTTGTTATCTTTGGAGTCAACTCCCATTGCTATATCAGGAGACTGTTCATGCAGAAATGTTTCTATGTTAGCTGTTTTCCAACTAAACCCTTCTTGGTCATAACCAATATCTTTTATGCAATTTCTTACTTTTTCTATAATTTTCTCTTTTGGTATTTTTGGTCCTCTTATCTCTCCAGCTAATACAACTTTATTGGTTGTTGTAAGTGTCTCACATGCTACACGAGAAAAAGGATCTTGGGACAAATAAGAGTCTACAACCATGTCTGAAATTCTATCGCAGACTTTATCCGGATGCCCCTCTGAAACAGACTCACTAGTAAATAAATATTTATTATTTTGCATCAGTTTTTATTTTTAAAAATTAAAAAGATAGATAGATATGTAAATAAAAGAATAAAAAATATCAAATCATTTTTGTTTTTAATATTATTATTTATCAATGGCACATCTAATTCTATATTCCCTGTCTCATTTGGTTCTAGTCTTTTTATAGTTTTGCCATTATTGTTAATAAAAGCACTAATACCTTTATTGGCTGATCTAATCAAATAAGTATTATTTTCTGTAGCTCTAAAAATTGCTTTAGTAAAATGCTGGTGAGGTCCTATAGAATTCCCAAACCACGCGTCCTCAGAAATGTTAACAATCATATTAGTTTTTTTATCGGAAAATTGAGTGAGATTTGGAAAAATTATTTCGTAACATATTAAAGGAAGTATATTTAAGTCATCTAATATAAAATTTTCTTGTTTATTTCCTTTTGAAAAAGAACCATATCCCTGAGTGACTTTTTTTAATCCAAGTTTTTCTGAAAAATCATTGAAAGGAAAAAACTCACCAAAAGGAACAAGTTTTTTTTTATCGTATTTATAAAGAACCTCAAGATTGTTGTTAGATGCTATAAGGCTATTATAAAATTCATTTGAAGATTTGCTTTGAGTGTTGATTCCAAAAATTAACAAATGCTTTTTAGAAAAACTTTTACTAAAAATATTTGAAAATTTTTTTAAATCTTCAAAATAAACTCCAGCAAAAATTCCTTCTGGCCATATAAAAATAGTTTCTTTATTTGGCTGAGGATCGCTATATCTTACAATTTTTTCAATTGTATCTTTTATTTCTTCATCACTATGAATATATCTCATATCAAAATTAGGAGATATTACCTTCACATATACCGTTTTTTTGATATCTCTTGTTATCTCTTGACCAGCATTAATCTTGTAAGATCCGAAAATATAAAAAGAGAAAAATATTAATAAAAAAATTGAAAAAACAAAATATTTATACTTATTGTTAAAAAATAATATCGCAGGTGAACAAAAAAAAACAATTGAGATAGAGTTAAAAGCATAAAGTCCTATAGGATTTAAAACCTGAATTATTTCAACTAACCATGACCAAGAGTAAGACCACAAATTCCAAGGGAAGCCGGATAAGATATTTCCTCTTAAATAATCTATAGTAGAGAAAATCAAACAAAATAAAAAAAAAGAAGGATAATTGTTTTTTATAAATGGGCCTGAAAATAAAGACGCAAAGCCAAAAAAAAGTCCTAAAGATAAAGGAATCAAAATTAAAGAAAAAGGTATTAATATCTTTAAATTTTCATCAAATGTTAGTGAATAAGATATCCAATATGTTCCTGAGAGAAAAAAACCTATACCGAAAAGATATCCTGCCAAAAAAAGATTTTTTAAATAAGGTTTTTTTCGATATTTATTTTTTGAGCGTCTATTAATATTGCTTAATATTAAAAAAAAAATAGGAAATATTAAAAAATTGATTAATGTAATATTAAAAGGCTGAAAAGATAAAACTGATAATAGTCCAAGAAAAAAAGGTATTATAAAAACTAATATTGTTCTATTATTAAGAATTTGATTTAGCATTTTATTTAATTAAATAAGAAAATTTTTTTTCTATTTTTTGCATTTGTAAATATTGTGAATTTGATTTGTGATCGTATCCCAATAAATGTAATAGCCCATGTATCCAAAGTTTATTTAATTCCTCTTTAAACTTAGCCTTATTATTCTTTTTCTTTACTTGGCTCAAATTGATAATGATATCCCCTAGGTAAACCTCTTTTTCTTTTCTTATTTTGTTATTTAGTTGATTTTTTTCATAAAAAGGAAAGGACAGTACATCGGTAGACTTATTTTTTTTCCTAAATTTTTTATTTAAATTTTTTATTTCTTTAGCTCCTGATAAAAGCAAGGAACATATCAAAGTATTTTTTTTGAATAGTTTATTTTTTTTATTAAGTAGTGTTATCTTTTTATCAATAAACCTATTTGGATTTCTTAGATATCTTTTCCAATTAATGTTATTTAAAATTACATTAACTTTTATCATCAGCGCTTTTTTTTTGATAAGCCCGAATGATCTTTGAAACTAAGGGATGTCTTACTACGTCAGTATGATCAAATTCTATAATTTTTATCTCATTCAAACCTTTAAGAATATTTTTTGATTTTATAAGACCGGATTGTGATTTGTTGATTAAATCTATTTGAGAAGGATCGCCATTAACAACCAATTTTGAATTTTCCCCTATTCTAGTTAAGAACATTTTAATTTGAGTTTCAGTTGCATTTTGTGCTTCATCTAGAATTGCAAAACAATTCTTTAAAGTTCTTCCTCTCATAAATGCAAGAGGAGCAATTTCAATTTCTCCCGTTGCAATTTTTTTGTCAATTTTATCTGAGCCAAATAATTCATATAAAGCGTCATAAAGTGGTCTAAGGTATGGATCAACTTTTTCTTTCATATCTCCTGGTAAAAAGCCTAATTTTTCACCCGCTTCCACTGCAGGTCTTGACAAAATTACTCTCTCCACTTTTTTTTCCATTAATAGAGATACCGCAACTGAAACTGCTAAAAAACTCTTTCCAGTTCCTGCTGGACCAAGTGAGATAACAATATCATTTTCTTTTAGCGCTTTAATATAATCAGATTGTTTTTTAGATCTCGCTATAACAGAACTTCGAGGTGTCTTGATTAGTTGTTTAAATGATTGAACGTTTGATTCTTCAAGTTTCATATTTTTTTTAACTGATAACATTATATCTCCTTTTTCAATAAAATTAGTCAAAAGATATTTATTAATTAAAAATTTAATTGCCTTTGAAAAATCTTTCAAATTTGCTTCTTTTCCTTTGCAAGTGATTGAATTTCCTCTAAAAAATATATTCGTATTAGTTAATTTCTCCAATTCTTTTAAATTTTGATTAAATTCACCGACAATTGTCATCAACATTTCATTATTAGTTATTTGCATGTTAACTGTGGTTGAATCTATTTTTTTAATGATAAAACTTTGTTCTAATTTACTTATCTCTGACATAAATCTTATGCTGCATGCTCCTTATGTTGAGTGTCTGTAATAACTTCACCAAATAGAGTATTTTGATTACACTGATTTATTTTTACGTTTCTAATTTTTCCAGTCAAATCTTCCCTGCTATTTACAATTACTGAATTAAAATATTCGTCTCTACCAAAAAATTTATTCTCATTTTTAATTTTATTTTCAAATAATACTTTAGCGTTTGAATTAATTAGTTTTTTTCTGTAATTCTTTTTTATTTCATCTGCAATATGTTGAAAAATAAAGAGCCTCTCTTTAGCAATTTTGCTATCTACTTCTTGTAAATTACCTGCTGGTGTTCCAGGTCTTGGGCTAAAAATAAATGAATATGAATTGATGAAACCTACCTCTTTAACCAATGATATTGTTTTTTCAAAATCATCTTTTGTTTCGCCAGGATAAGCAATGATAAAATCACTAGAGAACTTTATTGATGAATTTTTTTCTTTAAGTCTATTAATGATTTCTAGGTACTGCTTTATCGAATGATTTCTATTCATGTTTTTTAAGATCTTTGTTGATCCACTCTGAACTGGTAAATGTAATAGTGGCATTAATTTTGCACATTTGCCATGTGCTTCGATTAAATCTAATGTAAAATCTTTTGGATGGGACGTGGTATATCTGATTCTTTGTAAGTTTTTAATTTCACTAAGTAAATACAATAAATCTGATAATCTTTTATTTTTGAAATTGTAGGCATTTACATTTTGTCCTAATAAAATAATTTCACGAGAACCATTATAAACAAGTTGATTTGCTTCAGATATAATTTCTGAAAGCGGTCTAGAATATTCCGGACCTCTAGTATAAGGAACGACACAAAATTTACAAAATTTATCGCATCCTTCTTGAATAGTTAAAAAAGAAGAAATTTTGCTATTAGAATTTTTAGTTAATTTAAGTTCATCAAATTTTTCTATAGCTTCAAATTCTGTTAAATTAATTTTTTTGTCTTTGTCTTTTATGCTTAAAATTATCTTATTTATCTCATGGTATGATTGTGGGCCAACTATTGCATCAATATATTTTTCTCTTTCTAGTAAAATATCTCCTTCTGCTTGAGCTACACACCCAGCAATTAATACAATTGGCTTTTTCTTGTTTCTGAATTCTTTTTTAACTCTACCTATATCGTGATAAACTTTATCTGTAGCTTTCTCTCTTATATGGCAAGTGTTAAGAACATAACAATCAGCCTCTTTAATATTATTAGTTGAAGTATAATTAATTTTTTTTGTTAAATCTAAAATACGATTACTATCGTATTCGTTCATTTGGCAACCTAATGTTTTGATAAATATTTTTTTTGGCAATTTATTTTTTTATTTTTGTACCGTAAAGTTCTAATTTGTGATCAACTAGCTTATAACCTAGTTTTTTTGCAACTTGATCTTGAAGTTTTTCTATATCTTTATCTACAAATTCTATTATCTCTCCGCTATTAATATCTATTAAATGATCGTGATGTTCATCTGGCGATTGTTCATATCGAGCTTTTCCACCTTTAAAATCGTGTTTCTCAACAATTCCTGATTCTTCAAATAATTTTACTGTTCTATAAACTGTTGCGATACTAATCTTATCATCAACTTCTGTAACTCTTTTATGCAATTCATCAACATCTGGGTGATCCTTTGTGCCATACTTCTGTTTAGAGTCGGACATAACCTGAGCTATAATCTTTCTTTGATCAGTAAGCCTAACTCCTTTTAATTTACATTTCTCTTCAATGGCATTCATATTTTATTAATTTAACTTAAATATAACGGTTTTATCAATTTTTTTTCTATTAACTTTTTATTAATTAAAACTTCAATATTTTCAAGGTTAAATTGAGGTAAATCTTCATCCTTAAACCCAAATATCTCTACATTATTAGATATTTTAATTCCTTTTGCCACTGCCAAAGCTACTCGTATAGTTGAAAAGCTACCTGGACCTTTATTTACAAGAACTGTAAAATGTTTATCAATATTTGCTTTGTGCTTATTGGTTAAATTTAATATGGTTGAAACTAATATTTCATTGTTTTTAATTTTTGTTTGAAAATCATGAATAAAAAAATTATTGTTTATTTTTAAACCAATTTTGTCATTTTTGCCTGTGCAATTTATTATTAAAAAATCTTTTATCATATTTATATTTATAATTTTTTTATTTCCTCAAAACAAATCATATTACACTTTATTTGCTAAAGATTTTGATGACTACGGTTTAATAGCAATTATGTATCATAGATTTAACGAAAGCAAATACCCATCAACGAATATCCAATTAGAAATATTTAAAGAACAACTAAAAATAATTGAAAATGAGAACATACAGTTTATTGATCCAAAAAACTTTGAAGAAAATCTCACCCAAAATAAAAAAGAAAGAAAAATTTTATTAACAATAGATGATGGACTAATATCATTCTACAAAAACGCATGGCCAATTTTAAAAAAAAGGAAAATACCTTTTATTTTATTTGTGAATACTAGAGAAGTGGGTTCCTTTAATTATATGAACTGGGATCAGATTCTAGAATTACATAATACTGATCATGTGGAAATTGGAAATCATAGTCACTCTCATGAGTACCTAGTGGATGAAAGTCCAGAATTGATTAAAAATGATATTTTAAAGTCTATAGAAATTTTTAATGAAAAACTTGGAACAAATTCAGCATTCTTTTCTTATCCATTCGGTGAATATAGTTTAGAATTCAAAAATATTATTAAAGATCTTGGCTTTAGTTATGCATTTGGTCAACATTCAGGTGTAATAGATGAAACAAAAGATTTATGGGAACTGCCGAGATTTCCAATAAATGAAAAGTACGGAGAGTTAACTAGATTTAAAACTTTAATGAAAACATTGCCACTCAAATATAAAAAAATTTCTCCTGAGGATAAATATTTATTGCAATCTAACAACCCGCCAAACGTTAAAATTATTTTCAAAGAAAATATAGATAATCTTGAAAAAATTACATGTTTTTCTAATGAGGGTCAAAAATGGAGAAATTCTAATATCTCTTTTCTTGAAAAAAATACTTTAGAAATAAAGATTAGTGAAAAATTTATTGGAGAACGTGGACGAATTAATTGTTCTCTAAAGGAAGATGCTGGTTTTTGGCGTTGGCTGGGAATTCAATTTGTAATTGCTGAAAAATAATTGTTATAAGTTTAATTCTTGTCTTGGTACTGAGTTAGATAATGTTACTGGTTCAAAATCCATTAATCTGTTCTGTGTAATAATTTGTGCCAAAATTTTAGTATACTCACTTCCGGTCTCAGCGTAATTTCCCAATGTTTTTGACAGCTCTAGACCATTAATTTTTTTATTTTTACTTCTTAAATTTTCTCTTTTTTCTCTGAATTTTATATAACTTTTGTGAGTATTTAAGTTATTTTTATAAGCCTTAACCGAAGCTCTTAAAATTGGAAATCTTAAAATTTTATGATTTTTAGATTTATCTTTTAATAATGGTTCAATACCCTTTCCATTCCAAGTCCATTGACCAAATATTGCATTTCCTTCTAAAGCAAAACGAGACGTGCCCCAGCCACTTTCTTTAGCGGCTTGTGCAAGAGCAATAGATACTGGAATTATATCCATTCTAATCTTTAATTCCTCTACATTACCTTTTTTTACTTTGTACTCTAAAAATTTTTGCCGTAGCCATTGTTTCTCTTGGTCTGTAGTTATTTTCTTAGAAGTAATATCTTTTAATTTAAATCTGTCATCTAATATCTTTTCATTTTCAGCAACAATTAGCGGAAGAACGATTTTAATAAAAGTTTCTTTTTTTAGCTTAACACTTTGAATTTCATCCAAATCCTTAGGAAATTGAGTAAAATAAATTGGTTTTACTTTTTTTTCATATCTAACTGTATTTAAATCATATTCTACATCTTCGAATAAATTTAAAACTGTTTCAGTTTTTAGATTTAAATCAGGTAAAATTAATTCAGTAACCTTTTCTTTCTTTTTTATTTCTTTTTTTGCTTTCTTTTCTGGCTCAGCCTTAAGTTTGGGTTTTTTTACCTCTTTTTTTATTTTTACTTCTGGTTTCTTTATTTTCTCTTCTTTTTTAACTATTTGTTTTTTGTTAGAATTATCTAAATTATTAAATGTTGTAACCCCAGAAACTATAATAGTAATAGCGCCAACTATTACAAAGAACACTACTATAACTTTACTAGCTTTATTTTTGTTTATTTGCTGATCATAAATTCCATGAAATAAATTTGTTAAAGTTTTTCCTGCAAAATCATAAATTGCTCTTCCAACTTGTGGAAAAACATTCAGAAAACCAAGACCTACATGGCCAACAGACCTCCATGAATTTATAATAAACCTATAAAATGATCTTGAGCTATCTTCTTTAAAATAAGTTATTTTTCTTGATACTCTGTTGGCTGTTCTAGAACTGTCTTCTTTAATATCATCTATTCGTCTAGATATCTTATTTAATGGTTTAGTAAAATTCTCTTTGAAAAAATTTGTTTGAAAGTCTTTTGGAATAATAATCTTATTTTTTCTTAAAATTAATTCTATTTGACCAGAAGTTAAGTTTTTTCTGTTTCGGATATATTCTTGAATTTCTTTTACATTATAAATTTTTGCTAATTCTAATAATTTATCTCTGTAAGTTAATTTTTTTTTCATTTTAGTTTGCTTCTACAGAATTTACTTCTTTAACATAATGTTTTAAAAGATTTTGAACTCCTTGTTTCAAAGTCATTAAAGAGCTTGGGCAGCCCGAGCAACTCCCTTGAAGCTCAACTTTTACAACTCCTTTTTCAAAGGATTTAAATTTTATGTCACCTCCATCTCTAGCTACAGCGGGTCTAATTTTAGTATCTAATACATCAATTATTTTTTTAACCGTCTCATCAATTTCATTATTGTTTTTTGTATCCTTTTGTTCTTCTTTTAAAATAGGCTCTTTGTTATTTTCAAAGTAATGGTTCAAATGAGAAATAACCATTGGTTTTAGTTCATTCCAAGAAGTTTCTTTTGTTTTTTTTACAGATAAAAAATTCTTTGAAAGCAAAACTAATTCTACTCCTTTAAAGCCCAGCAGTTCTTTAATAAAAGGATTTGTCACTTTATCAATTTGATTTTTTTGAAATTCTTCCGTTCCAATCGTTGAAATTATTTTTTCAGACAAGAACTTTAAAGACTCTGGATTTGGTGTTGATTCTGTTTGGATCATTGAAATATTGTATATTATATCAAGCCGACTTTTTCACGTACATTTTTAAGGTTCTCCTCAGCTTTAATAGAGGCTTTTTCAGTGCCTTTTTTCAATATCTGAAGTAAATATGCCTTGTCATTCATTAATTTATTTATTTCTTTACCAACTGGAGAAATTTCGCTTACTAAAAGATCTGCCAGTTTACTCTTAATGAATGAATATTCTTTTCCCGCCATTTCTTTTAATGCTTTCTCTAAATTAATCTTAGATACCTCTGAATATATGTTCAAAAGATTTAGTGCCTCTGGTTTTTTTTCTAAAGATTTCAAGTTATCTGGAATGGACTCTGAGTCAGATTTAGCTTTTTTAATTTTTTTTACAATTTCATCTGCGCTATCTTTAAGATTAATCCTTGAGTAGTCTGATTCTTCAGATTTACTCATTTTTTTTGTTCCATCTCTTAAACTCATTACTCTTGAAATATTTTTAAGAATAAGAGGTTCTGGTAAGGGGAAAAAACCTTTGCAGTTAAAATCATTATTAAATTTTTGGGCAATATCTCTTGACAATTCTAAATGCTGTTTTTGATCAGCTCCAACAGGAACATGAGTAGCTTTATATAACAATATGTCAGCAGCCATTAAGTTTGGATAGATATAAAGTCCTACACTAGCTTTTTCTTTGTCTGATCCTGCTTTATCTTTGAATTGAGTCATTCTATTTAACCAACCAACTCTTGATACACAATTAAAAATCCAAGCTAATTCTGAGTGAGCAGAAACAGAAGATTGATTAAAAATTATGCTTTTGTTTGGATCAAGCCCTGTCGCCAAAAAACTTGCGGTAGTCTCTAAAATATTGTTTTTTAACTCTTTCGGATTTTGAAAAGTAGTTATTGCATGCAAGTCAACAACACAATAAATACAATCCATATTTTTTTGTAATGATACAAAATTCTTCAATGCTCCAAGATAATTTCCTAGATGCAAGTTTCCAGTGGGCTGAACACCTGAAAATACTAGTTTTTTTTCACTCATATTAATTTGTTTTAAAATTTTTTGTTTTTAAAATTCCAGTTAGATAACAAGATACCAAATAAATACTGCCAACAAAACCAACAATTATCAATAAATAAACTGATTTATATTTATAATTGTAGTCTAAATAATCTGCATAATGATCTAATGCAAAAATCAAAAGAAAAGACATAAAAACTGTACTTAAAATTATTTTTAAGATGTTTCGGGGTAAATAATTTTTTAGTAATAAAAAATTCTTCTCATTTAGTAGATATACATAAGCTATCACTCCAACCCAAGCAGAAATAGACGTAGCAATAGGAATTATAATAAAACCTACTTTATTAAAGAAGGTAATGCTTATCAAAATATTTAATAAAACAATTAAAGTTGAAATATAAAATGGTGTTTTGGTATTGTTTCTAGCAAAAAAGAAATTGGATAAAATCTTAATCAAAGCAAATGCTGGGATACCATAGCCAAAATATTTTAAGGCAGAAGCCGTCATATTAATATTTTCAATAGTAAAAGACCCATATCCAAATAAAGCATTTACAATCTCTTTGGAAGCTATGATTAAACCCAAACTGGCTGGTATTGATAATAAAAGGGAAAGCTCTATTGATCTACTCTGAATATTTGAAATTTTCAAAAAATTTTTTTGTTTAAAAGCTTTAGACAAAACTGGCAAGGAAACAGTTCCTACTGCAATACCTGCTATAGCTAGGTTAATCTGATAAATCCGATCCGCATAATATAGATATGATACTGCGCTAGCTTCGAAAGAAGCTATAATTGTACCAACCAAAATATTTATCTGCATAACTCCAGAAGAAAGTATGCTAGGTAAAAGTTTTTTAAAAAAAAATTTTACTTTACTGCTTAATTTAGTTTTGAATTCAATAGATGGTCTATAATATTTTTTTGTGACAAATATTAAAAATATTAGTTGGATTATTCCAGCCAAAGTAACTCCATAAGATAATTGTTTAGCAAAATTTAAACCAAAAAAGTAAGAAGTTAATAAACTTAATATCAGAATAACATTAAGTATAATCGGCGCTGCAGCTGCTGCAGCAAATTTATTATTAGAATTCAAAATCCCTGAAAAAAAAGATGAAATGCTTACAAACAATAAAAAAGGAAATGTTATTCTAGTAAACTCTATTGCAAGATTAAATTTTTCAGTATTTTCCAAGAAGCCTGGCGCAATTAAATAAACTAAATAAGGTGTAAATATCTCTACCAGCAGAACTATAAAAAAAAGAATAAGAATTAATATACTTAAACTCTCGTCAGCAAATTTTTTTCCTCTTTTTTGACTTTTAGTTTTTTCTGAGACATAACTGGGTATAAAAGCTGCATTAAATGTCCCTTCTGCAAATAAGCGCCTAAATGTATTTGGAAGTCTAAAAGCAACAAAAAAAGCATCGGCAAAAATTGATGCTCCTAAAAATATTGCAATTAATATATCTCTAAGGTAGCCTAAAACTCTGCTTAATAAGGTAAAAAAACTAAAAACATATGTTGAAGATAACAAGTTCATATAAGTTCTAAATTAAGCCACAAATAATAAATAAATAATGCAATATTATAAGTTATATTAAATGCTCATAATTTAAATGACAAAAAAATCCAAAATCGACCATTATTCTGATAAAGAAGCACTTGATTTTCATATAAAAGGAAAGTCAGGCAAAATTGAGATAAATTCTTCTAAGCCCTTAACAACAAAAAGAGATTTATCTTTAGCATATTCTCCTGGTGTTGCGGCTCCCGTTAAAGAAATAGCTAAAAATCCTAATTCTGTTTATGACTACACTAGTAAAGGAAATCTGGTCGCTGTTATTAGTAATGGTTCAGCAATATTGGGTCTTGGCAACCTTGGTTCACTTGCATCAAAACCAGTAATGGAAGGCAAATCTGTATTGTTTAAAAGATTTGCAGACATAGACTCGATTGATATAGAAGTTAATAGCAATAATACCAACTCTATAATTGAAACAATTAAAAATATAAGTGGCACATTTGGAGGGATTAATCTTGAAGATATTGCTGCGCCTGATTGTTTTATTATTGAACAAAAACTAAAAGAAGTTTTAGATATACCTATTTTTCACGATGATCAACATGGTACTGCAATTATTACCACAGCTGCTTTAATTAATGCCTTAGACGTTTCCAAAAAAAAAATCAACAATGTTAAAGTTGTTATTAATGGAGCAGGAGCGTCTGCGCAAGCATGTACAAATTTATTTAAAAGTTCTGGCGTAAAAAGTGAAAACATTATTATGTGTGACAGTAAAGGTGTAATTTATAAAGGTAGAAAAAATTTGGATCAATTTAAATCAGCATTTGCAGTTAGCACCAAGTTAAGAACTTTGGAGGAAGCTATGAAAAATGCTGACGTGTTTTTAGGCTTATCTGCAAAAGATGTAGTATCTAAAGACATGGTAAAATCCATGGCAAAAAATCCAATAATATTTGCATGTGCTAATCCTGATCCTGAAATTAAACCAGAAATTATAGAGGATGTCAGATCTGATGCGATAATAGCAACTGGCAGATCTGATTATCCAAATCAGGTAAATAACTTAATTGGTTTTCCTTATATATTTAGAGGAGCTCTAGATGTAAGAGCTAGAGAAATTAATGAAGAAATGAAAGTTGCTGCTGCAAAAGCAATTGCCTTGTTGGCAAGAGAAGATGTTCCGGACGAAGTTGTATCTGCGTACGGCGGAGACAGACCGAAATATGGAAAAAATTATATTATACCTTCTACATTTGATCCAAGATTAATAAGCGTGATTCCTTCTGCTGTAGCTAAAGCTGCTATTAAAAGTGGAGTAGCGAGAAAAAAAATTAAAGACTTTGATAGTTATAAAGATGAATTAACAAACCGATTAGATCCATCAATGTCAATTATGCAAGGTATCAATGCAAAAGTAAGAAAAAATCCAAAAAAAGTCATATTTGCTGAAGGTGAAGATGAAAACATGCTGAAGGCAGCAATTGAATTTGGGAAAAATAAACTTGGAACACCAATATTGATAGGAGCTGAAAAAAGAATTAAAGAACAGTTGAAAAAAATTGGTTTAGATGAAAATCACAAGATAGAAATAGTTAATTCAACTGATAAAGAAAAAAGACAAAAATACGTTAAGCATCTATACAAAAGACTGCAAAGAGAAGGTCAATTGGAAAGAGATGTAGACCGATTGGTAAGAAATGATCGTATTGCATGGGGAGCCTCCATGATTGCATGTAAAGATGCAGATGCAATGGTAACTGGTAATATTAGACATTATACTGCTTCAATAGAAAAATTAAGAAAGGTTGTTGATCCTAGACCTGGTGAAGAAATTTTTGGTATGACAATGATTAATTCTAAGGGAAAAACCGTACTAGTGGCTGATACAAACGTAAAAGATTTTCCTTCGGCAGAAAGACTAGCAAATGTATCTAAATCTTGTGTGCGTGTTGCTAGATTGTTTGGATTTGATCCTAAGGTTGCTTTTCTTTCTCACTCTACTTTCGGTAAGCCAATATCAAAAAATACAAAACATGTAAGAGACGCTATTGAGATATTAAAAAAAGAAAAGGTAGATTTTGATTTTGATGGAGAAATGCAGCCTGATGTGGCATTAAACCCAATGTATCAAGAGGTTTATCCTTTCTCTAAAATTGTAGGTAAGGCTAACATTTTAATTATGCCAGCACTACATAGTGCAGCTATTTCAACTAAATTGATGAAAGAATATGGAGGAGCAAAATTAATAGGCCCTCTTTTAATTGGACTTGGATTACCTATTGAAGTTGCTCCATTAAGATCAAGCACATCTGATATTTTAAACTTAGCTTCTGTTGCAGCATATTCTTCAGACGTAATTGAATATTGAATTTAAATTTTATTACGGCTTAATTCAGAAACTAAATATATAGATGGAATTACATTCTCAACATCATATATCTTATTAGCTTCATTAATAACTTGGCTTTTTTCTTCCTCATCCATCGCTATGCCAAAAATATAAATATTTTTGTTTATAGTTTCCAAAGTATAATTTCTCGCTTTGGTCTTTTTATTAAATATTAAAGCAGATCTTAATTGACTAGTAATTAAAATGTCTTTTGCGGTGCCCTTAAAATTGCTTTGTCCCTTAATACTTATGGCATTTTTTACTGATCGAACACCCTTTGTTTCCCAAGCCATTTTTGTTATTTTAATCTTCTCTTCTGGTTCATCTACTTTTCCTGATAAAAATATTCTCCCATCAATCACTTCTGATTGTATTGATAAAAAATATTTTTTATCTGTTAATGCAAGTCTAGCATTCAAATTTTTTTGCATAATTGTATCGTCAATTTGCATACCAATTGTCCTAGGGTCAAAAGTTATATCAACACCTGTTCCAAATCTCCCAACCGAGGTGCACGAAACTAAGAGAAATATTAATAGTAAACTAATTATTTTTCGCATTTTCTTTTATATTTAAACATATTTGATAAATCTTTTTTTTGTTAATTTTTTCTGACTCGAATAACAGTTCAACAACATCTTTTAAGCTGTATTTTTTAAGATAAATTTTAGCTTTTTTAATAATTTTATTTTCATCAAAGAATTTATCTTTAATATTTTTTTCTGATATTACAACTGTTAACTCACCTTTAATTGAAGTTTTAAACATATTAATTTTATCAATATCTTCTCTATAAAACGATTCATGCATCTTTGTAAGTTCTTTGGCAATTAACAACTTCCTGCCCGGGAAAAACTTTTTGAATTTTTTTAAGTAAAAATTAATTTTAATAGACGGTATAAAAAATACTTGGGAAAAACTAAATTGACAAAGAGATGATAAAATTTTTTCTAATTCCTTCTCAGTTTTAGGTAAAAAGCCATAAAAAAGAAATTGATCTTTAAACCCAGAAATGCTCATTGAAGTTGTAATAGAAGATGCTCCTGGAATCGGAATAACCCTTATATTTTTTTTAATACATGTTTGAATTAGTAAACGACCTGGGTCAGAGAGAGAGGGGGTGCCAGCGTCAGAAATTAAAGACAAAATTTTGCCTTCATTTAAATATTTTATGATTTTTTCAAGTTCTTTTTTTTCATTGAACTTGTGATAAGAGATTAACTGTTTTTTAATTTTTAAATGATTTAATAACTTTAAAGAGTGTCTAGTATCTTCACAAAGAATTATGTCAGATTTTTTTAGTACATCTATCGCTCTTATAGTTATATCATCAAGATTTCCAATGGGAGTTGAAACAATATATAAGGTTTTAATAGACAATTTCATACTATGAAAAATAAATTTATAACAATAATAGCTTATATATTAATCTTTTTTAATTCTAATCTACAAGGTAATGAGAATAATAATATTCTCAAAGTTGGCTTGCTGGCACCTCTAAGTGGAGAATATAAAGAACTTGGGGATTCCCTTCTATATTCCTTACAATTAGCTTTAGATGAAATTAATGATAAAAATGTTCAGATAATACCAAGGGACTCTGGTTCGAATGATAAAAAAAAATTAATTAAAGCAATTCAAGAAATTCGATCGCAAGGGGTGAATATTGTAATTGGACCAATCAATAATGAAGATTTTGATGAGGTAAAGAAATTCAATGATATGATATTTATTTCTCCTTCAAATATAAACCCTGAATTTCAAAACAACATAATAAGCATTGGTGTAAGTCTTGAATCTCAAATGTTTGCTTTGATGAAATTTATTAAAATACAAAAAAAAAATAAGACTGTAATCTTTATACCTAAAAATCAATATGCAAATTTTATTGAGAAAAAATTAAATAAATTAGATTTGAAAAATTATAAAATATTTAAATACAACCCCGATCCAAAAGTTTTAACTGGAGAAATTGAAATTTTAACAAATTATTCTCAAAGAAAAAGAAATCTAGAAAACAGAAAAAAAATGTTTGAAGATAAAGAAGATGAACAGTCAAAACGTCAATTGGAAAAATTGGAACAAAAGTATACTCTAGGAGATGTAAATTTTGACTCAGTAATTATAATTGACTTTGGAAACAGTTTAAAAAGTGTATTAACATCATTAGTCTTTACTGATGTAGACCAAGAAAAAGTTTTATTTACAACTATAAACCAATGGTTTGATGAGAGTATCTTTTATGAAAATACTGTGAGAAGTTTGTATTATCCTTCAGTTAATTATAAAGAGTTTAAAAAATATAAAGATAATTATTTTAAAATATTTAATAATTTTCCGAGTGAAATAACTATTTTAGCTTATGATGCCATAGGTCTAATTTATTATGCCTGGAAAAAAAAGGGTAAAATAAATTCGGTAAATGATTTTTCTTTTAAAGGTAAAATTAAAGGCAAAATTGGAACTTTTAGTTTTAATAATAAAAAAACAATCCAAAATCTAAGTATTTATAAAGCTGCAAACAATCGATTTACAAAATTTTAATTTTTCTTTTTAATTTCTTAAAAGCAATATATCTGTGATCCATGTTAATTTTTTTTAATTTAGACATTTGTCCAAATGTAATAGATTCACCTGCAGGAATAAATATAGGATCATAGCCAAACCCTCTCGTTCCAAGCATCTTGTAAGAAATTAAACCGTTAATTTTCCCTATTACTGTAACCACTTTTCCTCTTGGATATTTAAAAGACAAACTACATATAAATGTAGCAGATCTATTTTTTTTCTTTTTCATCTTTTTTAATATAAATCGCATTGCATTTGAAAAGCTTCCATATTTTTTCGCCCATCTAGCCGAATAAATTCCAGGTTTTCCTTTTAATGCTCTTATGCAAAGTCCAGAGTCATCAGAAATTACTGGTAGTTCTGTAAACTTAGAAAAATATTTTGCTTTAAGTTTTGCATTAGAAAGAAAAGTTTTCCCAGTTTCTTTTGGACTTTTGACTTTTAATTTAATTGGAGAGATTTTTTTTATTTTTTTGGGTAATAGGTAGCTAATTTCTTTAAATTTTCCCCTGTTGTGAGTACCTATAAAAATTTTTTTCATCTATACCTAGTATTTTAAATTATAGGCACTATATAGCAATTATCATGGCTGAAGATAACCAAAAAAAAGCTGACGGATCAAAGGAAGATCAGAATAAAGATGATCAGTCTAAGGATGAGATTAAAAAAGAAAAATCCCTAGAAGATAAATTGGCTGAATCTGAGGATAAATTACTAAGGTCATTAGCTGAAATAGAAAACCAAAGAAGAAGATTTGAAAAAGAAATCAAAGATGCTTTTGAGTTCGGGTCTTTTAATTTTGCTAAAGAAAGTCTGGCAATTTTAGATAATTTACAAAGGGCTAAGCTAGCTATTAAGAACGATGAAGTTCTTAAAAATAATAAAGATTTAGATAAATTTTTGGACAATATAACTGTTATAGAAAAAGATTTGGTATCCATATTTGAAAAAAATAGAATTAAGAAAATTAATACACAAAATCATAAATTTGATCCGAATCTTCATCAGGCTATGTCCGAAATTGAAGATGAGAAAGCAGAAACTGGTGCTATTCTAGAAGAAATTCAGCCTGGATATATGCTGGGAGAAAGATTGTTGAGGCCGGCATTAGTAGCTGTAGCGAAGAAAAAAACATCTAAAAGTAAGGAAAAAGATAAAAAAAAAGATGAGAAATAACCTTGTAGAAGAAGAAAAAACACCCATATAAACAACGACGAATAAAGGAATTTAAACAATGAGCAAAGTAATAGGAATAGATTTAGGAACTACAAATTCATGTGTAGCCATTATGGATGGTTCGCAGGCTAAAGTTTTAGAAAATGCTGAAGGAACTAGAACTACACCTTCAGTAGTTGCTTTTTTAGATAATGAAGAAAAACTTATTGGTCAACCTGCAAAAAGACAGGCGGTAACAAATGCACAAGATACGATTTTTGCTACTAAAAGATTAATTGGTAGATCTTTTGAAGATGAAACAGTCAAAAAAGATATTGGCAGAGTTCCTTTTAAGATAATCAAATCAGATAATGGAGAAGCGTGGATTGAAGGTAAAGGAAAAAAATATTCACCTTCACAAATATCTGCTTTTATTTTGCAAAAAATGAAAGAAACTGCAGAAAAATATTTAGGCCAAGCTGTAACTAAAGCAGTTATTACTGTCCCTGCTTACTTTAATGATGCACAAAGACAAGCAACTAAAGATGCTGGAAAGATTGCAGGCTTAGAAGTTTTAAGAATTATCAACGAACCAACAGCTGCAGCTTTAGCTTATGGTTTAGATAAAAAAAATGGACAAAAAATTGCAGTATATGATTTGGGAGGCGGAACGTTTGATGTTTCAATATTAGAAATTGGAGATGGTGTTTTTGAAGTTAAATCAACTAATGGAGATACTTTTTTAGGAGGAGAAGACTTTGATGATGCGATAGTTAACTATCTAGTAAGTGAATTTAAAAAAGATAATGGAATTGATTTAAAAAATGATAAATTAGCTTTACAAAGATTAAAAGAAGCTGCTGAAAAAGCAAAAATAGAATTGTCTTCTGCGGCTCAAACAGAAATCAATTTACCTTTTATCACAGCTGATAAAACTGGACCTAAGCATGTTAATTTAAAATTCACAAGAGCTAAACTAGAGGCTTTAGTTTCAGACTTAGTAGAAAAAACTTTAGAACCATGCAAAATTGCTCTTAAAGACTCTGGTTTTTCTGCTGCAGAGATTAATGAAGTAGTCTTAGTTGGTGGTATGACTAGAATGCCTAAAATTGTTGAAACAGTTAAAAATTTCTTCGGTAAAGAACCAAACAAAAGTGTAAATCCCGATGAGGTAGTAGCTATGGGAGCCGCTATTCAAGCAGGTGTTTTACAAGGTGATGTTAAAGATGTTTTATTGCTTGATGTAACTCCATTATCTCTGGGAATAGAAACTCTAGGTGGTGTTTCAACTAAGTTAATCGATAAAAACACTACAATACCTACTAAAAAAAGCCAGGTATTTTCTACAGCAGAAGATAATCAGCCTGCAGTTTCTATAAGAGTTCTGCAAGGTGAAAGAGAAATGGCTTCAGACAATAAAATTTTAGGAAACTTTGAATTAGTAGGAATTCCTCCTGCTGCAAGAGGAACGCCTCAAATTGAAGTTACATTTGATATTGATGCAAATGGAATTGTAAATGTCTCAGCTAAAGATAAAGGAACTGGAAAAGAACAAAAAATTCAAATTCAAGCATCTGGTGGTTTATCCGAAGAAGAAATCCAAAAGATGGTTAAAGATGCTGAGGCTAACAAAGAAGCTGATAAAAAGAAAAGAGAGTCCGTTGATGCTAGAAACCAAGCTGATAGTTTGGTCTTTTCAACAGAGAAAAGCCTAAAAGAACACGGTGATAAAATCTCAGCAGAGGAGAAAAAGGCTATTGAAAGTGGAATTGCAGATCTTAAAAAATCTTTAGAAGGAACTGACTCAGAAGATATTAAGAAAAAAACACAAAGCTTAATTCAAGTTTCAATGAAGTTAGGTGAAGCAGTTTATAAAAGTCAGCAAAAAACTAAAGAAACTAAAGGAAAAGAATCAAAAGACGCAAAACCAGAAGATAAAGAAAATGTTGTAGATGCAGATTTTGAAGATGTAAAAGAAGATAAAGAAAAAAGCGCCTAAGAAAATTAATAGAGGAGACGTCCTGTGGCTAAAAGAGATTATTACGATGTCTTAGGTGTAACAAACTCAGCTTCTAAAGATGAAATTAAGAAAGCCTATCGTAAATTAGCTCTAAAGTATCATCCAGATAAAACAAAAGGTGATAAAACCTCTGAAGAGAAATTCAAAGAGGCTAGTGAAGCTTATCATGTTCTCTCTGATGATAAGAGAAAAAATAATTATGATCAATTCGGTCATGCTGCTTTTGAAGGAGCTGGAGGAGGTGGTCAAGGTTTTGGAGGATTCGATTTCAATTCATCTTCGTTCTCTGACATATTTGAAGATTTTTTTGGAGACTTCGGTGGTGGAACATCAAGAAGATCTAGTAATAGAGGAAATGATTTAAGGTACGATACTAGTATCAGTTTAGAGGAAGCTTATAAAGGATTAGAGAAAAATGTTAAATACACTACTTATAAAAAGTGTTCTCCATGCTCTGGTAGTGGAGCTGCAAAAGGATCCAAACCTATAAAATGTACCTATTGCTCTGGAAAAGGTAAAGTCAGAACTAATCAAGGATTTTTTACAATTCAGCAAACTTGTCCTCAATGTAGTGGTTACGGAGAAACAATAGGAACTCCATGTAAAACTTGTAGTGGAAATGGGAAGGTACAAGGTAGTGAGAATGTAACTGTAAAGATTCCTAAAGGTGTTGATGATGGAACTAGAATAAGGCTATCTGGTAAAGGTGAGGCTGGTTCAAAAGGTGGTTCTAGTGGAGATCTTTATCTTTTTATTTCTATCGATAACCATACTATTTTTAAAAGATCTGAGGAAAATTTATATTATGAACTTCCAATTTCTTTTTCAGACGCAACTTTAGGAACAACTGTAGAAGTGCCTTCAATCGATGGGGGGAAATCTAAAATTAAAATTCCTGCGGGAACTCAACATGGTAAACAATTTAGATTAAAAGGAAAAGGTATGCCTATATTAAGAAGAAGTGTGTTTGGAGATTTATATATAAGAGTTGTTACTCAAGTACCGACTTCTCTTTCAAAAAGACAAAAGGAAATATTAGAAGAATTTAATGAAATAGAGTCAAATAAACCTGATCCAGTGATTAAAACTTTTTTTGAAAAAGCAAAAAAATTCTGGAAAGGATCATAAATTAAATGGAAACTGAGCAAATAATGTCTGCAATATTTTTAATTGCAGTATTAATTTTAATCTTACCAGCATTTTTATCTACGAATAATAAGATAAAACAGTTTTTAAAAAATTTATCTATTTGGACTATAATTGTTCTTATTATTATTGTAGTTATAAATCTTGTATAGTAATGAAAAAAATTAATTTAGCAATAACTGGTTGTATGGGAAGAATGGGTCGACAACTCATTAAAACTTCAAAAGCAAATAAAAACTTTAAGTTAGTATCTCTGACTGAAAATAGAATAATAAATAAAAATATAATGGGTATCAGACCTAATTTAAATACAGAAAATGCATTTAAGAAAGCAAATGTAATAATAGATTTTACAGTGCCTAAATGTACCTTGGAAGTTTTAAAAATTGCATCAAAACTAAAAAAAAGAGTTGTGATTGGGACGACTGGATTCACTAAAAGAGAAGAAAATATAATAAAAAAATACTCAAGAAAAATTCCTATTCTTAAGGCTGGAAATATGAGTCTAGGAGTTAATTTGCTAATGTATTTAACTGAAATAGCTTCAAAATCCCTTAATAATAATTTCTTAAGCAAAGTTTTTGAAGTTCATCATAAAAATAAAAAAGATTATCCCTCAGGAACTGCTTTAATGCTTGGTAAAGGTATAGCCGTAGGAAAAAATAAAGATTTTTATGGATTAATAGGAAAAAAATATCTAAATAAAAAATCTTTTCCTTATGGAAAAAAAATTAATTTTAATTCACTCAGAAAAGGATCAGTTATAGGCAAACATGAAGTTTCTTTTTCAAGTGGAAAAGAGATAGTTTCTTTAAATCATGAAGCTTTTGATAGAGCACTTTTTTCCGAAGGTGCATTAACAGCTGCAAGATGGATAATAGGCAAAAAACCTGGCTTATACTCCATGAGAAACGTTTTGAATTTTAAATAAATTTAAAACAATGAGTGAAAATAGAAGAGCGACTATAGTATTAAGACTTTTAAATAAATTTTATCCTCGAGTTTCAGTGCCCTTAAAACATAGAAACTTATTTACTTTACTAGTGTCTGTAGCTTTGTCTGCACAAACTACAGATATAAATGTAAATAAAGCGACTAGAAAAATATACCCAAAATATAATAAGCCTGAACACTTTATAAAACTTGGAAGAAAAAAAATTGAACAATTAATAAGAAGTACTGGTTTTTTTAAAAGAAAAGCTAAAAGCGTATATCTACTCTCAAAACAATTGGTTGAAAAACATGGGGGAAAAGTGCCTGGAAATTTTGAAGATTTGGAAAAATTACACGGAGTAGGACATAAAACTGCTAGTGTAGTAATGTCTCAAGGTTTTGGACACCCTGCTTTTCCAGTAGATACTCACATCCATCGATTAGCACAAAGATGGGGATTGACCAATGGTAAAAATGTTATTCAGACTGAAAAAGATTTGAAGAGATTATTTCCAAAAAAATCATGGAATAAACTCCATCTGCAGATAATTTGGTATGGAAGAGAATACTGTCAGGCTAGAGAATGTTACGGTATATCTTGTAAAATTTGTAAAAGCTGTTATCCAAAAAGAAACAAACCAATTAAAACAAAAAAAGCTTAAAAAATGAAAGTTATAGGAATTGGAAATGCAATTGTTGATGTTATCTGTAAAGTAGAAGAAAACTTTCTAACTAATAACAAATTAACAAAAAGCACTATGAAGCTTGTGGATGAGAGTGAGTTTAAGAAATTACTATCAAATCTTCGGATTGAAGAAACAGTTTCTGGTGGTTCAGTTGCAAATTCAATTGTAGGTCTTTCTCAGCTAGGAAATAAAGTAGGTTTTATTGGTAAAGTAAGCGATGATGAGCTGGGCGCCAAGTACGAAGTAGGACTCAAAAAAGAGAAAGTTAAATATTTTTATTCTAAAAAAAAAGAAGCAATTCCTACTGGCACTTGTTTGATTTTAATTACTCCTGACTCTGAGAGAACTATGTGTACATTCCTTGGAACTGCAGGAAAAATTAATGAGAATGATATAGATGTTAACTCAGTGAAAAATAGTGATCTTGTATTTCTAGAAGGATATCTTTGGGATGAAGGAGAGCCAAAAAAGGCTTTTGAAAAAGCAATTGAAAACTCTGATCAAGTAGCAATGTCTTTATCAGATTTGTTCTGCGTAGAAAGGCATAAGCCACATTTTTTAAATTTGGTTAAAAATAAATTACATATTGCTTTTGCTAATGAACAAGAAATAATGTCTTTAATAGATACAAGAGATTTTAATAATGTTATTGAATTTTCAAAAAAAATTAAAAAATTGTTAGTTATTACTAGAGGTGAAAAAGGAGCAATCGCAATTAAAGGAGATGAAATTGTTGAATGCAAAGCTCAAAAAAATCTTAAAATTAAAGACTTAACTGGTGCTGGTGATCTATTTGCAGCAGGTTTTCTACATGGTCACGTAAACAATCTATCTCTTAAAGAAAGTTTAAATAAAGGTACTGAAATGTCGTCGAAAATAATTCAAAAAATTGGCGCTCGACTTAATTAGATTATTTTTTTCTTCTTTTAAAACTACCTTTTCCTTTTTTTGGTTTGACGATACGTTTACGATATTTATTAGTAAATAAATCTAAAGCTATTTTATTTCTTTTCTTCATAATAAATATCCATCTTTGTTGTTTAAGATAAAATTTTCATCTAAAAATTTAGACTTTATCTTTTTTCTTAATCTATAAATATGCGTTTCTACAGTATGGGTATCTGCAGATGTCGAATACTTCCAAACTTCTTTTAAAATTATGTTTTTACTGATAGGTTTTTTGTTGTCTAAAAATAACTCTAAAAGTTGTATCTCTTTTTCAGTTAACAAAATATAATTTTTATTTTTTATTAATTTTTTTTCATTTTTATCCAACTTATATTGTTTAATTAATATAGATGAATTTTTGCTGAAATTTTTTTTCGTGATCGCATTTTCTACAATTTGATTGAGATCTGATATTTTAAGAGGTAAAGAAATGATTTCATTAAATTGATCTTTTTTTTTATCACTTTTATTTGAGACTAAAATCTTAATTTTTTTACTATCTTTTAATAATTTTTCTAAAGAATCTCCTAATAATCCATCTTGGTGAAGAATTAAGACATCGTGATTATTTAAGGTTTCTTTGTTTATCTCTTTATCAGCGAAAGTTAGTTTAAAGTTTAAATAATCTTTAAGTTCTTCTAGCGAAGTGTTAAAATTTCTTGAACCAAAAGTTAAAACATTAATTGTATGCATATTCTAATAAAAAATAAAAAACTCTTTTTCAATAATTATAAAGTAAAATGCTCTACAGGTAAAAGAGGAATTGGTAGAAAAAAGAGAGAAGGAGACCAGATTACACCTAGAGGAAAATTCAAAGTTAAATATATACTATATAGAAAAGATCGTATTCCCAATTTAAAGACTAAATTAACTAAATTAATTATTCGTAAAGATATGGGATGGTGTGATGATCCTAAGTCAAAGTCTTATAATAAACTTATTAGATTGCCTTTTGAATATAATTTTGAAAAACTTTATAAAACTAATAATACTTACGACATAATTTTAGTTCTAAACTTCAATCTAAATCCTATACGTAGAAATAAAGGAAGCGCTATCTTTATCCATGTTGCAAAAAAAAATTATAACAAAACTAATGGATGTATTGCTGTGAGCAAAAAAGATTTAAAAGAAATTTTAAAAAGGATTAATAGAAAAACAATTATAAATATAATTTAAGATCTTTCCCCAAATATCGCGCTACCTATTCTTAGGTAAGTGGCTTTATAATTAATAGCTTTCATGTAATCAGAGGACATGCCCATACTAAGTTCTTTAAGACCTAATGACGAATTTAACTCTGAAAGGCTTTTGAAATACTTTTCAGTATTTTCATCATTTGGAGGTATTGCCATTAACCCTATAATATTCATTTTTTTTTCTCTAGTGCAGTAGTTATAAAACTGATCTACTTCATTATATTTGACGCCAGCTTTTTGAGATTCGTTACCAATATTTACTTGAATAAAATAATTGATAGATTTGTTTATTTCATTTTGACACTTAGATAAAGTATCAGCCAGTTTTTGGTTTTCGAGGGAATGAATGTAGTCAAATATTTGAACTGCTTTTTTTGCCTTATTACTTTGTAATTTGCCTACCATATGTAATCTTAAGTTTTTCTTTTCTTTTTTAACTTTATGCCACTTAGCGTCTGCTTCCTGAACTTTATTTTCGCCGAAATGATTGTGACCGAATTCAATTAAGGGCATTATATGGTCCAAAGAGAAAGTTTTGCTAATTGCTATTATTTTCAAAGCATTGGCGTTATCTATTTTAGATATATTCGATTTTATTTTATTAAATCTTTCAACTATGATGTTCATATGTTTACCTTTAAAAATAAATATTTTTTAATAATAGAAAATATCAAAGATATAGATTTAAGAAATATCAAACTTATTAATAAATACATAATCATTTATAGAAATAAGGGTAAAATAGAAAATATTGATAAATTAGTAAGATTTAGAAGGCGTTGTAAATCTAAAAAGATAGATTTCTATGTATCGAATGATGAAAAGCTAACATCAAACCTAAGAGCTGATGGTTTATATATTTCGGCGCACAACTCAAATCTCAGGCTAGCAAAATTAAAAAAAGCTAACTATAAAATAATTGGATCTGCACATAATATTAAGGAACTCAACATAAAAATCTTGCAAGGTTGCTCTACTATTATCTTTTCCAGATTATTTAAAGTCTCTCATCCGTTGAAAAAAGGCTTCCTGGGTATAATTAAGTTTAACCTCTTTAAATTATCTAGAAGGGAAAATTTAGTGCCTTTAGGTGGCATTAAATTATCTAATTTGATGAAGTTAAAAATGGTCAAATCTAATTCTTTTGCCCTTTTGTCTGAAATAAAAAAAAAGCCGGCTAAATTATTTAACCGGCTTTTTTAAATTTTAATTAACTACGACTTAATTAAAAGTCCATAGCTAGTGCAAATACAGTTCTTTTCTCATCTTTATTTGCTACGTAGTCAGCGTTTCCTACATCAACTACAGATATACCTAGAGTAGCTCCACCCATTATATAAGCAACCTGAATAGATTCCATTTCAGATTCTACAGATGTTTTAACTCCAGAGCTAGCACCTGCTACGATAGCAACACTAGTTGTAGCTTCAGATGTTTCTTCGTTGTATGAAACACTCAATGCATCATTTACTGCAAATTCAATTCCCCACGCAGTATTTTCATACTCAGATACGGAACCGTTTTTGTTAGATAATGCTGGCGCATAGTGACCTTTGTTGTAACCAACTTTCCAGTTACCCATAGCGTATTGAGCATAATAGTTACCAGACTCATAGTCCTGAGCTGTAGCTGTACCATCATCCGTTGAATAATAGTCTGCTCCAATTGATAAACCATCCATTGGTGCTGCAGTTACTTGATATTGAGTAGCTGTATCACCTGCTAAGCTATTAGTTTGTAGAGGTCCACTGTTTTTAAAGCTGTTACCTGATCCATCGCTTAAGTTTGGTACGAAACCAACTTTAGCAGTTAGACCGAAAGGTAAAAGATCAGCTGGTAAGTGATATTGTACGTTAGGAGAAGTAGATACAGTTCCACCATATTGAATCGTCATAGTGTTGTTGTAGTCTGTACCTGTTCCTAAAGCTCCAATTCCGTAACCAAGCTCTTTAGATAATCCACCTTCTGAATCGTAGAAACCAACTGTACCCATGTCGCCCATCCCAATTACTAATTGAGAGTCGTCATTTGTAGCTGTTCCACCATCTGCTGGATCTAACTCTGTGCTGTAACTCCATGTAAATCCATTGTCCATTTCACCAGACGCTGTGAAGTTCAATTCGTTACCAACACCAATACCTTTACTGTTTGAGTCAGTTGATCCACCTATTACGTATGATGCTTTAGCTGAACCTGAAACTGCAAGTTCGCCTGCTGTAGCAGCAAAAGAAATAGAAAGTGAAGAAACTAACACAAGTAAAGTTTTAGTTATGTTTTTCATATTTTTCCTTTAGTTAATTATTAATTAATAATAATGCTTGTTTTTTATCAAATTATTGGTTTTTAAGGGCTTTAAAGTACTTAAAAACTTGTCTTTTATTTCGATTGTTGTAAAAATACAACACTATAATCTCTTATAAAAACTAAATAAATGGTAATTTTAGCATTTTTGCAGATATATAAGGATATACTATAAAAATTATGATTATTTTTAAGATTAAAGTTCCTCTAATAGCAGCTCTAATAACAATCCTTTTGGCGCTTACTGCATGCGGTGGATACGAAAAAGTTGATCAACGAACTCGTCCGGACGGGGCTCAAGCTAAAGCAAGAAAAAACATTGAGGAAGGAAGAGGAGCATCAATTGGTGGCATTACCAGAGGAATTGGAAGAGGAACGACGTATGAGTTTAGCTCATCTAATCCCATGTGGAGAGCCTCATTAGAAACTTTAGATTTTCTTCCATTAACAACAGTAGATTATTCAGGAGGTGTAATTATTACAGATTGGTATTCTGATAATGATTCATCAAAAGAGTCGATTAAAATTTCTCTAAGATTTTTATCTAATGATATAAGAAGTGAAAGCTTAAAAGTTATTGTTCATCAAAAAATCTGTTCGGCTAATCTTAATTGCAGAGTAGTTTTATTATCAAACACAAAAATTAAAGAAGAATTGCATACAACAATACTTAGAAAAGCTGCTTTATTAGAAAAAGAATCTAAAAATAAAAAGAAGAAGAAATAAATTCTTAATGGAAAGAGTAAACTTTCAAGTAATTGAAAAAAAATGGCAAGATAGATTTAATTCCTCAAAATTACATAATAAAGATGGAAAAAAATTTTATTGTCTTGAGATGTTTCCTTATCCATCAGGAAAAATTCACATGGGTCATGTGAGAAATTATACCATCGGTGATGTTATAGCGCGTTATAAATATCTAAATGGCTTTAATGTTTTACATCCAATGGGATGGGATTCTTTCGGTCTTCCTGCTGAAAATGCAGCAAGAGAAAACAATACAAATCCTAAAAATTGGACTGAAGAAAATATAAAAACAATGAAACATCAACTAAAGATGTTGGGATTATCAATAGATTGGGATTTAGAAATATCTACTTGTAATCAAAACTACTACAAACATCAGCAGGAACTATTTATTGATTTTTATAATCAAGGACTAGTTTCTAGAAAAGAAACATATGTTAACTGGGATCCAGTAGAAAAGACAGTATTAGCCAACGAGCAAGTTATAAATGGCAAGGGCTGGAGATCTAATGCTGTAGTAGAAAGAAAGAAATTATCACAATGGTTTTTTAATATCACAAAATTTTCTGATCAACTTTTAAAAGACTTAGATGATTTAAGTGGCTGGCCAGATAAAGTTAAACTAATGCAAAAAAATTGGATCGGGAAGTCAACTGGTTGTGAATTAGATTTTGAAATTAAGAGTATAAATAAAAAATTAAGAATATTTACTACTAGACCTGACACAATTTTTGGTGCAAGTTTTATTGCTATATCTTCAGATCATGAAATTTCAAAAAATTTTAATGAAAAACCTGATTTTAAAAAATTTCAAAAGGAATGTTCAAAAATTGGAACGACGGAAGAAGCCTTAGCAAATGCAGAGAAGCTAGGTTTTGATACGAAATTATTTGCAGAACATCCATTTCTTAAAAATAAAAAGTTACCAATATATGTAGCAAATTTTGTTTTAATGGATTACGGAAATGGAGCTATCTTTGGTTGTCCGGCACATGATCAAAGAGATTTTGATTTTGCAAAAAAATATAAACTACCAATTATAAAAGTAGTATCTGATGAAAATGATTCTGAAAAAGGTGAAAAAATGAAGACAGCTTATACTGGCAGCGGTAAGATCATAAATTCTGATTTTTTAAATGGTCTAAGTGTAGATGAGGCTAAAAAAACTATTATTGATAAAATTGAGAAAAATAAGATTGGGGAAAAAAAAATTTTATTCAGACTGAAAGACTGGGGAATATCCAGGCAAAGATATTGGGGTTGCCCTATACCAATGATTTACCTTGAGGATGGTTCTATTGTGCCAGTAGATAAAAGTGAACTGCCTATTACTCTTCCAGAGGATGTTGATCTTAATTCTTCTGGAAATCCTCTGGAAAATCATCCGAGTTGGAAAAAGACAACCTGTAAAAAAACTGGGAAACCAGCTGTTAGAGAGACGGACACTCTAGATACATTCGTGGACTCTTCATGGTATTTTTTAAGATTCTGTTCCCCTAAAGACGAAAAATACCCTTTTGAAACTAAAGAAGCAAATTACTGGATGCCTGTAGATCAATATATTGGAGGCATAGAACATGCGATTTTACATCTCCTTTACTCACGTTTTTTTATGAAGGCTATTAAAAATACTAATACTCAAATTAAATACTCTGAGCCTTTTAAAAATTTATTTACACAGGGAATGGTATGTCATGAAACTTATAAGGATACCAAAGGTAATTGGTTAAGTCCTATTGAAATAGAAAAAATTTCAGAAAAAAAAGCTATAAAAAAAACTGATAAATCTAAAGTTACAATTGGTGCATCAGAGTCAATGTCTAAATCTAAAAAAAATACTGTAGATCCTGAAACCATGATTAAGCAATATGGAGCTGACTCAGTTAGATGGTTTATATTATCTGATAGTCCTCCTGAAAAAGATGTTCAGTGGTCTGATGCAGGTGTAGTTTCATCAAGTAAATTTCTGCAAAAAATTTGGAATCTTAATCAGTCAATATTGAATAAAGCTGAAACAAAAGCAAACGAGAAAAAACAAAAATCTTTTGAAGATAAAGTAGACCTTTATGTTTACAAAATTGATAATGCTATAAATCGTTTTCAATTTAATGTGGCTATTGCACAGTTTTATGAAATTTATAGATATTTTAATGACTCCTTAGAATTAGAAATAAATAACAAAGTATTAATGACAAATATGATTAAAATAATGAAGTTGATGATACCTTTTACCCCTCATATTGCCTACGAATGTTTAACAAATTTAAAATGTGAGGAATTGAATCAATGGCCAAAAGTTAATCATGAGACAGTCAAAAATAGTGAAATAAAGATGGTTGTACAGATAAATGGTAAGACAAGAGATGTACTAAATGTAAAAAGAAATTTAGAAGAAACTGAAATAGCTGACCTCGTAAATAAATCATTAAAAGCCAATAAATACATAATAAATAAAAAGATTTTAAAGACTATTTTTGTCAAAAACAAAATTATAAATTACATTGTAAAAAATTGATGAAAGAAATCATAGCTAAATTCTGCTTAATACTTATTTTTATTATCTCATCCAGTTGTGGCTATAAAGTTTTAGATAATCAAGGTTCTGAAAATTTTAGTATCACAGAAATAAAAACTTCTGGGGATAATCGAATAAATTTTAAAATCAAAAACAGTATGATAATTAATTCTTCAGAAAGTGGAGAGCAGAGTATAGTAATGGAACTATACACTGAAAAGAAGAAAAAAGTTAAAGAAAAAAATATAAAAAATCAAATTACAAAATACCAAATAACGTTGAGTTCCTATGTAAAATTAAAATTTTCAAAAAATAATAAGAAAAAAGAATTTAATATTATATCAACTGGAAATTATCAAGTATCTGATAAATATTCTTCAACACTAAAAAATGAAAAAAGATTAATTGATGATTTAACCAATGATATTTCTGATAAAATAAAAAAACAAATTAACCTAATAATAAATGATCTTTAAAAGTTATATTATAGAAGAAAATTTTAAACCTATTCATAATTGCAAGTTATTTTTATTTTATGGAGAAAACCAAGGTTTAAAACAAGAATTTAAAGAAAAGTTGAAGAAACAAAATAAAACAAAAGAAATCCTTAATTTATTTCAAGATGAAATAATTAAAAATAAAAATATTTTTATAAACGAAATAAAAAATAAATCATTATTTAATGAAAAAAAAATCATCTTTATCAACCATGTAAATGATAAAATTTTAGATACTCTAGATGAAATCGTGGAAAGTATACAAGAAGAAAGAGTTTTCTTATTTGCTGATATTCTCGATAAAAAATCAAAATTAAGAAATTATTTTGAAAAATCTAAATCTTGTGGAATTTCACCATGTTATCAAGACAGTGAGATTACAATTAAAAAAATTATTAGTAAGAGATTAAAAGACTTCCATGGCATGACGAGTCAAATTATAAATTTAATTACGCAAAACACTGGATTAGATAGAAACAAACTTAACAATGAAATTGATAAAATCATTAGTTGTTTTAGTGATAGAAAAGTGGACTTAAATAAAATAGATTCATTACTTAACAATAGAACTAATGATGATTTCAACTTGCTCAAGGATGAGGCTTTAAAAGGCAATAAAATCAACACTAATAGACTGCTTGCAGACACTGTTTTTGAGATAGAAAATAATATTTACTATTTAAACTCTATTAATCAAAGAATAAATAGACTGAACGAAATACAAAATATGAAACAGGAAAACCTAAATATAGATTCGATCATTTCTAATCTTAAACCACCAGTATTTTGGAAGGATAAAGGAATGTTGATAGAACAATCTAAAAAGTGGAATAAAAATAAAATTCAAAGAGCTCTGAAAAAAACTTACAATACTGAAATTGAAATGAAATCTAACTCTTCTATAAGAAAAGACCTATTAATAAAGGATTTAATAATAGATTTATGTGTAACTGCTAATTCCGCTTAAGTAATTTTGAAACTAACTCAAATTGTTCTAGATTTTTATACAAAATTGTTATTTTTCCAGAATTGTCTCTTTTATTTTGAATATTGACATTTAAGCCTAAATTTTCTTCAATTTTATTTTGTTCACTTAATATGTTGGAGTCTACTCTTATCTGTCCAGATTTTTGAGGCCCTTTTTTATTTCTTACTAAAAGTTCTACACTTCTAGCGCTTAGATTCTTGGCTACAATTTCTTCTGCTATGTTAGTTGCGCTAGGCAGACCTATCAAAGGTCTTGCTTGTCCAGCAGTCAGATTACCCTCTTCTATCATAGCTATTACATCTTTAGGTAAAGTTAAAAGTCGTAATGTATTACTAATATGACTCCTGCTTTTAGACATAAAATTCGCAATTTTTTCATGATCATAACCAAACTCTTCGGATAATCTCTTATAACCTTTTGCTTCTTCTATAACATTAAGATCATCCCTTTGAATATTTTCTACAATAGCCACTTCTAAAGCCTCATTATCATCTAAGTCTAAAAGCACGATTGGGACTTCGTGCAAGCCGGCTTTTTGAGCTGCTATCCACCTTCTCTCTCCTGCAACTATCTCGTATCTCCCTGGGTCTACTTTGTCTTCTCTTACTGCTATTGGCTGAATAATGCCATTTTTCTTTATAGAATTAGCCAATTCTTTCAATTTTTCTTCATCAAAATGTACTCTAGGTTGATACTTATTTGGGCTTAAATCAGCTATATTAGCTTTTAAACCATTATTCCTAGTTTTATCCTCTTTTTTGACTTTCTCTTGTTGATCTCCAAAAAGAGCTGTTAAACCTCTTCCTAATCCTTTTTTCTTAGATGTGCTCACGCTGCGCTTTCTACGTTATGGTTTTTTTTAATTAAAAATTCATCTGCTAATTTAAAATAAGATTTACTTCCTAAGCAAGTTTTATCATAGATGACACAAGGTAGACCATGTGAAGGTGCTTCTGATAATCTAACATTCCTAGGTATCACAGTTTTGTAGACTTTTTCTTTAAAATAACTTCGTGCTTCTTTATCAACTTGTGAAGATAGTTTGTTTCTTTTGTCAAACATGGTTAGTAAGATTCCTCGAACTTTTAATTCTGGGTTTAAATTTATCTTTATTCGATCTATAGTTTTAACTAGCTGGGTTATACCCTCCAAAGCAAAAAATTCTGTTTGAAGAGGAACCAATATCTCATCGGATGCCACCAAAGCCATAATTGTCAATAAACTTAAAGAAGGAGGACAGTCTATAAAAATATTGTCATAATTTGATATGAGCCCCGTTTTTTCTTTCTCTAGAATTTGTTTTAATACGAAAGCCCTATCGGAATCATTTGCTGTTTCAACTTCAAGTCCTGATAAATTTACGTTTGATGCTATGATGTCTAAATTTTTAACATCTGTTTTTTGAATTGCATCTCTTAGTTCAATTTTTTTAATTAAGAGATTATAAATATTGTTATTTTCATCATTATTTGATCTTCCCAATCCTGTTGTAGCATTGCCTTGTGGATCAAGATCAATGATGAGATTATTTTGACCCAAAATGGACAATGAAGTAGCTAAATTGATTACAGTAGTTGTTTTTCCTACTCCTCCTTTTTGATTGATCACTGCAATAGTAGATCTACTCTCCATTTTATTTTACCTCGACTATGATTATTTTAGAATCATCGTCCGTAATGCTCTTTTCTAGTTTATAACTATAATTTGATGCTAATGATACATTATTAATTTCTGACTGTGCATTTTTTCCTTTAAGAACTATCAATTTATGGGGTTTTTTGACTATTTCACGTGAAATCATTAAAATTTCTTTCAATTTTTTAAATGCCCTACAGACTATGATATCAGTTGATATAGGTTTTTCATATACGTTATTCTTTATTGAAACATTTTTTAAATTAAAATTTTTCTTCATATTTATAAGAAATTCCCTTTTTACCTTAGATTTTTCATATAATTTCACGTGAAAACTTAGATCTTCAGCATAAATTCCTATTATTAAGCCAGGAAAACCAGCTCCAGTACCAAAATCAACTAAATTTTTGACCTTTGAAAAGTCTATAAATTTAATTAGCTGAGCTGAATCTAAGATATGCCTAAGCCATATGCTGTTCTCAGTGTTCTTAGAAATTAAATTATAACGTTTATTGTATTCTAATAGATGATTATGTAATTTTTTGATCTTTTTTATGGAAGAATCTTTAAATCCAAGCTGATTTTTGAGTATATGAGCTACTTTTAACTCATCCATTAAGCCGAGGCTCTTCTTTTTGCTTTTTTTAGATGGGAAAGAATTAATACAGCTGCTGCAGGAGTTACTCCGTCTATTCTTAGGGCCTGTCCTAGTGTAGTTGGTCTAATCTTATTTAACTTAGTCTTAATTTCATTTGAAAGACCACTTAGTGAGTCATAATTGAAGTGTACAGGTATATTAATTGACTCATCTTTCTTGAAAGACTCTATGTCATGAGACTGTCTATCTAAATATCCTAGGTAGTGGGCGTCGATTTCAACCTGTTTATCCAATTCACGTTCATAGATAGGAATCGAAGTAAATATCTGCCTTATTTTTGCCATATTTACATTTCTTTGCCCTATGATCTCCAAAGCAGTTCTCTTCACGCCATCCATCGCAATTTTAATTGAAAATTTTTTTGCTTCGTTAGGAGATAACAAACTTGATTTTAAAGATTTAGTTAAATGAATTAATTTTTTTTCTTTATCTAAATAAATATTTTTTCTCTCTTGTTGAAGCAAATTAATTTTTATACCCAAAGGAGATAATCTTTGATCAGCGTTATCTGCTCTCAAAGTTAATCGGTATTCTGCTCTTGATGTAAACATTCTATAAGGCTCCGACACTCCTTTAGTTATTAAATCATCTATCATGACACCAATATAAGAATTTGATCTACTTAAAATAAATTCTTCTTCATTTTTAACTTTTAAAGCTGCATTCACACCTGCTACAAGACCCTGTGCAGCCGCCTCTTCATAACCGGTAGTACCGTTAATTTGACCTGCTAGAAAAAGTGACTCAATTTTCTTTGTTTCTAAAGTTAATTTTAGCTCCCTAGGATCAACAAAATCGTATTCAATTGCATATCCTGCTCTTTTCATCTTTACATGCTCTAAACCCTTAATTTTAGCCAATATTTTGACCTGAATCTCTTCTGGAAGAGAGGTTGATATTCCATTTGGATAGATAGTATTGTCCATTAGTCCTTCCGGTTCGAGAAATATTTGATGCTTTTCCTTGTCTTTAAATTTAACTATCTTATCTTCTATAGCTGGACAGTATCTAGGTCCAACACCTTTTATGTTCCCTGAGTACATGGCGCTCTTAGAAATATTCTCACTTATAATTTTGTGTACAGCATCATTGGTATAAGTCATACCGCATTTAATTTGCCTGTTTTGTAATTTATTAGTTAAAAAGGAAAAATAGCTAGGTTCGTCATCTGCTGGCTGCATTTCTAAGTCATCATAGTTGATAGTATCACCGTCAAGCCTAGGCGGTGTACCAGTTTTAAGCCTGCCAATTTGTATTTTAAATTTTTCTAATTGTTCGCTTAATCCTGTTGAAGGCTTTTCGTCAAATCGTCCTGCTGGAGTTTGTTTTTCTCCAATATGAATTAATCCGTTTAAAAACGTTCCGGTAGTAAGTATTAACTCCTTACATCTAATTTCTTTCCTACTTTGACAAACAAATCCAACAATTTTATTTTTACTAAATAAAAATTTAATTACTGGGTCCGCTATTACCTCTAAATTTTGATAATTAAGTAAAATGCTTTGCATATACTCTTTGTAAAGAGCTCTATCTGACTGTGTTCTAGGTCCTTGTACTGCGGGTCCTCTACTTCGGTTCAACAATCTAAACTGAATGCCTGATTTATCAGCTACTATACCCATAACGCCGTCTAAGGCGTCTATTTCTCGGACAAGATGTCCTTTTCCTAGTCCACCTATAGCTGGATTGCATGACATCTCACCAATTGTCTCTATTTTATGTGTAAAAAGCGCAGTATTTACGCCCATTCTAGCAGATGCGGCTGCAGCTTCACATCCAGCGTGCCCACCACCAATTACTACTACATCGTACGTTTGTTTTGTCATGAGATGAATGTAACGTGGTAAATTAGGAATACAAGAGCTATTTTATTTACCTATACAGAAGTCTTTAAATATGGAACCAAGTATTTCTTCGACATCAACTTTGCCTACAATACTTCCAAGATGGCGTGTGGCCATTCTTAAGTCTTCTGCAGCTAGTTCTAGATCCTTCTTTTGATCTTTTTTAAGAAAGTTGTCTATTTCTTTTAAGCATTCATTAAGCCTTAATCTATGTCTTTCTCTTGTAATTAAAACACTGTCATTTGATGTAAATTTCTTGCTTAATTTTTGTTTAATCTTTTTAATCAATTTATCTATATTTTTATTTTCTTTAACTGAAACCAAGACTGTATCTGCCTCAAATTTATGATTTTGTTTATCTTGTACATCCGATTTATTAAGTAAAACTATTGTATCTTTGTTGATCATTTTCTTAATATCACTGTTTATATTTTTTGATGAGTTATCTATAACGACAATATTTAAATCAGCTTCTTTTGATTTTCCTAAAGCTAATGAAATCCCTTTTTTTTCAATCTCATTTTTTGCTTTTCTAATGCCGGCTGTGTCTGCTAGAATTACAGGATATCCATCTATATTTAAATAAGTCTCGATTATATCTCTTGTTGTTCCTGCTTCATCTGAAACGATAGCAACATCTCTTTTTGCTAATAAATTTAAAAGAGACGATTTTCCAGCATTGACTTCACCTGTAATGGAGACTCTAAATCCATCTCTTATTTTTTCTCCAATTTTATTATTCTCAATTATCTTAAGAATATCCTTATGAATGAGTTTAACAGAGTTATGTACTTCTTTTAAGATTTTTTCTGGTAAATCATCTTCTGCAAAATCTATTTTTGCCTCGATATAAGATAAAGATTTTATAAGTTTTTCTCTTAAATCATTATAATAATTTGAGGCATTGCCTTGAACTAATTTAACAGCTTGATCTCTCTGAAGTTCAGTTTCTGCATGAATTAAATCACCAATACTTTCAGCTTTTAAAAGATCAATTTTATCATTTTGAAAAGCTATTTTTGTAAATTCACCTGGTTCGGCTAATTTACAATTATTTTGTTCTGATAACACTTTCAATAAAGCATTGATTACAGCATTACTTCCATGAACTTGGAACTCGGCTAAATCTTCCCCAGTATAGCTATTAGGGCGACGAAACCACAATAATAGGGCCTCTGGGTCTATAACTTTATCGTTTTTAGGGTCATAAAATTTGCAATAATTTACCTCATTAGAATTAATCTCTTTTAATTTAGTCAAATTCTTACAAATTTTAAGTGTGTCTTTTCCTGAGATTCTAACGATGGCTATTCCTGACGGACCTCTGCCTGATGAAAGAGCATAAATGTTCATTGAACTAAATTGATAAACCTTGATTAGAAATAAATTTGCTTATTTTTTTAAGAGTATTATTTTTGGAAATATTCTTCAAAATTGTCTCTTTAAATGGATCTAGTAATTTATTTTGTTTAAAAAAATTATGTGTTAGATCAATTCCTATACCAGTGATGATATTTTCGGATTTTCTATAATTTGTAAAATCTTTAAACGCTGGAGTGCTTTTTAAAGACATGCCTAATCCAGTATAGTACTTAAGTATCTCTTGTAATTTATTAATATCTCGAAGTACAAGATTAAAGCCTTGACCTGCTACAGGATGGACAGTGTGCAACCCTTCACCCAAAATAAGAATATCATTTTTATAATATGTTCGTTTTAAATTAAGTATCAAAGGATAAGATTGCTGATTTGAAATCTGTATTTTTTTTGTTTTTAAAACTTCACAGATTTTAGATTTAACAATTAAATTGATATCTTTTTTAAGAAAGTCTTTATCTAGACTCCACACAAATGAAAAATTATTTTTTGAAAAAGGGAGTATTGCTAAAGGTCCTTCTTTTAAGAAATACTGAGCAGTATTCAAATTTTTTAAATTATGCTTAACATAGCCTGTGATAGCAATTTCTTTATAATCTTTATCTAATGATCTTTTATCAATTATACTTTGATAGATTTTTGAGGATCTACCTAAGCAGAGTACTTTCATATCGTAACCATCTAAATCTTTTAGTCTATTAATATTTTTTTGAAAAGTTTTGATCTTTTTCTTTTTTATTTCTTTAATTAGAATTTCTTTAATTTTGTCATTTTCAAAAACGTACATAAGATTTTTGCTATCTTCATTGAAGTTTAAAAAATTCATATTTTGATCTTTTGTCTCGTAGAAAAGATCTATCTTTCTAGAAGGCCAAAACAACTTTTTATGGAGTTTTTCTATAACTTCATTAAAAAACTCATAGTTAGAAGCAGAAATAGCTGTCGTTCTTTTATCTTTAGAATGCTTGTTTTTTTTAGATATTAAATGAACTTCTAAACCTTCTAATTTATTCAGCGCCAAAGCAGCTATTAAACCTGAAAGACCGTCTCCAACTATGCATATTCTCTGTTTTTTCATATTAAAATTTTTCTCACTTTCATAAAAATGGTAAAAAGTACGTAAAACGATTCGATATGAATACAAACTTTTTAAACAGTGTAACAAATTTTTTAAAAAAACGAACCTTTGAATTTTTGGGTTTAATCCTAATTTTAACAGGTGTGGGGCTTGCAATTTCCTTTGCAACTTATGCCCCTGAAGACCCTTCGTTTATTTATGGGGATAGCAGTATAGAAATTAAAAATTTCTTTGGTATATACGGAAGCAGTATAGCGGACTTTCTTCTTCAAAGTTTTGGTTTAGCTTCTTTTTTACTTTTAGCTAATTTTTTATTTTGGGGAATAAGTTTATTAATTAAAAAAGAAATCAAAAGGATAATCTTAAAATTATTTTTAGTTGTGGTTTATCTTACACTAGGATCAATTTTCGTTTATCTTACATTTAATAATTCTTTTTGGCTTATAGATAATGGCAATTCAGGTTTTGTGGGAGAAATAAGTTATAATTTCATAAACAATAAAGCTCCTTGGATTAATAACGAGTATTCTATTTTTGTCCTATTTTTTTTAACTTTAATCTTTTTTATTTTTTCTTCAGACCTAAATTTAAAAAAAATAATATTACAAACTTTTTATTTTTTCTTTAAAAAGAAAGAAGAAAATACAACACATGTTAATCTTTCAAGTGATAAAACAGAAAATGAAGTTTCTTTAACTGAAAAACCTCAGCAATCTTTTATATTTGAAAATGAAGAAAGAGAAGGGAAAGAAATCATTCAACGAAAAATTAAATACAAAATACCATCAATAGATTTTCTAGAAAAAAACTCTTCAAAACCAAGCTTGCTTGATATTAACAAAAATCGTCCTGATGCAAAATTTATGGAAAAAATTTTACTAGATTTTGGAATTGATGGGAAAATTAAAGCTATAAATAATGGACCAGTAGTCAGTTTATATGAGTTTGAACCTGCTCCTGGTGTAAAAGTTTCAAAAATTATAAATCTATCAGAAGATTTAGCTCGTAATACTAGCTCAACATCAGCAAGGGTTTCTGTGATCCCTGGAAAAAATACAGTTGGAATTGAAATTCCAAATGAAGCTAGAGAGGGGGTTTCTTTAAGAGAAATTTTATCTAATGACAAATTTAAATCGAAAGAGATAAAGCTTCCTATAGCGCTTGGAAAAAGTATTTCTGGTGCGCCTATAGTAGGCGATTTAACAAACATGCCCCATTTACTTATTGCTGGAACAACAGGATCTGGAAAATCTGTGTGTATAAATACAATTATTGTATCATTGCTTTATAAATTAAATCCCGATTTATGTAAGTTCATTTTAATCGATCCTAAAATGCTAGAACTATCTACTTACGAAGGTATACCTCACTTGCTTACACCAGTAATTACTGATGCTAAAAAAGCAACCTCAGCATTAGCTTGGACGGTTAAAGAAATGAATAGCCGCTACAAGCTAATGAGTAAAGTTGGTGTTAGAAACATCGATGGCTACAATTCAAAACATAAGCTCAAAATGCCTTACATAGTTGTTGTTGTAGATGAAATGTCAGATTTGATGTTAGTTGCTGGAAAAGAAATTGAAAATTATATTCAAAAACTATCTCAAATGGCTAGGGCTGCAGGTATTCATATTATCATGGCAACTCAAAGACCAAGTGTTGACGTGATTACAGGTACAATTAAGGCTAATTTTCCAACACGTGTATCTTTCCAAGTAAGTTCTAAAATTGACAGCAGAACTATATTAGGAGAGCAGGGTGCAGAGCAATTGCTTGGTAAGGGTGATATGCTTTTCATGTCATCCGCAAATCGTATTATTAGAATACATGGTCCTTATGTTTCGGAACAAGAAATTGAAAAGATTGCAAATACATTAAGAGCTCAGGGTGAACCAGACTATATAGAAGAAATTACAAGACAAGAGAATACAGAAAACACTGCCACTGCGATTGAAGAAGGTGATGTAGATGAACTTTATAATCAGGCTTTGGAAATTATCAAATTAGAAGGAAAAGCATCTACTAGTTTTTTACAAAGAAAACTACAAATTGGATACAATAGAGCTGCTAGAATCATTGATATGATGGAAGAAAAGGGCATCGTAAGTAAAGCAAATCATGTTGGTAAACGTGAGGTCCTTTAACCTTGTTTTTTAGGAAATTTTTTTTAATTTTATTATTTACTTCATTTTCTTTTAATTTGTCTGCAAATCAAAAGGATCAAATCATATCTCAATTAAATGATTTAAACTCAATAGAGTTTACTTTTAATCAATTTGTTAATGAGAAATCAGAAAAGGGAAGCTGTCTTTTAGAGTTCCCTGGAAAGTTAAAATGTGAATATTTTGATGATAAGCAAAAAGAGCTTGTTATTAATAATAAAAGACTAGCCATAACGCAAAAAAAATATAATAAAACTTATTATTACCCTATATCAAAATCTCCTTTTTTAAATATTTTGTATAAAGATAGGCTTTTAGAAGTAGTTAAATCTGGAAAATTAGAACTAAGTGAACAAATTATAAAACTCATTTATTCAAGCGAGAATGAAATAACTGTTTTTTTTGATAGTAAGACATTAAATTTGAAAGGTTGGGAAATAATAGATCAATATAACAATAATATAAATTTTTCTTTAAATATTGTCTCGAAGAATGACATCTATGATAAAGATACTTTTAAAATTCCAAAAATAAATTAGGCAACAAAATCTATTTCTTCTTCTTTGAATATTTCAAAACCTTTTGATCTATAATTTTGCAATGCGTACTTATGGTCTAGACTACAAGTGTGTACCCACATTCTGTTTGGATTTTTGCGAGATGCGCTGGCTATAGCATGATTTAAAAGTATCGAACCTAGTTTTAAACCTCTAAAATCTTTTAAAATTCCCATATTTATCAATTCCACTTCTTTGGATCCTGGGTGATACTCTTGTTCATAAAATCCAACTAAATCGTCTTCTTTTTTTAAAATATGTGTCTCAAGATTTTTATTTTTTGCGTACTTTGCCCACTCTTTATCAGACCAGATCAATCTATCTCTCCAATAGTGATCAGCCCCGATTTGCTTATAAAAAAACTTGTTTAATTCATAATCTTTTTTATCATCTAAAACAATTTGATAATTTTTTGGTATATTTAGTTCTATAGGATTTGAAAAATCTTTTATTTCTAAAAAATATCTTTTTACTCGTGCAATCATTAGCTAACCATTTTACCTATCTTTTCACCTGCAAATATATGAAAATGTAAATGAGGAACCTCTTGACCTCCATCACTTCCTATATTTGTCAAAGCTCGATAACCTTTATCTTTTGCTCCTAACAAGTTAGAGACATAAGTTAAAGCTTTATTTAGATCAACAATCTCTTTATCAGATGCTTTGTTGTTAAAATCATCTAAATCAACATATTCACCCTTAGGAATAACTAAAACATGGATTTTCTTTTGAGGACTAATGTCATGAAATGCTAACACATGATCATTTTCATAAACTTTTTTACACGGAATTTCTCCCCTTAGAATTTTAGCAAATATATTATTTTTGTCGTAACTCATTTCTGTCTTTTCTTAATTTCACTCATCACATCTTCAATTTTTATGTTGTTAGCCTCTAAGTAAACCATCAAATGATAAACCACATCAGCAGCTTCGTGTATCTTATTTGAATTTTTTTCCACAGATTCTATTAATTCGCCTATTTCCTCTTTTACTTTTGAAACACTTAGGTTTTTATCGTTCAAAAGTTTATTAGTATAAGACTTATCTGGAGAAGAATTTTTTCTCTCTCTGATTGTTTTAATTAATTGTTCTAAGTTTTCAAACATTTTACAACCTTACCGATACATTTTTAGAATTCAAATATTCTTTAGCATCTTTAATTTTATATTCACTATAATGAAAAATAGAAGCCGCCAAAACTGCACTTGCACCGCCTTTAACAATGCCATCGTATAAGTGATCTAGAGTTCCAACTCCACCAGAGGCTATTACAGGAATATTGGTACTATTTGTAATTGTTTTTAATAAACCAATATCGTAACCAGATTTAGTTCCATCTTTGTCCATTGATGTTAATAAAATTTCTCCGGCTCCATATTCTTCTACTTTTTTAGCAAACTCCACTGCATCGATACCAGTTTTATTTCTTCCACCATGAGTAAACACTTCCCATTTATTTTCTGAAACTTTTTTGGCATCAATCGCAACAACAATGCATTGAGATCCAAATTTTTTTGATGATTCCTTTACAAAATCAACGTTCTTAACTGCAGCAGTATTAATAGAAACTTTATCAGCACCTGCTAACAATAAATCAGTTATGTTTTGAATGGTTCTAACACCACCACCGACAGTTAAAGGAACAAAACATTCTTTAGCTGTTTTTCTAACAATATCGATAATTGTCTCTCTATTCTCATTTGATGCTGTGATATCTAAAAAACAAATCTCATCAGCGCCGCCGTCACTGTAAATCTTAGCTTGTTCAACTGGATCTCCAGCATCTTTTAATTCAACAAAGTTAATACCTTTAACAACTCTTCCATTCTTAACGTCAAGACAAGGTATAATTCTATTTTTAAGCACTAATCTCCTTCGATAATTCATCAAGTTTAATATCACCATCATAAATAGCTTTGCCAACAATGATACCCTCAATTTTATTATTATTTAATTCTTTAGCTTTCTTAATATCACTTATTGAAGAAACACCTCCTGAAATCACGACAGGACAATTTGAAAGCTCTGCGATTTTTACAGTCTCATCTAGGTTGGGACTAGTTTTCATTCCATCTCTATTAATATCTGTGTAAATGATTCGGCTTACGCCATAGTTGTTGACGTCTTTAAGAAAGTCTATGGTGTTAATATTTAGATTTTCTTTCCAGCCCGACACAGAAAGATTTCCATCCATCGCGTCTAATCCTAAAGCAATTTGACCTTTAAACTTTTCACAAGACTCTTTTAAAAATTCTTTATTCTTAATAGCACCACTACCTAAAATTACTTTCTCTACTCCAGAATCGATATATTGTTTAATACTTTCTGTGTTTCTTACACCTCCACCAATTTCAATTTTAAAATCGTATTTACTTACTATTTCTTTAATAATATCTAAATTCACTGTTTTACCTGTTAAAGCACCGTCCAAATCAACAATGTGCAAGTTTTTAAAACCATGATCTTTATATTTTGCAGCTTGATCGACTGGTGAAGTTTCGTACTCAGTTTTGTTCTCAAAGTCTCCTTTGATTAATCTCACACATTTTTTATCTTTTATGTCTATAGCTGGAAATATTTTCATTTTTGATTTTTTTTCTTTTCTTTTCTCCAAAGAATAAAAAATAATAAAATAAGGGCTGGTTGTAAAATCACAAATATAATTATGTTTGCTAAGTAATATCCAAATCCATATTCGCCAGGTGCGCCTCCAATTACCTGAAGAATGTAGACACAAATCATAAAAAAATCTGTAATAATTTTCTCAAACATTTCAAATTTTCATAAAATTTTCAATTATTTTTAATCCGATTTTATCACTCTTCTCGGGGTGAAATTGTGTTCCAAACAGATTGTCCTTCTCAACCGCGCAAACGATCTTGGATGAATAATCTGTTGTTGCTGAAATAACCGACTTATCTTCTGGAACAAATTCATAGCTGTGCACGAAATACATGTGAGATTTATTTACTATGTCTTTAAATATTTTACTCTCTTTTTGGATATTAATTTCATTCCAACCAATATGTGGAAGTTTAAATTTACCGTTTTGATTTTCAATTTTAGAAACTTTGCCAGCAATCCATCCTAAACCTTTTGTTTCTGCTTGTTCATAGCCAACATCGGCAAACATTTGTAAACCCACGCAGATTCCTAATAATGGTTTCTTATTTGTAATTGCCAATTCCTTAAGAGTATCTACTAATCCATTAATACTGTTTAAAGAATCTACACAGCTTTTAAATGAACCTTGACCTGGTAAGACAATCTTATCACTAGATTTAATTTTTTTTATATCTGAAGTTACTTGTAGATTAACTTTGCCTTTAGCGACCTCTGTAAAAGAGTTAATGACAGAGCTTATATTGCCCGATTGGTAGTCAACAATTGTGACGTTCATCAAATTTAAATAGAGCCTTTTGTCGAAGGTATAGAGTTTTTAATTCTTTTATCTATCGCTAAAGCATCTTTAAGTGATCTAGCTAAACCTTTGTAACAAGACTCAATCTTGTGGTGACTATTATCACCATAAATATTTTCAATGTGTAAGGTTACTCCTGCTGATTGAGAAAATGCTTGGAACCATTCTTTGAATAGTTCTGTGTCCATTTCGCCAAGTTTCTCTACAGGTAAATTAACTTTCCAAATTAAATACGGTCTATTTGAAACATCGATAGATACTCTGCTAAGTGTTTCATCCATAGGTATCATTGTAGAGGCGTATCTTGTAATTCCTTTTCTATTACCTGCTGCCTTTTTAATAGCCTCGCCAATAGCAATGCCTGTATCTTCAGTTGTGTGGTGTAAGTCAATATGTGTATCGCCTTTGGCTTTTACTTCTAAGTCAATTAATGAATGTTTAGCTAGCTGCTCAAGCATGTGATCAAGAAAACCAATTCCAGTTTTAATTTTATATTTTCCTTTTCCGTCTAAATTGACTGCGACCGAAATGTTTGTTTCTTTAGTTTTTCTCTTTATTTTAGCTTTTCTTTTCATAATCTAAGACAATTTATCTTTGATATATATATAAATTAGCATTTTATCAATAAATCAGATTTCACTATTGAAGATCTAGAATTAATCTCCACATATAACATCATGAATACAGCTGAAAAGTGGCATGGCACTACCATTGTCTTATTGAGAAAAAATAACGAAACAGTCGTTGCAGGAGACGGTCAGGTTAGTCTTGGTAATACTGTTTTAAAAAGTAAAGCCAAGAAGGTTAGAAAGATAGAAAGTAGAGGTGTAATAGCTGGATTTGCTGGATCTACTGCTGATGCACTAACATTATTTGAAAGACTTGAGGCAAAACTTGAAAAGCATGCAGGAAATTTACAAAGAGCAGCTGTTGAACTGGCCAAAGATTGGAGAAGTGATAAATTTTTAAGAAGACTAGAAGCTTTGATGGCAGTAGCTGATAAGAAACACAGTTTTATTATTTCTGGAACTGGAGATGTTTTAGAACCAGAGGATGGCATTATAGGCATTGGCTCAGGAGGAAATTATGCTCTTGCAGCCGCAAAAGTTTTAATAGAGACAGATTTAAAAGCTGAAGAAATTGCCAGAAAATCTATTAAAGTAGCTTCTGATATTTGTGTTTTTACTAATAACAATATTACTGTGGAGAAAATTTAATTATGGCTTCCTCTAAGAATGTAACAAATTTAAACCTTGTTAAAAATAATAAAAAGAAAAGCTCTAAGGTAAGCGCTTTATCCCCGAGAGAGATAGTTTCAGAATTAGATAGATACGTCATTGGACAAAAAGAAGCTAAAAAAGCTGTTGCCGTTGCATTAAGAAACAGATGGAGAAGGCAAGCTCTTTCAGATGAAATGAGAGATGAAGTTCTTCCTAAAAATATTCTAATGATAGGTCCAACTGGCGTTGGTAAAACAGAAATTTCAAGAAGATTATCTAAATTAGCTGAAGCTCCATTTATTAAAGTCGAAGCTACAAGATTTACAGAAGTTGGTTACGTTGGAAGAGATGTTGAGCAAATAGTTAGAGATTTAATTGAAATAGCCATTGCTATGGAGAGAGAGAAGAGAAGAAAAGAGGTTAAAGCAAAAGCTGAGCTTAAAGCAGAAGATAAAGTATTAGACGCATTAGTGGGTAATAAAGCTAGCGTAGCAACCAAGGAAAGTTTTAGAAAAAGATTAAGAAATGGTGATCTTGATGAAAATGAAATAGAAATTGAAGTTCAGGACAAAGCTTCAGGTCTTCAAAGTTTTGAAATCCCAGGTATGCCAGGAGGAAATGTTGGAATGGTTAATCTTGGAGATATTCTTGGCAAGTCAATGGGAAATAAAAAAGGAAAAAAGAAAAAAATGACTGTCAAAGAATCTCATGACATCTTAGTTGCCCAAGAATCAGACAAAATGATAGAAGAAGATAAAATTATAAAAGAAGCAAAAAAAGCAACAGAAGAAAATGGTATCGTGTTTTTAGATGAAATAGATAAAGTCTCAGCTAGAAGTGACAGAGTTGGTGGAGATGTGTCTAGAGAAGGAGTTCAAAGAGACTTATTACCTTTGATCGAAGGCACTACTGTAAGCACAAAACACGGACCAATTAAAACTGATCATATCCTTTTTATTGCATCTGGAGCTTTTCAATTAGCTAAACCATCTGATCTTCTTCCTGAATTACAAGGTAGATTACCTATTAGAGTAGAGCTAAATGCTTTAAATGAAGATGATTTCAAAAGAATATTAAAAGAGCCCGATAATAGTTTGATTAAACAATATAAGGAATTGTTAAAAACAGAAAACGTCAATCTAGTATTTACTGATGATGGAATAGATATGTTGGCAAAAATATCTGCTGAGGTTAACTCATCAGTCGAAAATATTGGGGCAAGAAGACTACATACGATCATTGAAAAGGTCTTAGATGATATAAGTTTTAACGCCACTGATAAAGCTGGTGAAACTATAACTATTGACAAAAAATATGTTAACGAAAATTTAGGTAACTTAGTTAAAGATACAGATTTATCAAAATTTATTTTATAACTTTTTAAGTTTAATTATAATCGCTCCATCAGCACCATTTTTTTTATCAGCCTCTGATATTGAAACTATATGTTTTGATAAGCTCAAATTTGAATTAATATACTCTGGTACTGAATATCTTAGCTTGCTAAGATCTTTAGAAGCATAAACGTCTTGCTCTGTGTTAGAATGAATTCCTTTTCCTGTAATTAGTAAAATTTCTTTATAGTTTTTTTCAACACAAGATAAAATTATTTCTTTTACCTTCTCATTAGCTTCAAGCAGAGTAAAGCCATGCAAATCATACTTATATCTATTATTATCCAATGCATTTTCATTTTTGGAACTGTCTTTGTCAATTAAGTCTGTTGGGTTCTTAATATAATTTTTCCAAGTATTAATATCTTCTTGAGAAATATTTTTCTTTTTTGTCACTTACTAACAATTTCAGATAAATACCAGTTAGGACCTTTTTTTAATATATTTCTTGTGAACTTCCAATAATCTATAACGTGCTTTATCTTATCTGGATTTCCTTCAATTATCTTATTATCTTTGTCTTTCTTTACTGAAATAACTTCAGATACAAATTTTACAGACGCAAAAAGTTCATTCTTTATTTTCTCATATTTCTCAACATTAGACTCTTTCACACCAATAAATGTAAACTCTGATTTTATATTTTCTTTATTTCTTACTTGTATAGCTTGTTCAAAATTAGTAGCCATATCAGGTGTAAGCAGACTTTTTAATTTCTGAATATCTCCTTTTGCAAATGAAGTTAGAATTGTTTCATAGGCGATTTCAGCCCCTTTAAGAAATTCTTTTTTTTCCTGGCCCTCTAATACATCAAGATTTTTTTTAAAATTTTTTACATTATTATTTGGTACATTAAATTTTCTCTCAGCAAAATCTGAATAAATTTTACTTTCATGACCAGTTTTTCTACCTAAAATATTTCTCAATCGCAGAATTATGAATCCGGCAATCATTCCAAGTAAAATAATATCAATGTATCCAAAATTGTTACTCATAATTTGATAAATATACATTAATAATATAATTTTACATCAGACAAATGAACTCATTTTTTCTACTATTTATTGGTTTACCGGCGCTAGAGATTTTTCTAATGATTAAGATAGGAGGAAAAATAGGGGCTCTAAGCACTGTATCTTTAATTTTCTTAACAGCAATTATTGGTGTTTACTTTGCAAAATTAGAAGGAATTAAAACTATGAGATCTGGAGTCATGAATTTATATCAAAATAAAATTCCAGTTTATGAAATGTTTTCAGGAGCATCTATAGCGATAGCAGCACTGCTTCTCATTGTTCCTGGTTTCTTTTCTGACACAATAGGTTTTCTACTTTTAATTCCTTTCACGAGAAAAATCTTAATCAGTTTTTTTGTAAAAAAAAATAAATTATCAACCAGCCAAGAAAATACAAATACATTAGATGGTGAAATTATAGAGGATAAAGATAAAAAAGATGAGCTATAAAATAATTGGTAAATACATTAAGGAATTAGATTTTAAAATACCAAATCCAAAAATTTTTTCTTTATTATCTAAAAGTATTTCAAATTATAAAATTAATATTGACATTAAAAGTAGCCAATTGAAAGAAAGAATTATTGAAGTTGAAATAAGTTTAAATCTTACGCCAATTAAAGATGATTTAGAGAAAATTAATACTAAAATAATATACTCTACTTTGATTGAACTAAACGACAACATAAGTGATAAAAAAGAAATAGAAAAGATAATACTAATTGATGTACCGTCTAAGGTTTATCCTGAGCTAAGAAAGATATTTATATTTGTTTTTGAAAGTTCAGGATTTAAAGATATTAAAATTAGCAACAATGTAAATTTCCAAAATCTTTATAATATTAAAAAATCTCAATAAAAATTCTTTTTAAGATCTGACTTCAAAAACTCTTTATGTTTTTTTAATTCTACTTCTGATACTTTTAATATATTTTTATTATATATTTTCTCTTTATTAGTAGATCTAACGATCTCTTGATTGACTGAAGAAAGATTTAATTTAGGTTCTTTTACATCTAAAAGATTAATATAAACTTCTCTTAACAACTCACAGTCTAACAATGCATTATGTTTGACCCTCCTAGATATATCAATATTGAACCTTTTACATAATGAGTCTAGGGAGTTTGAAGTACCAGGAAACTTATTTCTTGCAACTTCAAGAGAGTCAATTACTAAAGTTTTATCAATCGACTTTTTTTTAACTAAACCGAGTTCACCATTCAAGAAACTTAAATCAAAATTAGCATTATGAATTATTAATTTTTTTCCTTTAATAAAATTTAAAAACTCTTCCACAATTTGATCAAAAGTTGGTTGGTTACTTAAAAACTCTTCTGAAAATCCATGAATTTTAAATGCCTCTTCGGGCATGTTTCTTTTTGGATTTATTAACTTGTGAAAAATTTTATTAGTTGGAATTAGATCGTTAGTTTCTATGCAAGCTATCTCAACAATTTTATGATTATCTTTAAAAGAAAGTCCTGTTGTTTCGGTGTCTAAAAAAATTTCATTCATATAATTTAATTATATTTGAAAGTTTCTTTTTTAAAATAAATAAAGATTTATTATTAACAACTATATGATCACAAAACTTCATTTTTGTGCTATCTTTTAATTGATGTTTATCTAACATAGTGAAAAATTTGATGCCTCCTCCTCTTGAAATATATCTATTTAATCTCAATCTACTTTCTGATTTTATAAAAATTACAACATCAAAATATTTTTGAAGTTTATTTTCTATCAATAAAGGAATTTCAAAAAATAAAAACTTCTTATTCTTATTTTTATTTAAGAACTTAAACATTTCTTTTCTTACCAGAGGATGTATTATCTGCTCTAGTTTTTTAAGATTCTTCTTTTTTTGTAAAACCTTTTTTTTAATTTCTGTTTTTAAGCTTTTGTTAAGCTGAAATTTAAATCTTTTTGCAACAAGTCTCTTAAAACTTTTTTGCATATACAATTTTTTAACCTCTTTATCAGCACTAAAAAGTGGGCCTCTTCCTTTTGAGATGATCTTGCTTGCGGTTGTTTTGCCTGATGCTAAAGAGCCTGTAAGACCTATTTTAATCATTTTAATTTTGAGATTAATAAATCTATCAATTGATTATCGATTTCAGGGTTAATTTTATTCCATAAATAAAAAGACTTTTGTCCTTGATATATAAACATATCTAGACCATTGAATGTTTTTATTTTATTTTCTTTTAAAAATCTCAAAGTTTTTGTTTCCATAGGATTGTAAATTGTATCAATATAAATCAAATTATCTTTTACATTATCAAAATTAAATTGGAAATCTTCACCATTTTTCAAACCGAGGCTTGTTGCATTAATAATGATGTCAAACTTACTAATTTCTTGTTCTAAAGAATTCCATTCTAAAATTTTTAAAGAATTAAATTTTTTTTTTAGAAAAATAGATTTTTCATGTGTTCGATTGATAATTGCTACCTCTTGTATCTTTGATTTTTGTAATGAAAAAATAACAGATGGAGAAACCCCTCCTGCTCCAATGACTAATGCTTTCTTATTTTCTATATCTGGGATCTCTTTTAAATAAGCAGCTTGTAAACCAAAAACATCCGTGTTTTCTCCTACAAGGGTTTTATCATCATCCATAAAAATTGTATTAACTGAATTTGTAGATTTAGCATCATTTACTAATTGATCAACCAACGGAATTATTTTTTGCTTATAAGGAAGAGTGACATTTACTCCGCTTAATTCTTTATCTTTTATTTTTTTTACAATAGTCTCTATTTCTTGCTCCTGTATATTAAATAAAGAATATGTAGCCTCGATATTGTATTTATTAAACCAATAATTATGCAAAACAGGAGATAGTGAATGAGATACTGGGTTACCTATAATTCCAAATGATTTTTTGCTCATTTTTTATACTGATTAATATAGTTCATTATCTGTTTTATAGGCAAACCCATAATTGAGTCTTTATCTCCTTTGATATCTTCGAATAGGTTTATTCCTTCTGCTTCTACTTGGTAAACTCCATACATTAATAATATCTCAGTTTTAATTTTGTCTAAATATTGTATTAATTCATCCTCTTTAAGATTTTTCATTTTTAACTCCGACTGGTCAGTGTAATTCCAAATCATAGCGCCATTTTTTGAAATACACACAGAGCTAATAAGGTAATGTTTTGAATTATTCAATTTTTTTAAAATTTTTAGAGCTTCCTTTCTAGATTTAGGTTTGTTAATTATTTGATTGTTTAACGAAACTACACTATCAGCACCTAGCACAAGACGATCAGGGTTTTTACTGCTAACTTTTATAGATTTAAGTTCTGCTAAATTTTTAGATATGACTAATGGACTAGCTCCTTCTGCTAACAAAGATTTTTTAACTTCATCTTCATCTACATTTGACACAATAACTTCTGGGCTAATATTGTGTTTTTCTAGAATCTGTTTTCTTACGTTGCTTTTAGAAGCTAAAATTATTTTCATTTGCTTTTTTGAATTTCAAAAATTTTTAAAATAGAAGCAGCGCTTTCCTCAACCGATTTTCGAGTTACATCAATAGTTGGCCAATTGTATTTTTTAAAGAGCTTTTTAGATCTATCAATTTCTTCCTTTATAGACTTAAGATCTGTATAATCTTTAATATTTGTCTCATTCATCATTGTGACTCTATTCCTTCTAACGTCAGCTAGTCTTTCGGGATCTGTGACTAATCCAACGATGCATATCTTGTTATTCTTAGACTTTAACTCTTCAGGAATTTTTTGATCCATTACAAGAGGAATATTAGCGGTTTTATATCCTCTATTTGCTAAATACATTGACGTTGGTGTCTTGCTAGTTCTGCTTACTCCCAAAAGTACTATATCGGACTTGATAATATCATCTAATTTTTTTCCATCATCATGGGACATGGTAAATTGAATAGCTTCTATTCTTTTATAATATTCTTCATCTAACACGTGTTGAGCGCTGGGTTTATATTTTGCCTTTTGGTTTAAAAGTTTTGAAAAACTTAAAATTAAATTTCCCAGTATATTAAAACAAGGAACCTTATTTCTTTCACTTGAGTCTGAAATATATTTAGCTAATTTTGTCTCCACAATAGTGTATAAAATTATGGAGCTTTGCAATTCTGAACATTCTTTGATTATTTTATCAATTTGTTGTTCTGTTCTTACAAAAGCAAACTCTTTTTTTTCATAATCAAAATTTGCAAATTGAGACTTTAAAGATAGAAAAATTCGATCTAACGTCTCTCCGGTAGAATCGGACACAAGATATACATTGTATTTTTCGTTCATATCTTTGTTAGCAACTGTTTAGTAAAATTAACCTTTTCATTATTTCTTAAATTTATAAAAAATAGTTAACAGCAATTAACATTATTCTAACATTTTATTAGGTGTTGACATTGTTATTTCATAATTGTTTATAAATTTAATAAAATCATAGAATTTCTACTATTAATAACATGATTTATTCAAATCAGATTGTATAAAATATGTATAAATAGTTATATTAATAATTAACAGGATCTACTACACAATCTATACTTATAAACTTAAATTATATTAATGAGTAATCTTAGGAAAATATTAGTCAATAAAAAAGGAACTCCTTGTAAATCCATATGGTTTATGAGACAAGCAGGTAGGTATTTACCAGAATTTAGAAAAATTAGATCTCAAAACCAAAATTTTATCGAACTTTGTTTAAACAGCGAATTAAGTTCAGAAATAACTCTTCAACCCATAAAAAGATTTGACTTAGACTCAGCAATAATTTTTTCAGATATTTTAATGGTACCATATGCATTAGGCCAAAAGGTAAATTTTATTAAGAACCAAGGGCCAGAACTTAGTCAATTTAATTTACACAATTTTTTGGATGTAAATGAAAAAGAATTTTCTCAGAAATTGGATCCAGTTTACAAAGCAATAGAAATAACAAAGAAAAAATTAAATAAAGAAAAATCTTTAATAGCTTTTATCGGAGCTCCTTGGACATTAATAACCTACATGCTTAATGTAAAAAGCAATAAAAATGAAATAAATTTAGAAAAACTAACGGAGGAAAATATTAATATAAATCAAATTTTAAATAAGTTAATTAAATTTCTATGCATTCATATTGATAACCAAATAAATGCTGGCGCAGATGTTGTTCAAATATTTGACTCTTGGGCGGGATTGGTGCCAGATAAAAATATTAAAGATTACTGTTTTATTCCAAATGCGAAAATAGTTGAATATTGTAGAAAAAATAAAATCGCCAATATTTGTTTTCCCAAGGGAATTAAAAAAAAATATGAAGAGTTTAATAGAATTGTAGAACCAGACGGAATAAACTTAGATTACGACGTAGACCCTTTATGGGCAAAAGATAAATTAAAAAATGTAGTATTACAAGGTGGGTTAGATCCAAAGAAATTACTAATATCTGAGAAAGAAATGCTGGAGGGAGCGACGAAATACATTCAGATATTTAAAGATATTCCTTATGTTTTTAATTTGGGCCATGGTTTACTTCCAGAAACAGATCCTGATAGAGTAAAAAAACTAATTGAATTTTATAGGAAATATTAATGGACAAAAATCACCCAAAGGTAAAATTTGGTAAAGTAGGAATTTTACTAATTAATTTAGGAACCCCAGATTCTACAAGTTGGTGGGATATTAGAAAATATTTAAAAGAGTTTCTTTCGGACAGAAGAGTAATAGAGGTAAATCCTATTGTATGGCAAATAATTCTAAATTTATTTATTTTAACTTTCAGACCTTCCAAAACAGCTCACGCTTATAAGAAAATTTGGAGAAAAGAAAGCAACGAGTCTCCTTTATTATATTATACAAGAAGCCAGGCAAACAAACTTGATAACAATATTGGAAATGAAAAAATAATTGTAGATTTTGCAATGAGATATGGAAATCCAAGTATAAAATCTCGATTAAACAAGCTTAAAGAAGAAGGGTGTGAAAATATAGTTGTTTTACCCTTATATCCCCAGTACGCAGCAGCTACTACCGCTACGGTTTGTGATGAAGTTTATAGATCATTAATGCAAATGAGATGGCAACCAAGCCTTCAAATTATTCCTCATTACGAAAGCGAACCGCTATATATTGGTGCTTTGATAGCAAGCATAGAAAACAAGATTAATGAAATAAATTGGAAGCCAGATTTAATAATTTGTTCATATCACGGAATTCCTAAGTCTTATTTTGACAAAGGAGACCCTTATCATTGTTACTGTCATAAGACGACGAGACTGATGAAAGAAAAATTTAGTAAAGTAGAGATCCAAACAACATTTCAATCAAGATTTGGACCGCAAGAGTGGTTAACCCCTTATACGGACAAAACATTAGAAGAATTGCCAAAAAAAGGCATAAAAAATTTGTTAGTTATATGTCCTGGTTTTGCATCAGACTGTGTTGAAACCTTAGAAGAAATAAACATTCAAGGTAGAGACAGCTTTTTGAAGCATGGTGGAGAAAATTTTGATTTAATCCCTTGCCTAAATGATAGTTCAGATCATATTGGATTATTCAAAGAATTAGTAAAAAAATATTTGTAAGATGAATTTATATTTACTATTCAAGTCACTACATTTAATTGCTGTCATATCTTGGATGGCAGGTCTTCTTTATTTACCAAGAATATTTGTTTACCATTCTGAAGCTGAAGATGAATCACAAAAAACAATATTTAAGACAATGGAAAAAAAGCTTTATAATTATATAATGATGCCCGCTATGTTGCTTTCGTGGCTTTTTGGAGTTTTATTAATACATACACTTGGTTTTACAGTTTTCTCAGAGCTATGGATGCAGATAAAAATTGTTGCAGTTGTTATTTTGACGTATTACCACTTCACTTTAGGAAAATATCTTAATGATTTTGCAATGAACAGTAACCAAAAAACCTCAAAATTCTTCAGAATATATAACGAAATACCCACTCTTATACTAATTGTAGTAATATTTGTTGTTATATTTAAACCATTATAATTAAGACTTGAATTTTTTATAAAAAACCCTATATTTTTAGTACATTCCTTAATCAACAATAATCACATGAACTTACAAGAATTAAAGCAAAAAAATCCTGCAGAGCTTATCAGTGAAGCTGAAAAACTTGGCATTGAGAATCCAAGCACATTAAGAAAGCAAGAAATATTATTTGCTATATTAAAAAAACTTGCTGAGAAAAATGAACAAATAACAGCGACTGGAGTTTTAGAAGTATTGCAAGATGGGTTTGGGTTTTTAAGAGCTATCGAGTCAAATTATTTGCCTGGCCCAGACGATATATATGTTAGCCCAAGCCAAATAAGAAGATTTGGTTTGAGAACAGGGGACTCAGTAGAGGGTGAGATCAGAGGACCAAAAGATGCCGAAAGATATTTTGCTCTACTTAAAGTAAATAAAATTAATTTTGATGATCCGGAAAAGGGAAAAAATAAAATTGCTTTTGATAACTTAACTCCACTATACCCAAACGAAAGAATTAAGTTAGAAGTAGAGTCTAAAAAAATTGAAAAAAAACCAGACAATACTGCTCGATTAATTGATTTGGTCAGCCCTATAGGAAAGGGGCAAAGATCATTAATAGTGTCTCCTCCTAGAGCTGGTAAAACAATTATTCTCCAAAACATAGCTCAGTCTATAACCGCAAACCACCCTGAATGTTATTTAATGGTCTTATTAATTGATGAAAGACCCGAGGAGGTGACCGACATGCAACGATCGGTTAGAGGAGAAGTTGTTGCCTCAACTTTCGATGAGCCAGCTTCGAGGCATGTTGCTGTAGCTGAAATGGTAATAGAGAAGGCAAAAAGATTAGTAGAACACAAGAAAGATGTAGTTATTTTGTTGGACTCAATAACTAGATTAGGAAGAGCCTATAATGCTGTAATACCTAGTTCTGGGAAAGTGTTAACAGGTGGTGTTGATGCCAATGCTCTTCAAAGACCAAAAAGATTTTTTGGTGCCGCTAGAAATGTAGAAGAAGGTGGTTCATTAACTATTATTTCAACAGCATTAATAGATACGGGCAGCAGAATGGACGAAGTTATTTTTGAAGAATTTAAAGGAACAGGTAATTCAGAATTAATTCTAGATAGAAAAGTTGCTGATAAGAGAATATACCCAGCTTTAGATATTACTAGATCTGGAACTAGAAGAGAAGAATTACTTTTTGAAAAAGACGATTTATCTAAGATGAATGTTCTGAGAAGAATTATTAGTCCCATGGGTACAATGGACGGCATTGAATTTTTAATTTCTAAATTAAAGAACACTAAGAATAATGCTGATTTTTTTGACTCGATGAATAAGTCGGCTAGTTAATTTACTGAATAGTTTGATTATTAGAATTTACTTCATGCAAGTAAAAATTGATTATATCATCTAGAGTTTTAGCTTTTTCTTTTAAAGAAATAGATTCAAGAAGTGTTTGTTTCTCCTCGTTTGATAAAGGAGCAATCATGGCTAGAGTGTTTATTTTTTGTATTTTATCTAGCTTATTAAATTCCTTCCAATTTAACAAAAGTCCAACTTTTTTAAAAAAAACTTCAGCTTTTTCCATGAGAGAATCAGTATTGATTTCCTCTGATATGGGTTTTAGATCTAAGTTAAATTTTTCATAATCGACTTTAAACTCTCGGTATAATTTAGAATTTTTTACTTCCTCTAAAACCTGAAATCTGGTGATTCCTGTTAAATTAATTAAAATTCTTCCATCCTCACTTTTTTGAAGGTCACTAATTTTTCCTAAGCACCCTACTTCATATAATCCTTTATCCTTTCTTTTTGATTGGATCATGCCCATTAATTTATCTTTACGGAAGCAATCATTAACTAGATCTAAATATCTTTGTTCAAAAATATTTAATGGTAAGTTTGTTTGAGGAAAATAAATTACTCCACTTAGTGGAAAAATGGGAATTTTATTAGGAAAAGTTTTCATATTGATTAATTATAGTAGAAAAGTTGGATTATCGATAGCGGCATTTTGATTAAGGTTGACCAAATTCAAATTTGTATACTATAATTAAGTAATTTTGCGGGCATAGCTCAGTGGTAGAGCGTCTCGTTGCCAACGAGAAGGTCGAGGGTTCAAGTCCCTTTGCCCGCTCCAAATTAATTGAGTTATTAAATATGTCTGATTTAGCAAATAAAAAATGTATTCCTTGCGAGGGTGGTATACCCCCATTTGATGTCTCAGAAATTCATAAATATCTAAAAAAAGTAGATGGATGGGATGTTAAAAAAAATAAAGACGAGAGTTTTTTTATTGAGAAAGAATATAAATTTAAGAATTTCTCAGAGAGCCAAGTCTTTGTAAATAATGTTGGAGAAATTGCAGAGAGAGAAGGGCATCATCCAGACATTTCTTTCGGATGGGGATATGCAAAGATAAAAATATTTACTCATTCTATAAAAGGTTTAGCAGAAAGTGATTTTGTTTTGGCAGCTAAAATAGATAAAATTAATTAATGATTAAAGTGCCTAGTACCTGTTAAGACCATTTTAATATTGGCTTTATTTGCAGCTTCAATCACTTCTTTATCTCTTATTGACCCTCCGGGCTGAATAATAATCTTTATACCAGATTTAATTAAAGTCTTAATTCCGTCGGCAAAAGGAAAAAATGCATCAGAGGCAGCTATTGCATTTTTTAATTTACTTGGCTGAAATTGTCTAGCCTTTTGAGTTGCAATCTTACAGCTATCAAAACGACTTGGCTGCCCTGCTCCTATCCCAATAGTTGAAAAATTATTAGTTAGGACTATTGCATTAGATTTTACAAATTTACAAACATTGAAAGCAAATTCCATTTCTTTAATTTCCTTTTTCGATGGTTTGTTTTTAGTAACGAATTTTAAACCTTTTTTATTAAATATTATATTATCTTTATCTTGTAATAAGAATGAATTATTAAATAATTTAATGGCTGAGTTTTCTCTCTCTTTAAAATTGGATATATCTATAATTCTTAGATTTTTTTTTCTTTTTAATATTCTTAAAGCATTCGCATCAAAACTTTTTGCAAGAACAACCTCAAAAAATGTTTTATTTATTTCATAGGCAATAGATTTATTTATTTTAAAATTACATGCAACAATTCCACCAAAAGCACTTAGAGGATCACTTGCAAAAGCATTTTTAAAAGAAATTATAGAGGACTTATTAGAAGAAACCCCACTAGGATTTGCGTGCTTTATTATAACTGTTGTTGGAATCTTTTTTATTGATGAAAGAATATCTAATCCTGAAAAAATATCATTGTAATTATTATAACTCAAATCTTTTCCGCTTATTTTCTTTAGACCAATTTCACTATCATTAAAATCATTTACGTAAATTGAACTTTCTTGATGTGGGTTTTCACCATACCTCAGATTTTGAAGTTTTTTACCAAATATTGTTTTTCTTTCAGGGAATTTTATTTTCAAATTTTGATTAAACCAATTAGCAACCATAGAGTCATAGTAAGAGGTTAATCCAAAGGCTTTTGATGACATTACTTCTCTAAATTTTAAAGTTGTTTTTCCATTATTTTTTTTTAGTTCATCAATTAGCTCTCTATAGTCATCCTTATCTGTAATAATTGTTACGTTTTCAAAATTTTTTGCAGCAGCTCTAACCATAGCAGGTCCACCAATATCAATATTTTCAATTATTTTTCTTTGATTTTTTGAATTTAATACTGCATTTTGAAATGGATAAAAATTTACTATAATTAGATCTATTGTAGGAAATTTTTCTTTATCCATTTCTCTTTTGTGTTTTTTATTACTTCTATCATGAAGAATCCCAGCATGAATTTTAGGGTGTAGTGTTTTGACTCTTCCATCAAGCATTTCTTTAAAACCAGTATATTCTGAAACTTCTAGACAGTCATAACCAAGTCTTTTTATTGAGCTATATGTTCCCCCTGAACTTATAATTTTAATTTTAAATTTTTTTAAAACTTTAAGAATAGGAGTTAGTTCAGTTTTGTCTGAAACAGAAACTAGGGCATTTTTAATTTTTTGCTTCATGACTAAATATTTTTTTTAATTTCCCAGTGGATAGTTTTATTTTTATTAACTAAATTACCTGATACTGTTACGCAAGTATTATCTAATATTTTATTTCCTCCTAGAAATATACTTTTTTCTAATAGTATAGATTCATCTAATATTGTGAAGATTAATGATTTATTTTTAGAGATTTGAATTAGCGCACTGTTTCCACCCATTGTTTTTACAGCAGTTAAACCCGGGTAGAGATGAAATCTAAGACTATAATTAAGAGGCTTTCCATCTTTTTTCTTTATTATTTCATCATAGCCTATTAGTTTGCCATTTTGTTTCTCAATAGATATTTCTCTTTTATGTATGCAACCAAATTTTTTTTCATACCCATTATGAGAGGCAGTAAATTTGATTTGATTTTTATCTTCAACAAAATCTAAATTATTGATTTTAAAAGTATTTTTAATTGAGTTTCCAAATGCTCTATTGATTAATTTATTTCTTTCAAACTTTGTAACCGAGGTATCGTCTAACGTTAAAGTTGATTGTGCAGATGTTAAACGACTTAAAAGTTCTGCTTTAGAGGATATATTTGAACCAAATCCACAGTTTGTAATAATTTTTTTTCCATCCAAATAATACTCGAATGATAATGGCCCAGATTGGTAGCTTTTAGAAAAATCTTTTTTAGGCGGTTCTCCTGCATCAAAAAAGATTGCATTATTTCGAATATTAAACGAATGAATCCCACCAATTATTTTTTTTTTATTTTTTGGTTTGTAATCTAAATCATCAAGCAATTTATCAAAATATTCTAAGTTATTTTCAGTACCTCCATTAAAAAGAGGAATTTGATTATTTGGAGTTAAAATTTCTTTTATACATTTAAGATTTTTATTGATTATTATGTCTAAAAATTCAGGAATATATTGCTGAGCATCTTTAATGCACTCTTTACAAAGCAGTAGGTATTTTGCAAAGAAAATTAAATCACTAGGATTTCGAGTAAGTGGAAATCCATCATCATCAAAATAATCTTTAGTTAATTTTTCGAGCTCTTTTATCCCAATATTAAAGTTATTGATATATTCTTTAAAAACTAACCCAGATAAAAGTAAAGCGGTTAAGACCTCTAATCTTTTAGAATAATTTTTTTCAAATTTTATATTTTTTTTTAAATGATTGGTTTGCGAAATAATACTATTTAGAAAATTTTTTTTAAAATAAAAAGAACCGTTATTAAGAATAATATCAACGTTTAAAATCCAGCTTATAATCCTTTTACTGAGTACTGAACTTTCCCAAACTTTTCTCTTATATTTTGAGTGTTTTAACATCCAAACGTCAATTATTTTTTGTAATGATTTTCCATCATTTTTTCTATCAATTAAATTTAACCATAGAAAACTATGAACTTCTTTCTCTTCCCAATTATTTTTCTTTTTAACCCAAAAAACATTAGGATCAATTTTACCAACCTTAAAAGAATATTTTTTATAATTAGTTATCGAAGAAAGTAGAAATGGGTTTGGATGAAAATAAAATTGTTGAGGTGTTTTAGATATTAAGGATTTATTATAAAAACTTGTGGAAAAGTAAATTTTTTTAAAAAACTTTATTAGACTTATTTGAACAGCTAAAAAGTAAAAATAAATACTTTTTAAATTAAACATCTACTAACTTGTTCTAAGAATTCTTATATTCTTTTTTAGGTCGCCTTGATTTTCTTTAAAGATAGTTGAGCCAGAAACGAGTACGTTTGCGCCTGCCTTTTTTGCTTTAGTGCAATTTTCAAAATTAATCCCCCCGTCTATCTCTATTTCGATTTTCAAGTTTTTTTTATCGACTAATTCTTTGATCTTTTTTGTTTTATCTAAGACTTCCGGCATAAATTTTTGACCTCCAAAACCTGGCTCTACGCTCATAATAAGGATCAGATCAACCTGATCTATATATTTTTCAATTAATTCAATTTTTGATTTAGGCTTTAAGGATATCCCAACTTTTTTTCCTTCTTTCTTAATTAAATTAATCGTATTTAATATGTTTGGGGTAGCTTCTGGGTGAAAAGTTATTATATCAGCACCAGCTTTTGAGAAATCTTTAATAAAATTATCTACTGGAGATATCATTAAATGAACGTCAAAAGTTTTTTTTGTTAATGGTCTAAGTTTTTTAATTACTTCTGGACCAATTGTTAGGTTTGGAACAAAATGTCCATCCATAACGTCAATATGAATATAATCAGCACCCGCTTTTTCAAGAGCAATTACCTCTTCACCTAATTTACTAAAATCTGCTGAAAGTATGGAAGGTGATATTTTGATTAGGGCGCTCATTCTTTACTTATATTTTAATCGGTAAATTTGTCAAAAAAATAAATTGTTAATTAAAAAGTTGGTAAAGTTGTTTTGAAAAATCACTTTCCAATGGAAAAGCTAACATTCCCCATACATCATAACCAAGTAAATATGGCATAGCATAAAATCTAAATAAGTAAAAAAACCATGCAACGTAAAGGGCAATAAATCCCCCAAACAAAAAGCTAGGAGTAATAGGTTTAAATAATTTAATTATTGGATTGGTGTATTTAACGAAGACTCTCATAAAGAAGAAAGTCGAGTCTTCTCTTTGAAAAATATTCATGGCTGCTCGTCCAATTAAAGTCCACATTATCATTCCAAGAATGTAGTCTAAAACAATTATCCAAGTAGGAATCATATTTTTAAGATATCATGATTTAGGCAAAAAAAAAGGGGCGATAAATTCGCCCCTTTTAATTTTTAAAAGTTTATTTACTAGTGTTGTTTTCCTAATACAGCTTTACCTGTAGGAACTCTAGTAGCGTCTACCATCGCTTGAGTAGCTGCATCTGGTTCTTTAGTCATTAAACTAACTACAACCATTGTAACTAAACAAACTGGAGCACCGATCATTCCAAATCTTAAATGATCTATGCCTAACCAAGGTTCGTTTACAACTCCCCAAATAGCCATAGAAAACTTAGGATACACCCATAATAAATAAGCCCATCCTGAAAGTATTCCGGCCATTATTCCGGCAATTGCACCTTGTCTAGTAGCTCTCTTCCACCATACACCAAGTACAAGTGGGAAGAATAGGCCTGACATTGCAAAGTCAAACGCCCAAGCAACCGAACCTAAGATACTTGTTAGCCTAAATGAAGCTATATAAGCACCAGCGGCTCCGATTAATACTAGAAGTACACGAGCAACGATTAGTCTTTTTGCAGTATCTGCTTTTGGATTTACTATTTTGTAGTAAATGTCGTGTGATAAAGCATTTGATATCGCAAGAACTAATCCATCTGCAGTTGACATGGCAGCAGCCATACCACCAGCAAACACAAGTCCTGAGATTACGAAAGGTAATCCTGCTACTTCTGGAGTAGCTAATACCACAACGTCACCTCTCATGAACCATTCGTTCAACTGAAGTATACCGTCACCATTAAAGTCTGCGATGAACACTTGTTTAACTGCTGACCAGTTTTGTACCCACGCTATACTTTGAACTTCAGAAATAGATTTTCCGATAATTCCAGTAGGTAAATTAGGGTCCATTAAAGCAAGTTTAGACAGAGTTGCTAACATTGGTGCTGAAGAGTAAAGCAAGAAGATAAAGAATAGCGACCATGCTACTGATTTTCTTGCTGCTTTTACTGAAGGAGTTGTAAAGTATCTCATAAGAATATGAGGTAACGATGCAGTTCCTACCATCATACAAATCGCTAACGATAAGTATTTCCAGACAGCCATTCCACCTTCAGGTACTCCAGAGTGAGGTCCAGAGATATATTTCAATCCTCCTGGTACTCCCGCTGCTTTCATATCTGCGGCACTGTTTTTAACTAGTCCAAATTGTTGTTCAAGTTCACCCAATCTCGCTACTTCATCACCTAACATTAAGTGAGGGAATACTCCTCCACCTACTTTAGAACTAATCCAGAAAACTGGAATTAGATACGCGATGATTAATACGATGTATTGAGCTACCTGTGTCCATGTTACGGCTCTCATTCCACCTAACATAGAACAGATTAAGATACTGATTAATCCTACCCAAACTCCTAGTTCGAATGGGATACCTAGTGCTCTTGAAGCAATTGTTCCCGTAGCATTAATTTGTGCTGTCACATAAGTAAATGAAGCTATAAAAAGCACGAATACAGAGCAAGCTCTTACGAGATTACCACCATATCGTGTTCCTATAAAATCAGGAACTGTGTAACATCCAAACTTTCTTAGGTACGGAGCTAGTAAAGTTGCCACAAGCACATAACCACCTGTCCAACCTACTAAGAAGGCCATATAAGTATAGCCACCAAAGTAAACTCCACCCGCTAAAGCTACGAATGATGCACCTGACATCCAGTCAGCTGCAGTTGCCATTCCGTTAAATACGGTTGGCACTTGTCTTCCAGCAACATAATAAGCATCTACTTGGACTGTTCTTGATAAATAACCGATAAAGGCATAAATCAAAACGGTGAAAGCAACAAACATCACTCCGATGTTTTTTGCAGATACACCCGCTTGCTCAGCAATAGCCATTATTAAAATGAATACTGCGAAACCTCCAGTGTAGAGACCATATACTTTTGGAAGATTTTTTACAAATCCACCTTTCATTTCTATCATTTAGTCATCCTCTCTTTCTGAGAACCCATGCTCTTCGTCTATCTTCTCTTGTTTATTGGCAGTCCAGAAAAGCATTATAACGAACGCAAGAAGTGATCCTTGTGCCGTCATGTAATATGCTAGTGGGTACCCAAGAAAAGACATCGTGTTCAGTTCAGAACCAAACATGAATACGACTAATGAAAAAAATGCCCAAAGAACCAATGTTACTATCATATGGTTTTTGGTCTTATTCCAATATGCGTCTTTATTTGACATATTTCCCCCTTTTTTAACTTTTTACGTAAAAAGTATTAATTAATGGTAAAGATCATACTCATATGAAGTTTAATTAAAAGAGAAAAAAGACCTCCAAAAACTTCAATGAAATGCTACTAATTAGGAAAAATAGGGACTTCTTTAATACAACGTGAGATTGAATATTAAAAATATACTTAATACCATTAAAATCATGGGAGAATATCTTTTTCCTGTAAGAAAATTAACTAACAAATTTAGCTCAATAAGTTCAAAAGAAGATTTACAAAATTTTGTTCAAGAGAGATCAGCCCATGTTACTCAAACTACTCTTTATGGTTATTTAAAAACCAGGATCGGCACAAGATACGCCATAATGGTAGAAGATGAAAAGTTTTCTGAATCAATCAATATTGCTAAATGGAATATTTATGTTACTGCAATATCAGATTTAACATTTTATGTATTCTCTTATTTAATTGATAAGAAAAATTTAAAAATAAATGATGCAGAAGAAATATTCTTAAATATTATTAATAAGGAATTAGATAATGGCTTAGATAAGAATATATATGAAAATGTAAAAAATGAGTTTATTTTAAAATCAAAAAATATTGATTGGCATAATTACTATCAAAACAATCCATTTAAAGATAGTGGATTAGCTCTTTATAAATGGTCTCCAATTGCCGATGAACTAAAAGTTTTAGATAAGGAAATAGTTTTAAATTCAATTAAACTTAAATGGAATTTAGTAGAAAATGAATTTAAGGATTTATCTAAAAATCTTAGTTTTAATTAATTATTATTTATTTTGTCTATTCTGAACTAAAGATTCCACAACGCTAGGATCTGCCAATGTGGTTGTATCTCCAAGATTATCAGGATCATTAGCAGCGATCTTTCTTAAAATTCTTCTCATAATTTTTCCTGATCTTGTTTTGGGTAGGCCAGGAGCAAACTGAATTACATCTGGTGTTGCAATGGGGCCAATTTGTTTTCTAACCCAGAGTTTAAGATCTCTCTCTAAGTCTCCATCAGGTTTTTCTCCTGCATTTAAAGTTACATAACAATATAAACCATTTCCTTTAATACTATGAGGAAAACCAACAACAGCTGCTTCAGCTACTTTTGAATGCGCTACAAAAGCACTTTCAATTTCTGCTGTTCCAAGATTGTGACCTGAAACAATAATTACATCATCTACTCTTCCTGTGATCCAGTAATATCCATCTTTATCTCTTCTGCATCCATCCCCTGTAAAGTATTTACCATCGACTTGAGAAAAATAAGTATCTATAAATCTCTGATGATCACCATACACTGTTCTCATTTGGCCAGGCCAAGATTGTGCCATACATAATCTACCTTTGCCTTCGCCCTTTATAATTTTTCCATCCTTGTCCACTATTACAGGTTTTATTCCGTAAAATGGTTTAGTTGCAGAACCTGGTTTTAGATCTATAGCTCCAGGTTGAGGAGAAATTAATATGCCTCCAGTTTCAGTTTGCCACCAAGTATCTACTATTGGACATCTTGATTCCCCAACAGTTTTGTAATACCACATCCAGGCCTCAGGATTTATAGGCTCCCCCACAGTGCCTAATAATTTTAATGATTTTCTACTTGTTTTTTTAACTGGTTTATCTCCTTCTCTCATCAAAGCTCTAATTGCAGTTGGTGCAGTGTAAAAAATGTTGACTTTATATTTATCTACTATTTGCCACCAACGAGAACTATCTGGGTAATTTGGGATTCCTTCGAACATAATAGTAGTTGCTCCATTGGATAGAGGTCCATAGATAATATAACTGTGTCCAGTTACCCAACCAATGTCAGCAGTGCACCAGTAAACATCATTACTTTTGTAATCAAAAATGTATTGATGAGTCATTGATGCATAAACCATATAACCACCTGTAGTATGTAGAACTCCTTTGGGTTTTCCAGTTGAGCCTGAAGTATAAAGTATAAATAATGGATCTTCCGCACTCATCTCTTCAGGATCACATTTGCTAGAAGCAGAGGAAATCATTTCTTTATAAGAAATATCTCTTTCGTTGTCCCAATCTACTTGGTTGCCGGTTCTTTGAATCACGACACATTTCTTAACTTCTGGACATTGTGTCAAAGCATCATCTGCTATTTTTTTTAATGGAATAATCTTACCTCCTCTAATTCCTTCATCTGCTGTAATTAGATAATCAGATTCACAATCATTTATTCTTGTAGCTATTGAGTCAGGAGAAAAGCCACCAAATATAATTGAATGTACAGCTCCAATTCTAGCACAGGCTAGCATCACATAAGCTAACTCAGGTATCATTGTAAGATAGATTGTTACTCTATCACCTTTTTGAACTCCTATGCTTTTTAATCCATTTGCTGCTTTACAAACATTTTGGTGTAACTCTTTATAAGAAATCTTTTTTGAGTCGGATGGATCATCACCAACCCAAATAATAGCTGTTTTTTTTGGATTTTTTTTTAAATGACGATCAATGCAATTTGCAGAGGCATTTAATGTTCCATCATAGTACCATTTAATTTTAACTTCTTCTTTGCTGTACTTTACATCTTTAATTTTTGTATATTTTTTTATCCAAGAAATTCTTTTTCCTTCTTTGGCCCAGAATTTTTCATTTTCCTTGATAGAAAGCTTGTATTTTTTTTTATATTTAGACTCATTAACATATGCATGATTAGCCCAACTATCAGATACTTTAATTATGGTATTTCCATCACTATCTTTTG
>QCGX01000003.1 GCA_003278125.1 Pelagibacteraceae bacterium AG-390-C22 | reverse complement strand
AAAAAATGGTAGAAATAATACATCTAATAAGTTGCTAAAAGAACTAACTTTAAAAGAGAAAGTTAATGTTAACTTAAGTGGAGATAAACTATACAAAATCAAATTTAAATAATGTTTAATGGAATTATATACAACAAGGGGGTGATCAAAAGCATCAGAAGAAATCCTAGATATGTGTCAGGGAGTCTTGTTATTGAAATATCTTCAAATATTAAGTTTAAAAAATCCGATATTGGTGAATCAGTATGTTGCGATGGAGTTTGTCTAACTTTAATAAGAATTAAAAAAAAATCTTTTTTATTTTATCTTTCAAAGGAAACTCTTAAAAGATCAAACTTTAAATATACTAAAATTGGTAAATTTATAAATATTGAAAAGTCTTTACTAAATGGACAAAAGATTTCAGGACATTATGTTCAAGGTCACGTAGACTCTACTGCTAAAATTAAAAAAATATCTATAGTCGATAAAACTTGGATAATTAAATTAGAACTAAAAAATCGAAAGTTAAACAAATATTTGATTGAAAAAGCTTCTATATCTATTAATGGAGTTTCATTGACTATTTCAAAAGTTGTTAAGGAATTTTTTGAAATTAATGTAATACCTCATACTTTAAAACTTACTAATTTACAGAATTTAAAGAACAAAGATATTGTTAATGTAGAATTAGATATTTTTGGAAAATATATAATGAAATTATCCAATTAATGAAAAAAAAAGCATTTTCTCAAATAAAAGAAATTTTACGTGATGCCAAGAAAGGTAAAATGTTTATTCTTGTTGATGATGGAGATAGAGAGAATGAAGGTGACTTGGTAATTCCTGGTTCAAAATGTAATTCAAATAATATTAATTTTATGGCTAAACATGGAAGAGGTTTAATTTGTCTAGCTCTTACTTCAAAAAAAGTTAAAAAGTTAAATTTACCTTTAATGTCCTCAATTAATAAATCTAGAACTCAAACTGCCTTTACAATTTCTATAGAAGCAAAAAAAGGTGTTACAACTGGTATTTCAGCACATGATCGAGCAAAAACAATTAAAGTTGCTATTAAACCAAACTCAAATAGAAATAGCATAGTTTCTCCTGGCCATGTATTTCCTCTAGTTGCTAAGGATGGAGGTGTTCTTGAAAGAGCAGGCCACACCGAAGCATCAGTGGATATCTCTAAATTAGCTAAATTAAATCCTAGCGCTGTTATTTGTGAAGTTATGAATGAGGATGGAACAATGGCTCGTTATAAAAATTTAATTATTTTTGCAAAAAAACATAGACTAAAAATTGCAAAAATTGAAGATTTAATTTCATACAGACTTAGAAATGAAAAACTAATTAAATGTATCTCAAACAAAAAAATAAAAATTAAGAAATTTGGAAAGTTTGATTTAAAAACTTTTAAAAATAAACTAGACGGATCAGAGCATTACTCTATTACAAAAGGTAAATTTAATAAAAATAAAGCTTCTAGAGTAAGAGTAATATCTACTAACGTTCTAAACAGTTTCTTTAACTTTAATAAAGATATTTTTAAAAGCTCTCTAAAACACCTTAATAAATTCAATAATTTTGCTCTAATTTTAATCAAAGGAAGTAATCTCCAACCTGCACCTTCAGAAAATAACAAAATATTGAGATATTATGGTATTGGAGCCCAAATAATTAAAGAATTAAAAATAAAAAAGATGATATTAGTTTCTAGAACAACAAAACGTATTATTGCACTTAAGGGTTATGGTATAAAAATATCAAAGCAGGAAATTATTAAATGAAAAAAAAACCTAAAATTCTAATTGTTAGATCAAGATATAATGACACGTCTCACTTGTCTAAATCTGCAATTTCAATTTTGCAACAAGAAAAAATAAGTTTCAAGGAGATATTAGTTAATGGCGCTTTTGAAATACCTGTCACTATTTCAAGAAATATAAATAAGTTTGATGGTTTTATTGCCCTAGGTATTATAATTAAAGGTGAAACTCCTAATTTTACTTTAATTTCTCAAGCTATAACAAACGGTCTAATGGAAATAGCTATAACATACAAAAAGCCAATTGGTAATGCAGTTTTAACTTGCTTAAATAATAAACAAGCTGATGAAAGAAACATTAAAGGTGATGAAGCCACAAAAGCAGTCCTTAATGTTTTGAAACCAAACAAATATTACTGATTAGAAATTTTTTAGATGATTTCACAGAATAATAAAATAAACTCTAGTCCAAGAATTCGAGTCATTCAAAAAATATATGGTCATTTAATGAATCCTGATGAGCAAATTATCTATTCAAAAAACCAATATAAAAAATTTATTAAAGATGTTACTGAAGGAACTCTAGAAAGAAAAGATCTTATCGAAGAAACTATTGTTAAACACTTAGACAAAGATATTAATCTGGAGAAAACAGATAAATTATTAAAAATCATATTATTTTCTGCAGTTTTTGAACTCATTTTCAAACATAACACGCCAAAAAATGTTGTTATTAGTGAGTACGTTAAGGCTTCTGAATTCTTTTTGGAAAAGTCTCAAATAAGTTATCTGAATGCTATTTTAGATAAGTTATCAAAATTTATTAGAAAAGAGTGATTAACTGACATTTTACCACTAATAAGGGATAAGTTTAACTTGCCTTTTTTAAATATTTTTGGCATTTATCCCTCATATAAATGAATAATTATTTAGAATTACTATACTTAATATCATTCACAGGAATTCTCGCTGTAGCTTATAGCTATCTATTATCAGGTCAAATTCTTTCATCAAGTCCAGGGAATAATAGAATGCAAGAAATAGCTGAAGCAATACAGGTGGGTGCAAAGGCATATCTAAACCGTCAATACAAAACCATAGCAGTTGTAGGCGTTATAGTATTAGCAATCGTAACCTATTTTTTTAATTATCTTGTAGGCTTAGGTTATTTTATTGGAGCATTTTTGTCTGGAGTTGCTGGATATGTTGGCATGCTTATTTCTGTTAAAGCTAACGTAAGAACTGCAGAAGCATCCAGAAAAAGTTTACAAGCCGGTTTAACAATTGCTTTTAAATCAGGCGCAATAACAGGTTTGTTAGTTGCTGGATTGGCATTATTAGCTATTACAATTTATTATATAATATTGATTGAATTGGAAGTAGATAGCAGAGAAATCATTAATGCTTTAGTCGCATTAGGCTTTGGAGCATCGTTGATTTCAATTTTTGCTAGATTGGGCGGTGGTATATTTACTAAAGGAGCTGATGTTGGGGCTGATTTAGTTGGTAAAGTGGAGGCCGGCATTCCAGAAGATGATCCAAGAAATCCAGCTGTTATAGCTGACAACGTTGGGGATAATGTTGGTGACTGCGCAGGAATGGCTGCAGATTTATTCGAAACATATGCTGTAACAATCGTTGCTACTATGGTTTTAGCATCAATATTTTCACCTCAGGATTATAATTTAATGATTTATCCTTTAGCTATAGGCGGAGCATGTATAATTACTTCAATAGTTGGCACATGGTTTGTTAAATTAGGTAAAAATAAAAATATCATGGGAGCGCTTTATAAAGGATTTATAGTAACAGCAGTTACATCATTGTTGGTTTTATACCCAGTTACAGAAGCTATTGTTGGATTAAAAAGTACTTATAATAATAATGCAGGGGCAATTTTTTCTGGTTTAGATCTTTATATTTGCGGAGTAGTTGGATTTATAATTACAGGTTTATTAATTTGGGTTACTGAATATTATACTGGTACTAATTATAGGCCAGTCAAATCTGTAGCAAAATCATCAACAACTGGTCACGGAACAAATGTTATACAAGGTTTAGCTGTTTCTATGGAAGCGACAGCAATACCAGCTTTGATTATAGTTGCGGGAATTTTATATACAAATAGTTTAGCTGGACTTTTTGGAATTGCGATAGCTGTAACAGCAATGCTAGCTTTAACAGGAATGGTTGTTGCTTTAGATGCTTATGGCCCAGTCACAGATAATGCTGGAGGAATAGCTGAAATGTCTAAGCTTCCAAAAAATGTTAGAAAAACTACAGATGCACTCGATGCCGTAGGCAATACAACTAAAGCTGTAACTAAAGGCTATGCAATAGGATCAGCTGGGCTAGGTGCTCTAGTTTTATTTGCGGCTTATACTGAAGACATCAAATATTTCTCTAAAGTTAAAAATTCAGCTTTAGAAGGTGTAAATGTAACATTCGATTTATCTAATCCATTTGTAGTAGCTGGATTATTAATTGGAGGTATGTTGCCATATTTATTTGGTTCTATGGGAATGCAAGCAGTAGGTCGAGCAGGAGGCGCGGTGGTAATTGAAGTTAGAAGGCAATTTAAAAAAATACCTGGAATTATGAAAGGCAAAAGAAAGCCCGACTATGGAAGATTAGTTGATTTACTTACAAGAGCTGCAATTAAAGAAATGATTATACCGTCTTTATTACCAGTTTTATCACCGATTATTTTATATTTTATAATTTTACAAATAGGTGGTCTTGAAGCTGCTCTCTCTTCTTTAGGTGCTATGTTATTAGGAGTTATAATAACTGGATTGTTCGTGGCTGTTTCAATGACTGCAGGAGGTGGGGCTTGGGATAATGCTAAAAAATACATTGAAGATGGAAATTATGGCGGTAAAGGTTCTGAAGCTCATAAATCTGCAGTTACAGGTGACACTGTTGGCGATCCTTACAAAGATACGGCTGGTCCTGCAGTTAATCCGATGATAAAAATTACTAATATTGTAGCATTATTACTGCTGGCTGTAATTGCTCACTAATTTATTTTTTACCGTACATTTTACTCTTAACACTTTGTAAAAAGTTTTCGACAAAACTACTTTTTCTTAAATCATTTGTTGTTGTTTTTTTGGAAAATTTAATTTTATTAATATCGTTTTTATCATAAAAATCTTTAGATTTTAGCACTCCATATTTGTCAAAATTCAGAATTAACGTATTATTTGTTTTAAGTTTATGACGTCCTAAGTTATGATATTTTCCTTTAGACAAAGTTCTTTCTATGTAAATCCAAACATCATCTTCATCAAAGGTTTTTGCATGAGGATGACCTAATATCTTTATCACATCATTTTTATTTGATTTATTTATAGTTAATTTGTCTGATCTATTATCTAGGAATAGAATTCCATGATTTTTTGCTGGCTCTTGTAATTGACAGCCTAATAAAATAAAAAATATAAAGAAAAGAATATTTTTATAATGATATTTAAAACTAAAAACCATAATTTAGATCTTTACAACACATTATTGAGTTTGTCTCGAAATTTGTATTTTTATAACAAAATCAATTTAAAAGACACCTTTGAAACAAGAATTTACCTTATGTTTATACATTTTTCATTATTCCTAATAATCTATAAAAGAAATAAAATCAATTTTCCTCAAGATTCATATGATGATTTATTTAATGCTATAGAAAATAATTTGCGTGAATTAGGTTTAGGCGATGTGGCTGTTAATAAAAAAATGAAAAATCTCAATAAGATTTTTTACGATATTTTATTAAAGATAAACAAATCTGATGATAAACTAATAATAAACAAAAATTTGATTATAAAGTATTTTCCTCAATTAGATGATTCGAACTCCAAAAAATATCAGCTTTTTAATGAATATTTCATTAATTTTTATGATTTTTGTTTTGAATTACATCCTGAAACCATGATAAAAGATGCCTTAAATTTTAAGGTTTAAAAATGGCTGTACCAAAAAGAAAAACATCAGTATCGAAAAAAAAGATGAGAAGGTCTCACCATAGACTTTCTTCAGTAAACATTATTGAGGATAAAAAAAGTGGTGAGTACAAGTTATCTCATCACGTAGATTTAAAGTCCGGTTATTATAACGGAAAAAAGATTTTAGATATTTAATCATTTAAAATGAAAAAAAAAATTACTATTGCTATTGATGCAATGGGTGGTGAGAATGCACCAAAAAAAAATATCGAAGGATTAAATATTTTTTTAAATAAAAATAAAACTAAAGATGATTTTATTATTCATTTATATGGAAATAAAATAATTTTAAATAAAGAACTTTCAAGGTTAGGTATATCAGATAATTTAGTTAAAGTTATTCATTCGGACTCAGTTGTATCTGATGAAGAAACTCCTTTGACAGCAATAAAAAATTCTAAGAATACAAGCATGTGGAATTCTATAAACGCACAGATCGAAGGTGACGCTGATATTAGCTTATCTGCAGGAAATACGGGAGTTCTTTTTGTAATTTCTAAAATGATTTTAAAAATGATGAGTAAAGTAAGTAGACCAGCTTTAGCGGGTTTATGGCCAAGTAAAAAAGGTATGAGTGTAGTTTTGGATCTAGGGGCTAATATAGAATGCGATGAAAATAATTTAGTTGATTTTTCAGAAATGGGAGCTGCTTTATTTAAATCAATTTTTCCAAATCAAAAACCTTACGTTTCTCTTTTAAACATTGGCTCGGAAGAAATAAAAGGAACTGAAGTATTAAAAAAAACACATGCTAAACTAAAAAGCCTAAGTAATGATAAGAATTTTATATTTAATGGATATATCGAAGGTAATAATTTAATGGACGGCGAAAGCAATGTAATTGTTACAGATGGATTTACTGGGAATGTTGCTCTCAAAACAGCTGAAGGAACAGCTAAATTTGTTGTAGATAGTCTAAAAAAATCTTTAACAGAAAATATATTTTCAAAATTATCATTAATTTTTTCTTATTTTTCGCTTAAAAAATTTAAATCAAAGTTAGATCCAAATAAGTATAATGGTGCAATTTTTTTAGGTTTAAATGGACCTGTAGTTAAAAGTCATGGGTCAACCAGCGAAGTTGGATTCTATTACTCAATTGACTTATGCTATAAGATTATTAAAGGTAATTTAATGGTTCAGATCAAAAGTAATTTAGATCATTTAAATGGAAGAAATTAAAAAAAAAAGTTTAACAAAAAAAGACATATCTAAAAAAATTAATTTAAAGACAGGATTGTCAAAATTGTACACCGAACAGATTACCGATGATTTTATTTATATATTAAAGGATTTGATAAAAAATAAGGAAATAAGTATTAAAAATTTTGCATCATTTAAAATTATTAGTAAAAATGAAAGAATAGGACGCAATCCTAAAAATAAAAAAATTTATAATATAAATGCAAGAAAGTCTATAAGCTTTATAGCTTCCAAAAAACTTAATGTTAAAATTAAAGACCTTTAATGGTTAAATTAATTAATATATCTCAATTAGCTAGTTTGTTAAATTTAGTCAATCATAAAACAAAAAAACCATCTAATTATATTCTGAGATATTGGGAAAAAGAATTTAAAGAAATTAAGCCAATTATTTTAAACAAAAGACGTTATTATTCAGAAAAACAAATAAACATCATCAAGTTGATTAAGTTCTTATTAAAAGACAAGGGTATGACAATAAACGGAGTAAAAAATATACTTAAATCTAATATAAATAGTCTTGACGATTATAATTCATATAGTTTAAAAGCTGATTATCTAAAAGAAAATTTAAAAGTGAAAAGTAAAACAATTTTAGAAAAAATTAAAAGACTTAAAAAATAAAGATGGCAAAGAAAACACATATCAAAGTTAGAATGGTGCCTGAGAGCAATCCTGACAGTAAATTTATTTATTACGCAAAGAAACCAACTAAAGGTGAAAAAGTAAAAGAAAAATTAAAATTAAAGAAGTATAACCCTAATACCAGAAAACATGAGTTTTTTGTTGAGAAAAAACTCCCCCCACACAGTAAATAGTTATTTTTTTTTAAAATTTCTAAATTCGTAATTAATAAAAGCTTTGATCATACTTTTCCAAATTGTATTTGTTATTCTAGGATCTATTCTTTTCCTTTTAGATTCTTTTTTAATCTTGCTTAAAATTATCCTAATTCTTTTATTATCTACAATTTGATTTTTAAATTGTTTTTGTTCTAGTATCTTATTAACTAAAGAACTTCTTTTTTTAATAATAGAAAGCATCTTTAGATCTAGTTTATCTAATTTTTTTCTAATTATACTGATCTTCTTATTTTTCATAGCGACAATAATATTATATTCATTTTTTTATTTAATTATATACTTTGTTTATGAATATTATTTTTAATAGAAATTACGAAAAGATCTTTATATCTTGGATAATTACATTAATTTTAATGATCGCATTAATAATAATAGTAGGCGGCTTAACTAGATTAACTGACTCAGGTCTTTCTATTACTCAGTGGGAACTTTTCTCTGGGATATTTCCTCCTTATTCAGAGGCTGAATGGATTTATTATTTTAATCTATATAAAGAAATACCAGAATTTAAACTACAAAATTATTCAATGACTATGAAAGAATTCAAAATAATATTTTGGTGGGAATGGATACATAGATTTTTAGGTAGATTAATTGGTTTATCTATACTTATCCCTCTAATTTTTTTCTCATTTAAAATAAATATTAATAGATTAATTAGTTTATATTTAGTTTTTCTTTTAGTTTGCTTTCAAGGTTTCATAGGCTGGTATATGGTTTCAAGTGGTTTAGTTGATAGAATAGATGTTAGTCATTTTAGATTATCTGCTCATTTATTTATAGCTTTTTTGATTTTATCTTGCTTAATTTGGTATTATCTAAATTTAAAAAACAGTGCTAATAAAAATTTTTTAGTTAATGACTCAAGTTTTAAATCAATAAAATTTTTTATTTTTTTAATTTTTTTACAGATAATATTTGGTGCTTTCGTTTCGGGTTTAGATGCCGGAAAAATATATCAAACTTGGCCTCTTATGAATGAATCATATTTTCCTAGCGATGTTAATTTTAAGGACTATAGAAATTTTTTAGATTTAAACGACAGGAGCGTTGTTCAATTTATCCATAGAAATATAGCTTATCTTATTTTAATCATCATTATTTATATAGGCTTTAAGATAAAACAATTAAAAATGATACATTTATACAAATCTTATTCCTATTTATTAGGATTTATCTTTATACAAATAATATTAGGGGTTTTAGCTTTAATTAGTAACTTGCACATAGCTATAGCTTCTATGCACCAAATTTCTAGCATCTTCTTAATAATTTTTTCATTAAACTTTTATTTTAAATCCATTAATTAATTGACTTTGTGAATTTTTCTGAGTATTTATCGCTCTATTAAAATGACACCTTTTATTAAAAAAAAAGAAATTAAAAAAGACTGGTATATTATAAATGCTGAAAATGCTGCAGTAGGAAGGCTTGCATCTTATATTTCTAAAGTTTTAAGAGGAAAAAATAAACCTACATTCAACCCACACATTGATAACGGTGATTTTGTTGTAGTTACTAATATAGATAAAATTAAATTTACTGGAAAAAAATTTCAAAATAAAAAATATTTTAAGCATACCGGTCATCCTGGAGGAATAAAAGAAACAACTCCATCAATATTAAAAGAGAGAAATAAAACTCAAGAAATTTTAAAATTAGCTGTTAAAAGAATGCTTCCTGGTGGGCCTTTAGCAAAAAAACAATTAACAAAATTAAAAATATATAATGGCGAAAATCATCCTCATGATATTCAAAAACCAAAAGTTGTGGATTTTAAAAAATTAAACAAAAGAAATCTGGTTAAAAGTTAATGGAAAATTTAAGTACTTCAAACACGAAACCAAAAAAATTAAAACTTGATTTTAAAGATAGTAAATATGCAACTGGTAGAAGAAAAAGATCTATAGCTAAAGTTTGGGTTAAAAAGGGTTCCGGTAATATTTATGTAAATGGAATCAAAATGAATGATTATTTTAAAAGACCTGTTCATCAAATTATTGTTACAAGACCTTTAGAAATATCAGAAGTAAGAACAAGTTATGATGTTAGATGTTCTGTTAAAGGTGGGGGGTTATCTGGTCAAGCAGGTGCAATAATTTTAGGAATATCAAAAGCTCTTATCTCTCATGATGAAATCTTAAAAAAGAATCTAAAAAAAGATAAATTAACCACCCGTGACTCACGAGTTGTTGAGAGAAAGAAATACGGGCATAGAAAAGCCAGAAGAAGTTTCCAATTCTCTAAAAGATAATCATTTAAATTTAACAATTAACTAGACGGTGTTATAAGATCAGATGCCTAAAAAAAAGATTAATATAGCTGTAATAGGAGCTACTGGATATACAGGATTAGATTTAGTTTTATTACTTTCTAAACATCCAAAAGCAAATATTATAAGTTTATGTGCTACAAAAAATTTAGGTAAAAAAATTTCTTTTTTCGACAAAAGAATTAAAAAAAAATTACCAAGAATATCCTCTGTAAATAAAATAGTTTGGTCAAAAATTGATATAGCCTTTCTATCTTTACCAAATGGAGAGGCGCATAAACTTGTAAAGAAAATTTATTATCAAAATAAAAATGTAAAATTTATAGATTTATCAGCAGACTTTAGGATTACTAATTCAAAGGAATACAGAAAAAACTATAATAAAGAACACGGTGCAGTAAAACTTATAAAAGATTCAATTTATTCAATCTCGGAATTCGTTAAAAATGATATTAATAAATATAGAGTTATAGCAAATCCCGGTTGCTATCCAACTTCAATACAAATTCCTTTAATTCCATTGATTAAAAAAAAATTAATTAACACTAATAATTTAACTATAGACTCAAAATCTGGTTATTCAGGAGCAGGTAAAAATTTAGAAAAAAAATTTAAACATAAAAATCTATATGCTTCAACTTACGCCTATAGCACTAAGTACCACAGACATATTGCTGAAATTGATCAAGAATTTAAAAAATATACAAAAACAAATATTAATTTTAGTTTTAATCCACATATACTCCCAACATTTAGAGGTATTTTAACTTCTATATATGCTGAGTTAAAAAAAGGATCATCCTCTAAAAAATTAAGAAATGAATTAATCAAATATTATAAAAAAGATAAATTCATAAAAATATTAAAATTAAATTCAGAACTTGGTTCAGGAAATGTGATAAATACAAATAATTGTGAAATTTCTATTTGCAATACTAGAATTAAAAATAAAATAGTTATTTTTTCTGCAATTGATAACTTAATTAAAGGGGCTTCTGGGCAAGCAATTCAAAATATGAATCTAATTTTTAAATTTCCTGAAAGTCTTGGTTTAAAATGAAAAAATTATTATTTTTTTTTTTAGTTTTATCAATGTATGGGTGTAATAAACCTAAAACTGTTCTAATTTGTGGAGATCATGTTTGCGTAAATAAAGCAGAAGCAGAACAATATTTTGAAGAAAATCTTACACTAGAAGTTAAAATTATAGATAAAAAGAGATCAAAGGAAGACAATCTTGTTGAATTAAATTTAAACTCCAATTCTAGTGGAAAGAAAGAGGTTAGTATTTTAAATAAAAAACAAACTAGTAAAAAATTAAAGGAATTGTCAAATTCAGAAATTAAAAGAAAAAAAGCTGAGATTAGAAAAAAGAAAAAATTAAAAGATACAAAAATAACAAAGCAAGCAAAATTAAAAGAGGTGAAAAAAAAGAAAAAACCTCAGGATAGTGTTATAAAAACAAATAAAGTTGTTAATAACACTAATAAAAAAATAACTGATATTTGTACTATACTAGAGAAATGTAGTATTGATGAAATATCTAAATATTTAGTTAAACAGGGTAAAAAAAGAAAATTTCCCGATATTACAACTAGAGAAAATTAATGATAAATAAAAAACTCAACATAGCTATTATTGGCTTAGGTAATATTGGTAGTTATCTTTATAAATATTTAAAAACTAATAAAGATATATTATCAAAAAAGAATAATTGCGTACCTAATATTATTTTTGTATCGGCAAAAAATAGAAGTAAAAAAAGAAATATAAAGATAAATAAAAAAAATTGGCTTAAAAACTATTTAGATGCAACAAAATCTAAAAATGTAGATATAATTGTTGAGTTAATCGGGGGCGCAGAAGGAGCAGCAAAAAAACTCGTTTTCAATGCCTTAAAAAATAAAAAACATGTTGTAACTGCTAATAAGGCTTTAATAGCAAAATATGGTGATCAATTATCAAAAATTGCAGAACAAAATAAAGTTAATTTAGAATTTGAAGCCGCTGTTTGTGGAGGCGTTCCTATTATAAGATCATTAAAAGAAGGTTTAATAGCAAATAAAATTAATAGAGTTTATGGGATTTTTAATGGCACTTCTAATTATATACTTTCAACAATGGATAAAGAAAAAAGAAATTTTGATGATGTTTTAACAGATGCAAAAAAACTAGGCTACGCTGAGTCAAATCCTTTAGCTGATTTAAATGGCGATGATGTAGCTGCAAAATTAAAAATTCTATCTTCTCTATGCTTTAATTCATTTATTGACGATAATATTCATGTAGAAGGAATTCGTTTTATAGACAAATTGGATATAGATAATGCTAATAGACTTGGATACAAAATAAAATTGTTAGGCGTATCCGAAATTATTAATAACAAGATTTATCAAAGAGTTCATCCAACTTTAATTAATAAGAGCTCCTATATTGCAAGCATTGATGGTGTTTTAAATGCTGTTATAATTGATGGAAAACCTGTTGGCCAAAATGTAATTCAAGGAGAGGGAGCAGGCCCAGAAGCAACTACCTCTGCATTAATATCTGATATTTCATCTATTTTAAGAGGAAATGTTAAATTTCCATTTTCTATTTCAAGTAAAGAAAGAAAAAAATTGAAATATCAAAGTATATCGGAGAGATCTTTTTCAGCATATTTAAGGTTTGAAGTTTTAGATAAACCAGGAGTCTTATCAAATATAACAAAAATATTTTCTAAAAATAAAGTTTCAATTAAAAGATTAATACAAAATCCAAATAAATCAAAAAAATTTTCTTCAATAATAATAATCACACATAATTGTAAAGATAAATTTTTAAATAAAATTATAAAACAAACTGAAAAAAAACCTTATATAATTAAAAAACCTAAATTGATTAGAATTGGAACTAATTGATGTCCATTAAGCCAGAGTATTTAAAATTATTTGTTAATGCTACTGAAAAAGCTGCTTATGGTGCATCTAAGTTTATTGGTAAAAATGATAAAATCTCAGCTGATCAAGCAGCAGTTGATAATATGAGAAGAGAATTTAATAAAATTGATATGGATGGTAAAATTGTTATTGGTGAGGGTGAAATGGATGAAGCTCCAATGCTTTTTATTGGCGAAAAAGTTGGAACTAAAAAAGGTCAAAAACTTGATATAGCTGTTGACCCATTAGAAGGAACAAACTTTGTTGCAAAAAATTTACCAAATTCATTTTCTGTTCTTGCTGCTTCTGAAGAAAATAATTTATTTTTTGCACCTGACACATATATGGAAAAGATAGCTATAGGAGCAAATTTACCGAAGAATTTAGTAGATCTAGATAATAGCGTAGAAAAAAATGTATCTCTTTTAGCAGAAGCTAAAAGCACAACGCCTAACAAATTAACTGTATGTGTTTTAGATAGGCCAAGGCATAATCAAATAATATCATCATTAAAGAAAATGAATGTAAGCTTAAAGCTAATTACTGACGGCGATGTTTCAGGAATAATGTACATAGTAGATAAAAATTCTCCTGTTGATATGTATATGGGTATAGGAGGTGGCCCAGAAGGTGTTCTAGCTGCCGCGGCATTGAGTTGTTACGGAGCTCAAATACAAACAAGACTTGTGTTAAACTCCGAAGAGTCTATCAGAGCAAAAAAAATGGGAATAACTAATTTAAAAAAGAAATATAATATTGACGATATGATAAAAGGTGATGTTATGTTTTGTGCTACTGCTATTACAAGTGGTGATTTAGGAAATGGAGTAAATGATCAGAATGAATTCTATGAAACCAACACGATAGCTTTACATAAACATGGAAATATTAATACTTTATTTAAAAATAAACATAAAAAATGAATTCAGTATCAGTTACTGGAAAAAATTGGATTTTAAAAGAATTTGATCAAGAAAAAATAATTTATTTAAAAGATAATTTTTCTTTAGATGAAATCACTGCAAAATTACTTGTATTAAGAAATATAAAAAAAGAGGATATTAATAGTTTTTTAAATCCTTCAATAAAAAATTTTTTACCAAATCCTAATACTTTACTGGATATGGAAAAATCTTCATTAAGGACTTTAAAAGCCATTAGTAGTAAAGAAAAAATAGGTGTTTTCGGTGACTACGATGTGGATGGAGCTACATCAACTGCATTGCTTGGAAGATATTTTGATGAATTAAAATTAAATTATGAAATATACATACCTGATAGAAAAACAGAAGGTTATGGTCCATCTATAAAAGCTTTCAAACAACTAATTGAAAATAATGTTAAAATAATTTTTACAGTTGATTGTGGGACACTTTCATTTGAGGCTATAGATTATGCTAAAAAAATGAACATAGATGTTATTGTTTTGGATCACCATCAATCTGAGATTAATTTACCAAATGCTTATTCTGTGATCAATCCAAATAGAATCGATGATAAATCTAATCTTCAATATTTATGCGCTGCAGGTGTAGCATTTATGTTTTTAGTTTCTATAAACAAGCATTTAAGACTAGATGATTGGTTTAATAAAAACTTAATAGGGGAACCAAATTTAATTAATTATTTAGATTTAGTTTCTCTGGGAACAGTTTGTGATGTGGTACCTTTAATTGGCTTGAATAGAGCTATTGTAAAGCAAGGATTAAAAATTTTAAAAGCCAAAAAAAATTTAGGCTTAAAAACTTTATTGGATATTTGCAAAATTGAAGTTAATCCATCAATTTATCATTTAGGATATATTTTAGGCCCTAGAATCAATGCTGGAGGAAGAGTTGGAAAATGTTCTCATGGTGCAAATCTATTGTTAAATTCTAATCCTAAAGAAGTTTATAGATTAGCTACAGAATTAAATCAGTATAATAATGAAAGAAAAATGTTAGAAAAAGATCTTGTAGAGAAAATCTTAGTAAAATCACAAGTTAATTTAAAAGATCCAGTTTTAATTTTAGAAGGCAAAAACTGGCATGAAGGAATAATCGGTATTGTAGCCGCAAGATTAAAAGATAAATTTAATAAACCAACTATCATCATTTCAATAAATGGAAATGTGGGTAAAGCATCGGCTAGATCTATTATTGGATTTGATATTGGGTCTGCAATTATTGCTGCAACTCAAGAAAAAATTTTGTTGAAAGGTGGAGGCCACAAAATGGCAGGAGGATTCTCAATAAATATTTCTAATATAGAAAAGTTTAAACAATTTATATTTCGTAAGTTTAAAAAAATTAATGAAAGTTTATCTGAAAAAAAACCATTGTTTCTAGACAGCAAGATTGCTCCATCAGCAATTAATTTAGAATTTTACGATAAAGTTAATGTATTATCTCCATTTGGATCTGGCAACCCAGAGCCTAAATTTATTGTTGAGGATTTAAAACCTATGAATAGCAAAATTGTAGGAGATAAACATATTAAATCTGTTTTAATTGGCCCAGAAGGTACTAGCCTTAAAACAATAGCCTTTAATGCTACTGATAGTGAACTAGGAGCTTATTTGCTTAAAAAAAATAATAAGACATTCAATATAGCTGGCAAATTGTCCTTAAATGAATGGAAGGGTCAAAAAAATGTAGAGTTTATTATCGACGACATATCTGTTAATAAGAACAACAAAAATACGGTCCCATCGTCTATCGGTTAGGACAGTTGGTTTTCATCCAACAAAGAGGGGTTCGATTCCCCTTGGGACCGCCAAAATCATCTAAAACCTTTATTAAACTTAGCTAGAAAATTGTAAAATTTTCTTTTACTGTGTCACCAGTACGTCAGGATTATTATGAATACATGTGTTGTTTGCGACAAAGAAATTCCTGAAGCAAGATTAAAAATTTTGCCTGACACAAATCTCTGTAGTGCTAAATGTGTCGAAACAACAAAAGATAAAATTGAAGTATTAGAAGAGAAAATACAAAAAAATAAAATTGAGGAAATTAATCAAATTAAAAGAGTAAAAATTAAAGAACTTTATCAAAAAAAAAATTCATGTATTTTCCTTTACAAAAAATTTCAAAATAATCAAATTTCAGAAGATGAATATATTTCAGGATTTAAAACATTCACTTGGTGGATTAAAGAGATCGTAGAAAAACATGGAGGACATTTAATTGATACTCCAACAAAATATACACGTTGTTTAAAATGCTTCAGCTTGGCTATTGTCCTTTGGTCAGGTAAGAATAATAATTATTTTATTGGTTGCACCAAGTTTTATAAAGGATGTAAATGGGCAAAATCTATATGGTCTTTAGAATAAATGATTAAAGGAATAATAAAATTTTTTACAGCAAAATTATTTTTCGGTCAGTTAACGAGTTTTGTAAAATCAAATTTTTTGATTACCACTGTTCCTTTGTTAATTGTAATTTCAATTTTTTATATTCCTTATGAATATTTTAATTATTTAGAATTTAAAGAAAGATTTCCAAATGATATTTTTGGAGTTAATTTTTTATTAGTAAGACCTGCCATATTAATAATCGTTGCCTTCATTGTAATCTTTTCAATTCACAATAAATTAAAAAAGATTGAACAGGAACGTATCGAAAAAATAAATAAAGAAGAACAAGAAAGATTAGAAAAAATAAGAGCTGCTAAAGAAAAACTTGAAAATCTTAAATCAAGCACACCTGTTCAGTTGGCTGAAAAAACAATTACAAAACCTGTGGTTGGTGCTGGAGCTGGAGCAGCAATAGGAGCAGTTGCAGGTGGTTCTTTAGGTGTTGCAGGTAAACTAGCTGGTGTAATGATTGCTGTTAACGGTGGATGGATCCTCGCTCCTATTGGAGCTGTAATTGGCTATTTAGGTTTCAAAGCTTTTAATAAAAAAAAGGATAAATAAATGTCATTAATTGAACTGCAAAGAGAATTAAAAATTTTAAAAAAGAAAATTATAAAAGAAAAATTAAAACTAGAAAGAAGACACAAAAAAGAAATTAATCAAATTATTACACCACTAGAAGAAAAAATTTATGTAACTAAACTAAGAATTAAAGCTTTTCAAAATAATTCGAACAAAATCTTTTCAACAAAAAATATTAAAGACTACACTACTATACCTCAGAATAAAAAAAGACGTCAGGCGTCAGGATTTTATGTAGAAAAAAAAATGAAACCTGCTCAAGTAAAAGGAGGTTTTCAAATTTTGAAAGCTAGCTCTTACAAACCAAGACCAATTAACAGACAAGCAGCAAAGGCTACTGGTTTTTTTTTAAAAGGGAAGAAGTAAAGTGTCAACAGCGAGTCCGTACTTGCTTAACTTTCAAAAATCATTTAATAATAAGCCTTATTTTAATTAATAAAGAGGGGTTCGATTCCCCTTGGGACCGCCAACTTGAAAAGAAAAGATTTTATATATAATCTAATTTTTAAGAAAAAATATGTACGAAAAGTTTGGTCAATTTATAAATGGCAAATGGCAGAAATCATCGGGTGGAGAAACCTACGATGTAATTAATCCTGCAACCGAGGAATTAATCGGTAAAGCTTCGAAAGCAAATAAAAATGATATCGATTCTTGTCTTAATTCGGCAGAAGAGGGTTTCAAGATATGGAAAAACACTTCACCTTGGGAGAGATCTAAAATAATAAGAAAAATTTCAGATTTGATTAGAAAAAAAAATGATGTTTTGTCTAGATGGTTAACCTTAGAAGTGGGAAAACCAATCAATGAGGGATCAGCTGAAGCTAGTGGTGCAGCAGATATTTTTGAATGGAGTTCAGAAGAAGCAAAACGAATTTATGGTGAAACTTTACAAGGAAGATCACCAGAAACTAGAATACATGTTTACTATCAACCTGTAGGAGTTGTTGCAGCACTTGTTCCTTGGAATTTTCCAATCACTCTAGCATCAAGAAAAATTGCTACTGCTTTATCTGCAGGCTGCTCCGTAATAGTAAAACCAGATATAATAACACCAGGATCAGTTATGGAATTAGTTGATATTTGCAATGAAGCTGGGCTTCCTAAAGGTGTGGTTAATCTTTTATCTGGTGATCCTGCATATATTTCAGACCAACTCCTATCTTCAGATATAATTAAAAAAGTTTCAATTACTGGATCAACTCGTGTGGGTAAACTTATTTTAAAAAAAGCAGCGGAAAAAGTTCAACGAGTAACAATGGAATTAAGTGGCCATTCTCCTTTTATAGTATTTGATGACGTTAATTTAGATAAAGTTACTGATATGGCAATATCTGCTAAGTTTAGAAATAACGGACAGGTTTGTATTTCTCCTAGTCGTTTCTATATACATGAAAGTAAAAAAAATGATTTTACAAAATTAATGGTTGAAAAGACAAAAAAATTAAAGATAGGAAATGGAATGGACAAAGATACAGTCTTAGGTCCATTAACTACCAAGAAAAGACTACAAGAACTAGAGGCATTAGTTGAGACTACAAAAAAAGAAGGGGCGAATATTCTTTGTGGTGGAAAAAAACCAGCAGGTTTTAACAAGGGATATTTTTATGAACCTACAATATTTGATAACATTAAAGATGATTTTACGATCATGAATCAAGAGCCTTTTGGGCCATTAGTTCCAATTCTATCTTTTAAGGATTTTGATGAAGTGATTAAAAGAGCAAATAATAATGTTCTTGGACTAGCTAGTTATATTTATACTAATAATCTTAAAAAAGCTCATACAGCCTCAGAATTAATGGAAACAGGCACTGTAGCTGTTAATACAGGCGTTGTAGCATTGCCAGAGGCGCCATTTGGTGGAATTAAACAAACTGGCTATGGAAGAGAAGGAGGCTCTATGGCTATCAAAGATTATTTAAATATTAAATATACTCATTTAGGTCTTCATTAGGATAGATGAGCTATTATGTTTATATGCTTAAATCTAAAGGCATTAAACCGGTTACTTACGTAGGATACACCAAAGACATTAAAGAAAGACTGATCCTTCATAATTCAGGAAAAGGAGCAAAATTTACTAGGGGAAGAAAATGGAGGTTGATTTATAAAGAAGTTTTTAAATCAAAAAGTAAAGCAATTTCTAGAGAATATTATATAAAGAAAAATAAGACATTTAGAAATAAAGTAAAAAATAAATATAAATGAAAATTTCAATATTATTACCTTACAAAGAAAATTTTTCTCCTGAGTATCCTGGAGCGGTATCACTATTTGTTTACGAAACGACAAAAATAAGTAGGTTCAAAAAAAATATTACTGTTTTTGGCAATACAGATTATAAGAAAATATTTCCAATAAAATATATTAATATCAAAACAACCAAGAACATCTTGTCTAGTCAAACAAAAGGTTATGTTAAAAGATTTATAAATATAGAAAAAAACAACAAATCATCTATTATTGAAATTCATAATAGACCCACTTATGTAAAAATCTTATCATCTAAATTTAAGAAAAAAATAATTTCTCTTTATTTTCATAATGATCCTTTGTCGATGGACGGGTCTGAGTCTATTGAAGATAGAAAATTTCTTTTAAAAACTTGCTATAAGATAATTTTTAATAGTAATTGGTCTAAGAAAAGATTTTTGGAGGGAATGGAAAGTAAATTTGTAAACAGTGATAAACTCTCTGTTTTTTATCAATCAGCTCAAAAGGGTAATTTATCTCTATTAAAAAATAAAAAAAAATGGATAACCTTTGTAGGCAAACTTAATAAAGCTAAAGGTTATGATATTTTTTGTAAAGCAATAAAGGATGTTTTAAACAAAAATCCAAGTTGGCAAGCACAAATTATTGGTGATGAAAAAAGAGAAAAGATAGAATTAAATCACAAAAATGCAAATCTACTTGGTTTTAAGAAACATCGCGATGTCATAGATATTTTTAAAAAATCAAGTATAGCTGTTGTTTGCTCTAGATGGGAAGAACCATTTGGGAGAACAAGTTTAGAAGCTTCTGCTAATGGCTGTGCAGTTATCATAACTAATCGAGGCGGTTTGCCCGAAACTATAACAAATGCAAAAATATTAAAGAACTTATCAAGCGTTGAATTAAAAAAACTCTTAAACTCATTAATTAAAAATAGTTTTTTAAGAAAAAATTTACAGAAATTATCAATTAAAAATTTTTATTTAACACATAAGTTTGTAGCCAATAATATAGATGATTATAGGCAAGATAAAATTCAAAGTGTTAAGAAAATTTATATTCCTAAAAAGAAATCTAAACTTAGAATTTTACATATTACCAATTTTAATGAAAGATTAGATGGAAGATTATTTTTTAATACTGGTCGAAGGATAAATAATGGATTTATAAGAATGGGTCATAGTGTATTAGGTTTTAGTGACAGAGATATACAGAAGTACTATAGGTCTATAAATGACTTTAAAGGCTCTAAAATTTTGAATGATAAGCTTAAAAGAACTTGTTATAATTATAAACCAGACTTAATCATTTTAGGACATGCCGATCTTATTTCTCCTGATCAAATAAATGAACTAAAAGATGATTATCCAAATGTAAGAGTAGGTCAATGGTTTTTAGATCCCCTTAACCCTAATGGGCCAGATTATTATAGAAACAAAGAAAGAGTATTGGATAAAATTGAATGTGTCGACTCAAGTTTTATAACTACAAGTCCTTCAGCCTTAAATTTTTTGCCAAATAAAAGCAAATCATTTTATATACCAAACCCAAGCGATAAATCATTTGAGACTTTGAATAATTTTGAAAAATCATGCTCTGTTGACGTATTTTTTGCTCTCAGCCACGGTGTACATAGAGGTGTTTTAAAAAGAGGGAAAATGGACGATAGAGCAGAATTTATAAAAGATTTATTAAAAAAGACACCAGATACTAAATTTGATATATATGGACTAGATAAAATCCAACCTATTTGGGCAGATCATTATTTTAAAACAATTAGTAATGCAAAAATGGGTCTAAATTTAAGCAGAGGTGACGCGATCAAATATTACAGCAGTGATAGAATAACACAAATAGTGGGGAATGGTTTGGTTTGTTTAATAGATGAAAAAACTCAATATAGAGATTTTTTTAGCGATAATGAAATGGTTTTTTATAGAAATGTTAGTGATTTATCTGAAAAAATATTAAAGATTTCTAGAGATGATAAAAAAAGAAGAAGTATTGCTAAAAATGGAAAAGAAAAATATATGAAATATTTTAATTCAGATTTAGTGGCAGAATACATAATTAACAAAACAATGAATATAAATAATAAAAGAACTTTTCTATGGCAAGATTAAAGAAAAAAGTTGCTTTAATATTTGGTATAACTGGTCAAGATGGATCTTATCTTGCAGAATTATTGCTTAAAAAAAATTACATTATTCATGGTGTTAAAAGAAGATCTTCAAGCGCTAATACAGAAAGAATAGATCATTTATTTGATAGCGTAAATTTTAACAATAAAAGAATTTTTATTCACTATGGCGATATATCTGATGGAACAAGCACCTTAAATATAATTAACAAGATTAAACCAGACGAAATTTATAATTTAGCTGCCCAAAGTCATGTTAGGGTTTCTTTTGATATTCCAGAATATACAGCTGATATAACAGCACTAGGTGCTTTAAGAATATTGGAAGCAATTCGTATTCTTAATTTAAAAAAAACAAAATATTACCAAGCTTCAAGCTCTGAAATGTATGGTTTGGTTAAAAACAAAAAATCTTTAAATGAACTTACTCCTTTTCACCCTAGATCTGTTTATGGAGTTTCAAAAGTTTTTGCATATCATACAGCTGTGCATTATAGAGAAGCATATGGAATTTTTGCTAGTAATGGTATTCTTTTTAACCATGAATCCCCTAGAAGGGGACCAACATTTGTTACAAAAAAAATTGTTCAAGGTCTATCTAGAATAAAAAAGGGGATTCAAAAAAAACTTACGCTTGGAAATTTATACGCAGTGAGAGATTGGGGACATGCAAAAGATTATGCTTTTTCGATGTGGAAAATTTTACAATACAAAAAACCTGATGATTGGGTTATTGCTACTAATAAAGAAAATACTGTCAAAAACTTTCTTAATGCTACTGCAAAAAAACTATCTATAGATATAATTTGGAAAGGATCTGGAATAAAGGAAAAAGGTATAGACAGAAAATCAGGTAGAACAATAGTAGACATAGATCCAAAATATTTTAGACCAAGTGAGGTTGACTTCTTGAAAGGAAGTTACTCAAAAGCAAAAAAATATCTAAAATGGAAACCTTCCATCTCTACTAATGAATTGATTGAAGATATGATTAAATATGAATTGTCTAAAATAGACTAGACTATTTGGTTAAAGCCTTTGAAAAAGACATATAAAAAAAAAATTGTAATAACCGGTGGATCTGGCCTACTTGGCAGTTATTTTTACAAGAAATATAAAAAAGTTTATTCTATAACAAAATATCCGCACAGAATAGAAAAGTTTAAAAAATTCAAAAAATGGTTATCAAGGCGAAAATTTAATTATTTTATTCACTTTGCTGCAATTAATAGAAATGAAAGCAAACAATTTAGAAAAATTCTTAACTTAGTTAATGTCAAATCACCTATAAGAATTTTAAACACTGTTAATAAGAAAAAAATTAATGATTTTAGTTACTTTTTGTTTATTTCAAGCTCACACGTTTACGGATATTCTAAGGCAAAAATTAAAGAAACAAAAAAAAGAGTCCCTAAAAATATTTATGGAAAAACAAAGAAAAAAGTTGAAGATTATATAATCAATAATAGAAGAAAATTTAATTTTAAAATTGGAATAGCTAGAATATTTAATATCACTGGTCCTAAGCAAAAAAAAGGTTATTTTGTACCAGATATAATTTCTAAAATGAAAAATATAAAAATGATAAAAAACATTAATCAATTTAGAGATTTCATACATATAGATGATGTTTCTAAATCGATTAAACTTCTGATAGAAAAAGAAATTGAAAATCCTATCAATCTATCTAGTGGAGAAAAAATTAATCTAATTAATGCTTGTAAAATTTTAAACAAAAAATTTGTAAAAAAAGAAATATCTTTTGACTTGAAAAGGGGCAGAGATATTTTTGGAGATAACACTTTTTTAAAAAAACTTGGTGTAAAAAAATTTAAAAGTGTTAATCAATCTCTTTTATCATACAAAAAATGAAGAGATTTATTTTTTAATGACTATTAAAAAAAAAATATTAATAATTGATAATTCTAATCAAGCTTTTACTGGTAAGGATATTAATGGAACTTTTTTAAGAGGTACTGAAACTTCTTTGATATTACTCGCAGAGGAGTTTGTTAGAAAGAATATTGATGTTTTTTTTGTGACAAAAACACTTAAAGAACTGGAAGTAAATGGAGTAAATTATATAAATTTTGAATCAAATGTTCTTAAAGAAAATTTCAATTTAGCTATAGCTGTTTCAAATGCAAATTTATTTAAAAACATAAACTCTTCAAAAAAAGCAATCTTTTCAGTAAGTAATCAAACATTTGAAAAATTTTTAAGAAAAAAACAATTATTATCTACCTATAAATACAAACCAACAATTGTAACTTTATGCGATTATCAGTTTAAAAAAAGAAGCTTTATTACTTCGCCTTTTGGAAAAGTTATTATACCTATCACAGTTGACAATTCATTTATTAATGAAAAAGTAGATATAGATAAAATTCCAAATAAGATTGCGATTTACAACATAAGATCAAATAGAAATCTAGATGAACTAATTAATATTTGGACGAAGTATATTTTTCCCAAAGATAAAAGTTTAAGCTTAAATATCACTCCAAACTTAATTGATTACTCAGATATACATAAAAAACATAATATTTTTTTACGTACTATTGGTAACAGATCTAGAATGATTGAAGAATTAAAAGAGTCTAGGGTGCTTTTATATTTAGGACATAAGTCTGATATTTTTACATTAACTGTAGAAGAAGCAATAAGACTGTGTGTTCCGGTAGTAACCTACGGCACTGGATCTATAAAAGAAAGAGTAAGTCATGGCGTTAATGGCTTTATAGCTAAAAATGCACAAGAATTTTCGGATTATACTCTGAAAATTATGAATGATGATAAGTTATTAAAAGATTTAAAAATGAACATGTTTAAATCTAGATTTAAGAATGGTTGGTCAAACATAGCAGATAAATGGATTGAGATATTTTTAAAATGAAAAAAATAATTATTTTTAAGAATGATAGGGTAGGTGATTTATTTCACTCATTAAAAGGCATTAATCAGATATTGAACGAACACTTGGAGTATCAAATTAATATATATTTATCTGAATATTCAAAAGGTTTTAGTTTTTTATTTGATAGAAAAAATATAAAAATCAAAATATTAGATTATAGAATTAGTTTCTTAGACAAAATAAGTTTATTGTTTACAATTTTTAATCCCTCAATAGAAAAGATTTATATTTTATCTCCAAAAAACTTTCTTTTTTTTTTACCCTTTATCCAAAGAAAAATTAAATTTTATGGAATTTGTGTAAATGAAGATAGCAAATTTAGGCCAAATAAATATTTACGAAATTTCCTTTTTAGAAAAGAAATAAATGACAGAAATTATAAAAAAAAAGGTGATAGTATATCTAACTTAATATACAAACTTTGTAAGTCAAAAAATGAATACAAAAACCAACTAATAAATATAAACCCTGATTATAATAGAGAATTATTAACTCTTAATCAGTATAGGTACTGCCATTTTCATTTTAAAAAAAGTATTTATGTGAAAAATAAATGGAATTTGGAACATCTTAAAGAATTGTTCAAAATATTAAATGAGAATAAATACAAAATTTTATTAACTAGTGATATTGAAAAATCTGAATTTAATAATTACTTCAAAAAGATATATCCGACTTTCAATTTTGAAAATCCTATTAATAAGAAATTTTCTCTAATTTTTAATAAGGAAGTAAATTATTTGGAAAATATTAAAAGCATCGATCTTTTTCATGTTATTAAACAATCATCCTTAGTTATAACACCTCATGGCACTATGAGCGTAGCTGCTTCATATTTAAATATACCTGTGATTGACATTTTCGATGATACAATTAACAAAATTGCTTTTAGAGAATATAAACCTGAAAATATTAAATATAATTTTTTAATTTTAAAGCCCTTTACAAGTAAAATTTTAATCAAGTTTAAAAGGATTTTATTAAATGTTTAGAAAATTTATAATTTATTTATATTCTTTTAATGGATTAAGAAGAGTTATTCCTTCATTGTTAAGAATTATTTCAGTTTTAAATTTTCCCCAAAAAATTCAAATCATGAATTTTAAAATTTTACTATATCTAGGTTCTTCTATCGACAGAGAAATTTTCTTAAAGGGTTTTTATGAAACAAATCAAATAAATTATGTTTTAAACATTTTAAGTGAAGACTCATTTGATTACTTTTTCGATGTTGGGGCTTATATAGGTTATTATTCTTTGGTTGTTAATCATTTAGTTAAAAATACTGCTGCTTTTGAACCTAATAACTTGAATTTTTCTAGATTAAAAAAGAATGTCGAAATTAATAAATTTAAAATTTCTTGTCATAATTATGCTTGTTCTGATAAAAAAGAACAACGCAAGTTATGGTTTACTGATAAAAATAAGAGGGGTGGTTCGTCAGTTCTTACAATTAATGACCAGGAATTAAAAAAGTATAACACTAATAAAATTTTTTATGAAACGATAAACTGTATTAAGTTAGATGATTTATTTGAATTAACAAATAAAAAACTTTTTTTTAAGATTGATGTAGAAAGACATGAATTAAACGTTCTGAATGGAGCTCTTAATCTTTTGTCAAATAATAATGTCTTTATGCAAATTGAAATTTTTCCTCATTTAAGAGATGAGATTCTAAGTTTTCTAAATCAAAAAAATTTTAAACTTTTAAAAAATATTAATAATGATTATTACCTTAAAAATTTTTAAATTTTAATTTTGTTTAAAGCATTATTTTTAAACAAATTTGCTTCCTTTATATACCTTCTTACCATTTCTGTAGATTTATGACCTGTCATAGCCATGATAGTTCTTTCTTCCACACCGGACTCTGCAGCTGTAGTAGCAAATCCTGATCTCAAACTGTGTCCTGAGTAGTTTTTACTATCAATACCAGCTTTATTTAGATAGTTTTTGATTATTATAGCCACTGATTGATCAGTTAATCTATTGTTAGATAAGTTAGATCCCTTTGCAAACCTTCTAAATATTGCACCTTTATTGATTTTTGATATTTTAAGCCATCTCTCTAGAGTTGTTACAGGACAATAGGGGCTTTCCTTTGTATACGGCAAAGCTTTTATTGTACCTTCTCCAAATTGGTCTGTTTTAGATCTTTTAACGTTTATCTTAAGTCCTTCATATACAAAATCTAAATCTTCATAATCTAAGGAAATGATTTCATGTCTTCTAAAACCTCCTGAAAATCCAATTAATATTATTGATTTATCTCTTAATTTTTTTATATCTGGTGAATTTTGTTCATCTATGACATTAAGAATTTTTCTTAATTCATTGATTAATAAAGGTTTTTTTCCTTTTTGAATTGATCCTTTTCTTCGTTTTATTCCTAAGAAGTTCTCAACGATTATTGGATGTTTTGTATCTAAATAATGACCTTTCATTTTATGAATTACTCCGATAGATACCAGTCTACGCTTGATTGTGCTTAGTTTAACTTCTTTTGTTGACAAGTGAGTTAAATATAAAGAAATAATTTTTGGATCACTTGGCAGGCTCTTAAAGCCATTTTTAACACAGAATAAACCAAAATCTTTAAAATCAGACTTATAGGCTCTGACAGTATTATTTGCCTTTGAACTTTGTAAATTCTTTAAAGTTTCTTCTTGTAGTGTTTTAATATCAGTTACTAAATTTTTCATAACATTAATTTATTACTATTGATAACCATTAATTATCGTTAGTAATATAATAGATGATTTCTAGTGTCAAGTGTTTAAATTGAGATCATGTTTGAGAGTCGAAAAAGATTACTTTTAGATCGTGGGCCCAGTTGGCCAGACTATGACAAAGCTGAGCCATTCATGATTAGATACTATTTGCTTTTTCGGAAAAGACCCAAGTGGTTCCCTTTCAATATTCTCCTTCATAAGATCTTGAAGAGTGATTTGGGTGATTTACACGATCATTATTGGTCGTACATAACAATTATCCTTAAAGGTGGGTACTGGGAAACCAATGAAAATGGCACTTTCTGGAGAGGTCCTGGCTATATAGGCTTTAGAAACGCCTCAGATAGGCATAGTTTGAAGATTCCTAAAGGCAAACCGGCTTGGACACTGCTATTAGCGGGGCCAAATAAGGGTTCTAAACAGTTTGCAAAATATTCTAAATGAAGCCAAATCACCCATTAAATAAGGGTTTTAAAGGAACTGAATTTCAAAAAAAGGTATGGAATTATATAAAAACTATTAAAAAAGGCTCTGTAATGAGCTATAAACAAGTAGCTATAGGTATAAATAGGCCTAAATCAGCTAGAGCTGTAGCAAATGCAGTTGGGAAAAACCCCTTGGCTCCGACTATACCTTGTCATAGAGTGGTCAGATCAGACGGTTCTTTGGGAGGATATTCCGGTAAAGGCGGGATTAAAACTAAGAAAAAACTCTTAAAAAAAGAAGGTATAATCGTCTAGAATTGTTATTTAACGGGCGTTTTAGTTAATCTACCCTACTCCACCTACTATTTTATTGGATACACCAGTTAGTTGTACTCAATATTAAGAAATTGCAAAAAATAGATGCTCTATGGACGTTTAAACGGCATATTCCCGTACTGCAATGCTCACAGAAATATTGCTATTAGCGGCTTTTAACTCGGCTAAAACTGTTGTTATTATTGATTATTTTAGACCTCTATTTAATAATTGTATTGGTATTAGCTAGTTTTAGCTTTTAATTCCTTAATTTTTTAATTTTCAGACTTAAAAAGATGCTTAAATTACCTATATTTATCAACGTTTTTTCACCTTTTTTCCTATATAAGTAAATATTACTTACTTATATATTAATAATTTACATTATTAACTTTACCTAACTCATTGTATTTATTGGAAATATTTTAAACTATAAAATACAACAATTGGAACTGTAATTAATGACATCACAGTAGAAGTTACAATTACACTGGCTACACTATCTACAACTTTCCTCTCTGAGTACATGGAGCCTACTAGATAAGTTAAAACAGCACTAGGCATTGCAGATTGAATTAACAAGACTCCAGCTGCAAACCCATCTAAATTTAAATATCTTATTAAACCTAATCCTATTATGGGTCCTATTATTACTCTAACAGCCCCTAGAATTGATGCTTTAGTCCAAGAAACAACCTGAAATCTTGATAAAGCTATTCCCAAAGACATTAAAACTAAAAAAATAGTTGTATACGTCAGAAGAAAAGTGGTGTTTTCAATATACCCTGGAACATCCCACCTAAAATATAAAAAGATTACTGATGCTAAAATAGCATAAATTGGAACATTTTTAATTAATATATCTATTGAAAAACTTTTTTTGGCTAGCAAAACTCCTAATGTAAAATGAAGAAGTATTATTACTGAAGCAACAGCTGAGGCAACTCCTAAACCACTTGTTCCATAAGCAAAAAGACATATAGGGACACCCATATTTCCTGTATTAGGCAGGATTAAAGGAGGCAATTCACTTACGATATCTTTCTTAAGCAAAAACAAAGAGAGCAATCCGACTAATGAAAAACCAGTAATTATAATCAAGGAATAAATGAAGTATTCAACAAATATTTCAAGAGTTATTCCAGTTGTAGTAATCGTATAAAAAATCATTGCTGGAGTTCCAATATTTCCAGCAAAATTAGTTATAAATTTAGTATCGAAATTTGGGTCTTTTTTACCTAAATAGTATCCTACACCTATTACAAAAAAGACTGGAAATAGTACGTCTACAATTTTGAGATAGAGCTCCATTAAGCTCTTACATCAGATTTTCTAGGTTTTCTCAACTTCTTTTTAAAATTAATAGCAGTTTCAAATTCCATTAGACGTTTATGTATTGATCTAAGCTCTGTAATTCTTGTCCAATTATATAAAAAAACAGAAAAGGCATCTTTAACTTCACCAAAAGCATTTACAACTTGCATCATAACTCCTAATGTAAAAGCAGCAGTAAATAAACCTGGAGCCATAATCAAAAAAGGAACTATTACAAATAATTGTCTATACCAAATAGCCCAAAGATCAAAATAACCATAGTGCAAAAATAATTTATGATAGTTAAATTTAATACCTGTAAATAACTGAAGTATTGTGGGAGCTTGAACATAATTTTTTCTATCATCTTCTCCATAAACTAACTCTTTTCTAAAGGCAGCTTCCACCTTCTGATTGTTATATTCTAATCCTGGAAGTTTTATTCCAACTAGCCAACTTATAATGATCCCACCGATGCTTAGAACTAAAGCCACCCATACTAAAGATCCAGAAACGTTATTTAAAAAAGGTACTGAAACGTTAGATGAAAGTGCCCAAAGTATAGGAATAAAGGCTATTAAAGTCATTATTGCTTTAACCACCTGCAAACCAATAGATTCAACTATTTTTGCAAAATTCATACAGTCTTCCTGAATTCTTTGAGATGAGCCTTCCACTTTTGCTTCTGTTGCTCTCCAATAAGGCATATATGAAAAAGTAATTGCCTCTCTCCATCTAAATGCCCATAATCTAGTAAACCAATTTGTGAATGCAAAAAGAGTTACGTAAGGTAATGCTATATAAAGAAATTTTTCTATTGATGCCCAGAATTCAGAGATATCTCTTTTTTCAGCAGTTTGTAAAATATCGTAAAAATCTTTGTACCAGCTATTAAATAAGACATCTAAGTAAGTTTGAGAAACCAATAAAAATAAAATAAAAGCTCCACCTCCATAAGACCAATAAAACCACTTTTTATCTGTAAAAAAACTTCGCCACATAATTAATCCTTAAGAAAATTGTCTGCGTATGATTTTATAACAAATTCTTTCTTTTTTGGTTCTATAACGTTATATGAAATATTATTTGCTTTAGCATATTCAATCGCCTTCTCTTTAGATGAAAATTTAAGAATTACTTCACCAAGTGTATCGGTTGAAGTTTCCCAACCCATCAGAGGGTTCGTAGAACTATCTTTAGTTCCGAATTCTAAAACCCATTTTTTTAACTTACCCCTGCCCGATTGCATTGCTGTTTTTGTAGGTATATAAATTTTAGCTTTTTTCATAATTACAAGATAGGTAAATTGCAAATCTCACCAGAAATTTTTTTATTGTTAAATTTTATTTCAAATTTTTCCGAAATGTTACAAAAATCTTTTTTAACCATCGCAATACCAACTACTTTATTAAATTTAGGAGAATAAGCTGCAGATCTTACTTGACCTATTTCATTATTTTTTAAATCTAGCATAGGAATACTTTGAGAGACATTTACTGACTTTGTTTCAATCTTTACTCCCATGAGTTTTCTACTAATTCCTTTTTCTTTTATTTTTTTTAAACTTTCTTTTCCAAAGAAAACTATATCAGATTTTAAATCAACATATTTATCAAATCCACATTCAAAAGGGTTATCAGAAATATCCATATCACTTCCATACGATAATAGGCCTCCTTCTATTCTTTCAGGGTGATTAGGTGTTCCAGGTTTTAAATTGAATTCATTGCCAATCTCGAAAAAATAATCATAAAGTTCTAAAGCACCAGCTATGTTATCCGTATGTATTTCAAATCCTCCTTGTTTAGAAAATCCTGATCGAGAAATTAAATATTTTTTATCTTTGAAAGTAAAATAATCAAATTTAAAAAATTTTAAATCAATAATTTTTTTTCCAAAAACTTTTTCCATTATTTTTGTAGATTTTGGTCCTTGTATAGCTAAAGTGTCAATTTTCGCTTCAAAAATATCGACTTTAAAGTTTTTGGCCGAAGCTATTCCTTTTGCAAACAATAGTACATCTGAGTCAGCTATACAAACTCTCCATTTATTATCCTTTAATTTATAAATCAAAGGGTCATTTATTAAACCACCTTTTGAGTCTACTAAGGGGGCATAGTAGCAGCTGCCAACTTTGGAATTTGACAAATTTCTGCATGTCATCAACTGTACTAATTCAGAAGAGTGTTCTCCTGTAATCTCAATCTCTCTTTGCACCGATACATCCCAAATTTGAACATGCTCTTTTAAATGATTATATTCCTCCTCTGGCGTTGAAAAAGTTGTAGGTAATAACATATGATTGTAAACCGTAAAACTTTTTACTCCATGTTTTTCTAATCTTGAAGTAAAAGGAGTTCCTCTTAATCTTCTAGATCTTGTGATAAAAGTTTTCATTTTTTTAAAAATTCATTAATTTTTTCTCTCATTTCAAAAGCATTTTCTAAGATTATCATATGTCCACAATTTTTTATTATATGTATTTTCGAATTAGGAATTAATCCAGCAAATTCTTTTCCTTTTTCAATCTTAATCATTTTATCTACTTCTCCTAAAATAAAAAAAGTTGGACAATTAATCTTTTTTGCAGCTTTTGCTCCATTTTTATAATTATTACAAGCAATTAAATCTACAGCTAGTACCTCTCTTATTTCTCTAGAGGAATTTAAAATCTTCTGTAAAGGATTTCCTCCAATAAATTGTTTAGATTTTCCATAACCCCATTTCATCATTAGATTTAAAGACTCAATATCACCTGAGTAAGCTAAATCAATAAGACTTTTGTTCACTGGAATTTCATAAGAACCAGCAACAAAAATAATATTTTTTATATTTTTTGGATATCGGTTCGCATATTCTAAGGCTATTAAGCAACCTTGAGAATGACCAACTATAGAAAGATCTTTTATCCCTATTTTATTAATAACTTTATCTAACCATGTAGCCATTTCTTCAATAGTTTTTAAACTTTCACCCTCTGAATTCCCATGACCAGGAAAGTCAATGGCAAATACGTTATAATTTTGATCAGACAGATATTGAGTTGTTAGCGACCATACTACGTGCGATTGACCACTACCGTGTAACAATATTATAGAGTGTTTTTTTGGATCAAAAGCTGATCCGGTGTCCATTAAGAAAACTTCATTACTGTTGATTAAAAAATTCAATTTTATTCCTAGCGTTAAAAATTATTGATTATTATTTATCTTGCCACTTAGGTTTACGTTTTTCTATGAAAGCGCCTATTCCTTCTTCAGCATCAAGTTTTAACATATTTTCTACCATAACACTGGATGCATAATCATATGCTTCGCTTAAGGTCATATCAATTTGCTTATAAAATGCTTCTTTTCCAATTTTTAAAGTCATGGCTGATTTTTTTGAAATTTTTTGAGCTGCTTCTAATGTTCTTTTTTTTAGCAAGGCGCCGTCAACTGCTTGATTGATTAAACCAATTTTTTCCGCTTTATCTGCAGATATTAAATCTCCTGTTAAAAGCATTTCCATAGAATGTTTATTAGATATATTTCTTGATACAGCTACCATTGGTGTTGAGCAAAACAGACCAATATTTACCCCTGGAGTTGCAAATGAAGCGTTTTTGCTTGCATAAGCTAAATCACAACTAGCAACTAATTGACATCCTGCAGCTGTAGCCACTCCAGCAACTTCAGCAATTACTGGTTTTGGATTATTAACTATTGTTTGCATCAATTTAGAACATTTGCCCATTACTTTTTGAAAATATTCTTTACCTTTATCAGGATTCTTACGAGCTATTGTTAACTCTTTTAAATTATGACCAGAAGAAAAAGTAGGGCCATCGGCTGAAATTATAATTACTCTTATTTGATTATTGTTAACAGACTCATCTAGTGCTGACTGAATATTAATCATCATTTCTTCAGATAAAGCATTATGATTATGAGGGTCATTAAGTGTAAGAAAAAAAATTCCATCCTCACTTATAGAGGTTTTCAAAATTTTATTATCTTTTTTAAAATCCATATAAATCTAATTAATTAAAACTTTTACTTCATCTGATAATGAGTTTGCAATGAAACAGTATCTATGAGCCCTATCTTGAACTTTTTTTATTTCATTAGGATCAACAGTAAACTTATCAGAAAATGAAACTTTGGGACTTAATTCTAATCTAGTAACTGACATTTTGCCCTTAGAATTTTTTCCTAAAGTTGCTACCGCATTATCTTTATAGCTAATTATAGGCCATTTCATCTTTGCTGCTAAAGCTAAAAATGTCATCATATGACAGCTGCTTAAGGAGGCTGCTAAAGTTTGTTCTGGATTAGTATTTAATTCATCTCCACTCCAGTCAGGTGCTGAGTCGCCAGTTATTTTAATTTTAGGTGTAAAAGTAATTTCATGCTGATTAGAATAATTTCCTGGGGTCATTTTTCCATTACCAATTTCCCATAATAAATCTATAGATATTTTGGACATATACTTACCTTAATTCTTTAGCTTTTTTTCTTAATTCAAATTTTTGAATTTTTCCAGTTGATGTTTTCGGGAGATCACAAAATTCTATTTTCTTTGGCACTTTAAAATTAGCTAATGTTTCTTTACAAAAACTTATCAGTTCTTTTTCAGTCGCTGGTTTATCTTTTACCATTTCTATAAATGCACAAGGGACTTCTCCCCACTTTTCATCTGGTTTAGCTACAACAGCTGCTATTGAGACAGAAGGATGTTTTGCTAAAGTATTTTCAATCTCAATTGAAGATATATTCTCACCACCAGATATAATTATATCTTTAGATCTATCTTGAATTTTAACATATCCATCTGGATGCATTACTGCTAGGTCACCAGTATGGAACCAACCATCTTTCATAGCTTTTTCTGTTGCTTCTTTATCCTTAAAATATCCTTTCATTACTACATTTCCTTTAATCATAATTTCACCTATTGTTTTTCCATCTTTTGGAACTTCTTTCATTGATTCAGGATTCATTACTGTTATTCCTTCTGTATTTGGATATCTTACACCTTGTCTAGCTTTAATATCGTTTTGTTTTTCTTCATCCAATTCATTCCATTCATTATTCCAAGCACATTGTGTTACATGACCATATGTTTCAGTCAAACCATAGACATGCATTACTTCAAAACCAAGTTGTTTCATTTTCTTAAATATTATACTTGGAGGTGGAGCACCTGCAGTTAAGACATAAACTTTCTGTTTTAATTTTCGTCTATCATTTTCAGAAGCACCTGTTATCATATTTAATACTATTGGAGCTCCTCCAAAATGTGTAACACTGTATTTTTCAATTAATTCAAATATTTTTTTAATATCGATGTTGCGTAAACAAATTGTTCTTCCGTTTAACATTGGAACCGTCCAAGGATAACACCAGCCATTACAATGAAACATTGGGACAATAGTCAAGAAATTTAGACCATTCGGCATATTCCATGCAGTAGCACTACCGGTAGACATTAAATATGCTCCTCTGTGATGATAAACTACTCCTTTAGGATTTCCTGTAGTGCCAGATGTATAACTTAGTGAAATAGCCTGCCATTCATCATCTGGCATTTTCCAATTAAAATTTTCGTCTCCTGTATTTAAGAAATCCTCATATTCTAAGTCACCAATTTTTTTCAATTTTGATTGATCTGCATACTTGTCATTAATATCTATAATAGTAATTTTTTTATTCAAAGAACTTAATGCTTTTGTCACTTCAACATGCAACTGTCTATCTACAACTAAAACTTTTGCCTCACTATGCTCTAAAATATATAAAATTGTTTTAGCATCTAGTCTGATATTAATTGTATTTAATACTGCTCCAGACATGGGAACTGAATAATGAGCTTCAAAAATTTCAGGAGTGTTAAAAGCTAAAAAAGAAACTGTATCACCTTTTTTTACTCCAATCTTTGACAATGCACTCGCAAATTTAACACATCTTTTATAAACATCTTTCCATGTATATTTACGTCCTTCATAAATTATTGCCTCATAATTTGGGTAAATATCTTTCACTCTGGTCAAAAATGATAAAGGGGTTAAAGGAACAAAATTTGCTTTATTTTTGTTTAAATTTGTTTCGTAAGAATTCATTTTAATTAAAGTTTGCTTTCATAATATAATCACTGCCAGTTTTAGCAGATTTATAATGAGCATCTACTCTGGGTAAAATTTTATCATAATAATATTTAGCAGTATTAATTTTTTCCTCATAAAAATTTTTGTTTTCGTTTAATTTTTCTAAACTAACTTTGGTAATTTTAAACCATGTATAAGCGAGCGAAATATATCCTAATACTTTTAAAAAATCATTGCATGCTGAGCTTACATCATCTTTTTTTTCTTTATCTTTTATCTCAAGCCATTTAGCAAAATCTTCTAAAAGCTGAATATTATTCTCTAGGATTTTTGAAAATTTTTGTAATTCTATTTTTCCATTTTCCTCTTTTATTTCAGTTTTAATAAGAGTTATAAAATTTGATAAGATTTTATTATTTAAAACCTTTCGAAAAACTAAATCTATAGCCTGAACTGAGTTTGTCCCTTCGTATATAGGTGTTATTCTATTGTCTCTATATAACTGTTCTATTCCTTGGTCCTTTGTGTAGCCATATCCACCAAATATTTGAATTGCTTCATTCGTAATCTCAGTTCCCATATCAGTAAAAAAAGATTTTACCACAGGAGTGATTAAGGAAACTAAATCTTCTGCAGATTTTCTTATTTTTTCATTCGAGTGACTTAAACTTACGTCTATTTGTTGAGATAACCAAAAAGCTAAAGATCTTTGTCCTTCTATAATTGATTTCATATTTAATAAACTTCTTCTAATATCTGCATGTTTAATAATTTCATCAGTTTGATTGTTCTCATTATTATTTGACTTTCCCTGTTTTCTTTCCTTGGCATAAGATAAAGAGTTTTGATAAGCGGTCTCAGCAATTCCAAGTCCCTGTATGCCAACTATGATCCTCTCAAGATTCATCATAGTAAACATTGAACTTAAACCTTTATTTTCATCACCTATAAGAAAACCTTTTGCATTATCAAAATTAAGCACGCAAGTTGGAGATCCTTTTATTCCCATTTTGCTCTCAATAGATAAAGTGTTAACACCATTTCTAGTTCCCACAGATCCATCTTCATTAACATTAAATTTTGGTACTAAAAATAAACTTATTCCTTTAGTTCCTGCTGGACTACCTGGAATTTTAGCAAGTACGAGGTGAATAATATTTTCTGTTAAGTCATGATCACCTGAAGTTATAAATATTTTTTGTCCAGTTAGTAAAAAAGAACCATCTTTTTCTTTTATTGCTTTAGTTTTAATTAGACCTAGATCTGTTCCACATTGAGACTCTGTTAAACACATGGTCCCGCTCCATTTTCCTTCGACTATTTTTGGGAGAAATTTTTTTTTGATTTTTTCATCTGCATGATGAAGTATACAATTATATGCTCCAATACTTAATTCACTATATAATTTAAAAGATAGGCTTGCTGAAGAGAGCATTTCCTCAAAAAAAGTACTGACTGTTTTTGGCATTCCTTGTCCTCCATATTTAGGATCACATGATAAAGATGTCCATCCATCACTAATAAATTTTGTATAAGCTTCCTTGTATCCAGGAGGTGATCTTACAATTCCATTTTCATAAATACAGGGATTTTCATCACCAACTTTAGCTAAAGGATGAATGATTTCTTGATTCATTTTAGCTGCTTGTTCTAAAATATCTTTTACTAAATCTGAATTAATTTCTTTAAACTTTTCTATTTCATTATAGTTTTTATTATCTTTAAGATTATTAAATAAAAACATCATTTCATCGACTGGTGCATTATATATAGTCATTTAATTTACTAATGGTTTTCCTGTTTTTAAAGTGTGAGTAATTCTTTTTTGAGTTTTTTCTGTTTGTAATAACTTCATAAAACTATCTAATTCTAACTTATACATTTGATCCTCTGTTACTTCTTTGTCTAAGTTAGTATCTCCTCCACTTAAAACATATGCTAATTCTTTACCAACATCCATACCATGGTCCAAAATTTTCTTACTATTATACAATTCTTCTAGAATTTTTTTCATTTTTTTTCTTACTTGCTCACCTGATAATCTAAATTTACATTTCTGAGGGGAAACTAAACCTTTATTTTTTGCAATAAAAGATCTCGCCGCAGGTAATAAATTGTTTCTATTAATAATTACTTCGTGGTTTTTGTCTAAAAATAATAAAGGATTTGCTTCTTGAGGAGAGGTTGCCGTTTTAGCATATCCAATAATATCAAAAACCTTTAATGGGGCAAAATCAGGATCCCTTTTAGCCTGATCACTCTGAGTCCATCTCCATAAAAGTTCCTTACAACCACCGCCTGCTGGAACTAATCCAACTATTGTCTCTACTAAACCCATAACAATGTTTGTATGAGACACAACATAATTACTTTGCATAACTACTTCTTCACCTCCACCTAATGCCAAACCAGAAGGTGCCGATACAACTGGATGTTTACAATATTTTAAATGCTTACATGTTTCTTGAAAATATTTCACAAATTTCTCAACTGATTTTAAGTCTTTTTTTTGAACGAACTCCATAACATAATTCAAGTTAACACCCGCAGAAAATTGCATACTTTCATTAATAATAACTAATGGTTTGTCAGTTGCCTTCATTAATGCATCCATTGAATTATAATCTAAGGCATTTGCTTTGGAATTAAATTCAACTATATTAAAATCTTTAAATCTAAAGATTTCTGCTGAGTCGTTTTTATCAATTGTAATTGCTAACTTTTTTGTTTTTGCCAATGTTTGAATATTTGTATATTTTTGTCTTTCATCATAGAATTTTTTCAAGTTTTTCTTTTTTAAATCTTCTAAAAAATGATTGTTTTTTATTTTTCCAATTTTAGAAAAAAAATTATCGACGCCTATTGACTCCAACATTTCAAAGGGACCCATAGACCAATTAAATCCTAATCTCAAGGCTTCATCTATATCGTTATATTCTTTGGTTATTTGAGGAACTAAAGATGAAGAATACAGAATAATTTTTGAAATAACCGACCAAGCATAAGCGCCATACTTATCATTACGATTAATCAATTTTAAAAGATTTATTTTTTTTATTTGCAAATCAATTTTTTTGGAGGGATAATATTCATTCTTAGATATATTAAGGGCTTCTAATGTTTTTTTCCCATCAGATTTATTAATTCTATAAAATCCTCCCTTTCCCTTTCTACCTGTATAACCAGTTTCTATTAACTTTTTTATTATTGGAAGATCTTCAACAACTTTTTGAAATTGATCGTTTTCGGGTAATTCTTTTTTAAAACTTTTTAATACATCGGACATTAAATCTATGCCTATTAAATCATATAAAGCAAAAACACCTGTTTTTGGTATGCCCATTGGTCTACCAAAAATTGCATCGGCCTCTTCCACTGATAAATTCATTTTTATAGCTTCTGTCAAAGCGATTTGCATAGCGTAAACACCTATTCTATTGCCTAAAAAACCTGGTGTGTCTCCGCATATAATTACTCCCTTACCTAACTTGTCTTCGCAAAAACTTTTTAACAAATTAATTTTTTTTTTGTCATTAATTTGTTCTCGAACAATTTCAAGTAAGCCCATATATCTTACTGGATTAAAAAAATGAGTGATGCAAAAATCTTTTTTATCATTATCATTTAATTTTTCAGAAAGTATCTTTAATGGTATTGTCGAGGTATTTGATGAAACAATTGAGTTCTTTTTTCTTTTTTTAAAAATTAAATCGTAAATTTTATGTTTGATATCAATTCTTTCAACAACAGCTTCAATAATCCAATCGGCGTTTGAAACAGTGTCAAAGTGATCAGTAATATTACCTATTTTAAGAGAATTAATTTTAGATTGTTCAAATAATAATGGAGGTCTGGATTTTAATATTCGTTCTTTTGCTTTTTCAGCAATTTCTGTTTTTAAATCAAGAAGAGTTACTGGAATATTAGCATTACATAAATGTGCTGCAATACCACTACCCATTGTTCCAGATCCAATTATTACTACGTTCTTAATACGCATATTAAATCTTTATGGGATAATTGGCTGCAGGAAAGTTTTTAATATTGTTCATATTCAAATTATTATAGTGTAGAAATCTCTATTTAGAAAATAATAAATTATGGAACTACAAACTGTCATTATTGGAACTGGATTATCAAGTTTGTCCTTTATAGACAAGTACCTAGAAAAAAATAAAAAAATAGATATTATTTCTCCAGACAAAGATTTTCTATATGACTTTGGTAAAAATAAGCATTTATTCAATGATTTGCCTTATCATATAACTAAAAATAAAAATAAAATTAATAATTATTTTGAATCAAATAATATTACTGTCAATAAAAATTCAAAAATTCTTGGAATCTTAGGGCTTGGTGGTTTATCAAACTATTGGGGTATGCAAATAGATAACAATATAATTGATGATATTAAATATTTAAGTAGCAAAACTAAGAAAGATATAATTAATTCATTTTTTGAAATCTTAAAAAAATTTAGATTAAAAGGATATTTTAAATTTAAAAATAAAGAATATCTAAATAATTATAAAATTGATTCTTTTTATAAAATATTATTAAAAAAAAAATTTAAGAATTTATTAGTTTCAAAACCTATTCTTGCTTATTCAAAAAAGAAAAAATTAACCGCTGATTTATACTTTAGAAGATACATTGATAAAAAAAAAATTAGAATTTACAACTTATCAGTTCAAGAAATTTTTTATAATGAAAATAAAATTAAAATTAAATGTGTTGACTCCAATAATAAAGAAAAAATAATATTTGCAAAAAAATTGGTTTTTGGATGTGGAACAATTGTTACTACAAAAATAATTCTTAAGTTTTTAAATATTAAGAATGAAGTTAAGATTAAACACCATCCAAGACTAGTTTCCGCTTTTTTTTCAAAAAAAAAGATTCATAATTTAGAAAATTTACAAGCTTCTCAACTAAATATAAGATCTAAAAACAAAAATAACTCCTTTATTATAGATCTTAGAACCGGAAATGAAACAATTATTGAATCTATAGTAAGACTCAAGAAATACTTAATGCCATTTAAATTTATTTTAAATTTTTTTAAAAATTATTTAATATTTTCAAACATATTATTAGACTCTAAATTTAGTAATTTATTCATTAAAGTCTCTAAAAATAAAACATATGTATACTCCAAAAAAAGTGGGTTAGAAAAAAACCTAAAGAATATTCATAAAGGTTTCTTAAATGTTTTAAAACAGGAAAATTTAGTATTTTCTTTTTCAAATAATTTTTTTGGTGGATATGGAAATGACTTTCACTATTTTGGAACTATTCCAATATCTAAAAATAAAAAGAGATTGTCTGTAAATGAAAAATGTCAATTAAATGGTTATCCAAATATTTATATTATTGACGGATCTGTTTTGGATTTTAAAGAAAACAAGTATCCTGTAGGACTTGTTATGGCTAACGCAAGAAGAGTAGCAAAACTATTTAAATAAAACATGTTCAGAATAAATCTTTATCTTTCAATAAAAATATTTTTAAGATCTCTTCTTTCTACATATTCTAAAACTAAAGAGGAAAAAGGATTAAGTATTTTAAAAAAAACAAGTAATAAGAAATATTCAATTTTCACACCATTATGTAGAGTTTCATTTATGTTGATTTTAATGTTTTTAAAATCAAAATATAATAAAAAAAAAGAAATAATTATGTGCCCTTATAATTTACCTGAAATGGTGAATGTTGCAAATAATTTAAAATACAAAATAGTTTATGCCGACATTAATTATCATACTGGGTTTTTTGATATTAAGAAATTAACAAAAAAGATAAATAAGAAAACTTGTGCAATATTAGTAACTAATATGTTCAATTCATATGAAGATACAAAAAAAATTAAAAAGATTTGTAAAAGAAAAAAAATCTTATTAATTGAAGATAATGCAATCTATTTTGACAATTATAGTAAAAAAGGTAAAAGTAAATTTAATAGCGGTTCTTTAGGCGATTTTTCAATTTATAGTTTCAATATAATGAAGAATATTTCAGCTTTATTCGGAGGGGCTGTAACAACTAATAATGCAGAATTTTATCATTATGCTAATCAAAAAATAGAAAGTTTTAATAATTTCCCATTATTATTACTATTTAAACAATCTATAATTTTTTTATTATTAAAGATTCTATCTATTAGATTTTTATATAGAATTATCTTTTTTAGAATAATTAGAATTGCTCATATACATGATATTAAATTTCTTTTAAGATTATTTTATCCATCTTTAAAATTTAGAAAAATAAATTTTCCAAATTATTATTTTACTAAAATGTCTAATCTCTCAAAAAAATTAGTTTATTCTCAGTTATTGAATTTCAATAATAGAAAAGAAAATTTTAATAGGAGAAAATTAAATAATATTTATTATAAAAAACAATTTAATTTATTAAAATCAAAAAATCTAAAACTTTTAAATATTGTAGACTTTAATTATCAAAATTTTATTGATTTTCCAATTTTAGTAAATAATCGTAATAAGCTTCATCATTATTTGCTGAAACATGGAATTGAATCGAGAATTTTTTACTATAATAATTGTGAGAAAATTTTTAGTCAAAATATTTTATCTAGTAAAAATTCTGAATTATATGAAAAGAAATTAATTTGTTTTCCTAATCATAAAAAAATATCAAAAATCTACATTGACTATATAGTTAAAAAAGTAAAAAGTTTTTATGATGATAATTACTCAAATAAACTTCGGCTTGGTCGGGGCGGCAGGATTTGAACCTGCGACCCTCTGGTCCCAAACCAGATGCGCTACCAGGCTGCGCTACGCCCCGATCGACTGTTTTATAGGTCAATTATGCCTTTTTGGCAATTGAAAGATAAGTACTATAGAAGTAAATAAGACTTATGATCCAACATATTACAAAACCATTTAAATATTTTTTTAAGCTAGAAGCTGCTTCAGGTTTAATTTTACTTTTTGCAGCCATTTTTGCTTTAATAATTAGTAATGGCAGTTTTAGTGATTTATATTTTTCAACATTAGATAAGTATATTCTAATAGGAATTAAAGGATTTGGATTAAAGCTTAGTGTTCTTCATTGGATTAATGATGTTTTAATGGCTATTTTTTTCTTTTTTGTTTCGTTAGAAATTAAAAGAGAATTTCTACAAGGAGAGCTTTCAAATCCAAAACAGGCCTTATTGCCAATAATTGGAGCTGTTGGCGGGATGGCAATTCCAGCTTTATTTTATATTGTTGTTAATTATTCCAATAGTGCAACTTTAAATGGTTGGGCTATACCTTCCGCAACAGATATTGCTTTCTCATTAGGAGTTTTGTCCTTGCTAGGGAAAAGAGTTCCTGTTTCTTTAAAAGTTTTTTTAACAGCTTTGGCCATAATTGATGATTTAGGAGCTATAGTAATAATAGCTTTCTTTTATTCTGGTAATATAGAAATCAAATATCTAATATTGATGTTAGTCTCGTTACTAGTTTTAATAGGGCTGAATAAATTTAAAATTAAAAATTTTTTACCATACTTAATTGTTGGTATTTTTCTTTGGGATTTTACACACCAATCTGGAATACATGCCACTATCGCTGGTGTTATATTAGCCCTTACTATTCCGCATAATATTAAAAATAATAAAGAGTCACTATTATTGAAATTGGAGCATGGTTTATCACCATACGTAGCTTTTGGTATAATGCCAATTTTTGCATTTGCTAATGCTGGGGTTTCTTTGGAAGGATTAACATTGCAAACACTGTTAAATCCTGTTCCTCTTGGCATTGTTTTAGGTTTATTTTTTGGTAAACAGATTGGTGTTTTTGCATTATCCTATATTTCAGTAAAATTAAAACTAGCAGAAATGCCTAATAATTCTTCTTGGCCAGCATTTTATGCTGTTTCAATTTTAACTGGTATAGGTTTCACAATGAGTCTGTTTGTAGGGAATTTAGCTTTTGCTAACAACTTGGAGTACATGGATGGTGTAAAAATTGGAGTGTTAACTGGATCTCTTCTTTCTACCCTTTTTGGTTATTTCCTCTTACTTATTTTTTCAAAAAAATGATCGACTCAAAAATTGTAAAAATTGCATCTTTTACAAAAAATGTTGGTTTAAAAAATGATTTTACCCACAAATCCTCCATTAAAAATTCTTTGTGTGGCGACTTCATTAAAACAGAATTTATTGTTCATGACTCAAAAGTTAAGTCGATGAGATATGAGACTGAGTCATGTATTCTATGTGAAGCTTCAGCTAGTTTATTTTCAAGAAAAATTAAAAACGCAAAGATAAAAAATTTAGAAAAAGAAATAAAAAGAATAAAAGATTTTAAGAAAAAATCAAATTATAACTTTCCAATAAGATTTAAGGAATTCAGTAAATTAATTAATAAAAAAAATATTAATAGATTAAATTGTGTCATATTGCCTATGGAAGCTTTTTTAAAAGCATTTAAGGTAAAATAATGTTAAAAAAATTATTATTTATTGTAATAATGTTTGGACTATTTACTAAGGTATCCGCTAATTATACTAGTTTAGCATATGAATATGATTTTAATGGAATTGATGGTAACAAAATTAAATTAGAAGATTTCAAAGATAAGGTCATAGTAATTGTTAATGTAGCAAGTAGATGTGGATATACACCTCAATACGAAGATTTGCAAGAATTGTGGTCAAACTATAAAGAAAGAAATTTAGTTGTGATTGGAGTGCCAACTAACAATTTTAAACAAGAACCTGGTTCAAATAAGGAAATAAAAGACTTTTGTGAAACTAATTTTGGTATCAACTTTCCAATGACTGAAAAAATTAATGTTATTGGGAATGATGCGCACCCTTTTTATAAATGGGCAAAACAAAATTATGGTATTGGAGCAATACCAAAATGGAATTTTCATAAGATTGTTATAGGTAAAAATGGAAAAGTTGCTGATACTTTTGCTTCATTTACAAAACCATCGTCAAAAAAATTTCTTAAACTAATAGAAAAGGAAATTAAAAATTAAAACTCAGACCATCATAAGCAGGTAGTATATTTGAAGGAAGTCTTTTTTTTAAATAGCCGTAATCTAAATCTGTATGCAAATTAGTTAATATCGCTTTTTTAGGTTTCACAATTTTAATTAGTTCTAATGCTTGGTCATAATTAAAATGAGATGGATGCTTATTTTTTCTTAAACAATCTATCACTAAATATTTAAGGTTATACAAATTTTTAAAAGACTCTCTAGGTATTCTGTTGCAATCACTTATATAAGCAACTTTTTCAAAACGGAATCCTGTGGCTTTTATCATTCCATGAATTACATCAAAAGCCTTAATAGAAAGAATTTGATTTTTTTTTTTAATTTTAAAGCTTTTTTTTATAACATTGGCCTTCATAATCGGAACATACCCATGTTTAGGGAAGAAACAAAAGGTATATTTTTTAATAAGTGCTGTAACTGTTCTTTTGCTCGCATAAACCGGTATTTTATTCTTATTTTTCCAAAAGAAAGGTCTCATTTCAAATATACCTGAAGTTTGATCAGCATGTTCATGAGTATAAATAATAGCGTCTAAAGATCTAATCTTATTATTTAAAAATTGATTTTTAATATCAGGAGATGTGTCAATTAATATTGATAAGTCTTTATATTGAATATGAGCACAACATCTTGTTCTAATATTTTTAGGATTTTTTTTTAAATCACCCCTATAATTAGTAATCCAAGGTGATCCCAGAGAACTTCCGCATCCTAAAATAGTAAATTTATTTTTCATTTAATTTACCAAATAAATTGAAAAAATTTTGAGTTGTAGTCTCAGAAAATTTTTCATAAGAAATATTTTTTAAGTTTGAGAGAAATTTAACTGTATGTATGATGTGGCTTGGTTCATTAGGTTTTCCTCGTAAAGGCTCAGGAGATAAATATGGCGCATCAGTTTCTACTAATATTTTATCTGCAGGTATAGATTTAAATGTGTTTGCTAATTCTTTTGATTTTTTAAACGTTACAACTCCGCTAGCAGATATATATGCACCTATATCGAGTAATTTAAAGGCAAAATCTCTTGTTCCTGTAAAACAGTGAATTAGAATCTTAAGATCTTTTTTTTGTGTAGACTCCTTTAAAATTTTCAGTGTTTCCTCTTCTGCCGATCTTGTATGAACGATTAAAGGTAGATTTATTTTTTGCGCAGCTTTAATATGTTCTATAAAGGAAAAAATTTGATCTTTTTTTTCTGAATGATTGTAATAAAAATCTAAACCACTTTCTCCGATTCCTATAATTTTTTTACTTTGTTTTACTTTTTCAATTATATGTTTTAATTTAATTTCTTTATGTTTTTTTGCTTCATGTGGATGAATGCCATAAGTTCCATAAACTGAGCTATAATTTTCCACTATATTTAAAATATTTTTAAATCCTTTATCCTCAGTAGATATTGTTAAAAGGTACTTAACTCCATCATTATTTGCTCTTTTTATTGTCTCATCTAAAGAAGAAGACATAGGCTCATATGTTAAGTGGCAATGTGAATCAATTATCATTTTCAATTTTATTAAACAATATATCTAATTCTTTTAATTCTTTATCATGGTCGAAACATTCTAAACTATTAATCTGATTAATAGATCTATTTTCTTTTTTAACATTCATTGCTTCTAAAACTTTGTTCGTAGAGATAGGAATTATTGAATTCAATAAAATGCTTATATTCTTTATTTGTTCACAAATTGTAAATATGATAGTTCTCATTCTCTCCGGATCCTTCTTTTTAACTGACCATGGCTCTGAGTCATTAAAGTACTTATTTGAATCAAAAGAATAACCAACTACCGTCTTAATAAATTCATTTAATTCTTGTTTATTCATTAATTCTATTAATCTAGGAATATTATTTTTTAATTCATCTAGCAATTTATTATCTGAAACTGACAATTTCTTTATCTTTGGAATTTTGTTTGAACAATTTTTTTTAATAAAAGAAAAAACTCTTTGACATAAATTTCCATAGTTATTTGCTAGGTCATTATTTATGCAATTTTTGAGATTTTGCAAAGAAATACTTCCGTCATTACCTAAAGAGACTTCTTTAACTAAATAGTATCTCAGTTGATCTATTCCATAAGTTTTAATAATTTCAATTGGATCTAAAATATTACCAAGGGATTTAGACATTTTTTTATCTTCTGAAAGTATCCATCCATGGCCAAATATTCTTTCTGGAAGAGGAAGTTTGGCGGCTAAAAGAAAAGCTGGCCAGTAGATGGCATGAAATCTTAAAATATCTTTTCCAATAATATGAATATTCGCAGGCCAATACTTTTTATAATTCTTATCATTGATATCTGGAAAATTTAAAGCACTAATATAATTTGTAAGAGCATCCAACCAAACATATATGACGTGTTTTTTATTTTTGGGAACAGGGATACCCCAAGAAAAAGAAGTTCGGCTAACGGAGAGATCTTTTAAACCTTTTTCAACAAAATTAATTACTTCATTTTTTCTAGATGAAGGTAAAATAAAATTTTTATTATCCTTATAATATTTTAACAATTTTTCTGACCAGGATGATAGTTTAAAAAAATACGACTCCTCTTCTACCCAATCAACCGGTGAGCCTGAGACTTTTGAAACTTTTTTACCTTTCACTTCTTCAATTTCATCTTCATCATAATAGGCTTCATCTGAAACTGAATACCAGCCACTATATTTATCTAAATAAATATCTCCAGACTTAACTAACCTATTCCAGATTTCCTCGACAGATTTATAATGCCTTTTTTCTGTAGTTCTAATAAAATCATCATTAGATAAATTTAAAATTTTAGTTAGATCTTTAAATTTTTCAGATAATTCATCACAAAATATTTTTGGGTCTTTTTTATTTTTTTCAGCTTCTCTTTGAATCTTTAAACCATGTTCGTCAGTTCCTGTTAAAAATAAAACATCATATCCTTCAAGTCTTTTGAACCTTGCAAAGATATCTGCAATAATACTCGAATAAGCATGTCCCATATGAGGTTTTCCAGAAGGATAATATATGGGGGTTGTTATATAAAAATTTTTACCCATTAGATAATTTATTATTTATAGCGTTAATTAGAGAATTTTGATTTAGATTATATGAAATAAACTTATTAATATTTTTAATTACAAAAGATTTATTTTCCACAACTTTTTCAATATTTTCAAATTTAATTTCTTTTAAATTGTAAAAATGATAATCTGTTAAAAATAAGATTATATTTATTAGATCTATATTTTTATTTTTTTTATATAAATTAAGAAGTATTGTAAGATTTTTTATAAAATCTTCATTAATATTAATCTGATTTTCTTCAAAAATTTTATTAAATTTTAAAAAATTACCGGGAGTTAAATTTAAAGAATTAAAATCAATAAAAACTTCTAAATTATTTCTTTTAATTAAAGCCTGAATAATTTTTATTCTTTTTGTATTGTTTAATAGTACTTTAATTTCTAGAGATCTCGAATATATAGTTTCTATTAAAGGTTTAGTTTTATTGTTTATCAATATAAAGTAGTTATTTTTTGCAGGTTCCTCTATAATTTTTAATAGTGCATTTAAACTATTAGTATTAAAAAGCTCGATATCATCTAAAATAATGAATCTTTCTTTATTTAATATTGATGTTTTAAGTATTGTTGATTTCAAATCACGTATATCTTCAATTTTAACATTTTTAAAGTTATTTCCTGAAAGATAGATAATATTTGGAAAAATGTCATTAACGTGCTGTTTGTAAAAATTAGTTTTGTTATTAATAGATTTATTTTTCAAATCATAATCATCTTGATTATAAACATATGTTAAGAAATGATTGATAAGAGTAAATTTTCCAACACCCTTTTTGCCACTAATCATAAGGACCTTAGGAAATTTTTTTGTTTTATGTAAATGTATAAGAAAATCTAATTTATCACCAAGTTCAAAGAGAACTAATGAATTTTTTGGATCATTATATTCATTGTTTATATTCATTTAATCTTAAGCTTTTTGAAGACTATATTTAAAATTTTTTTTTCTAAATTAGTATTATTTGAGGAAGAATCTAATACAAAATAATTTTTTTTATTTTTTGCTATTTTTAAAAATGATTTTTGGGCTTTTGTATAAAAAGATTGAGAAAAATTATCATATCTATTTTTTGTTTTTCTTTTTTTTAATCTTGATTTTGAAGATTTTGATGAGACTTTCAAAATAAACACTAGATTTGGCTTAATCCCTTGTAAAATAAATTTATGGATATTATCAATAAATGACCTATTCACTTTTTTTCCGTAAACTTGGTAGGCTATTGTTGAGTCTATAAACCTGTCACAAATCACAACTTTTTTTCTTTTAAGGGCTGGTTCTATCTTGTTTTTTATATGTTCATTGCGTGCTGCTAAATATAATAATGTATCAGTGTATTTATCAAATTTATCCTCTTTTCCTTTATTAAAATAATCTTTAAGTATTAAGGTTCTTATTAACTCAGCGCTTCTAGTCCCACCAGGTTCTCTAGTTAAAATTGGATTTATTCTCTTTTTTTTTAGACTTCTTATAAGTTTTTGACTCTGATAGGATTTGCCACAACCTTCGACACCTTCAAATACTATTAAAAAAGGCTTTTTTTTATACATCTCCCCAAATCAAATAATTTAGAGACGTGATTAAACTTTTAAAAAAATTAACCTTTGATATTTTTTCAGAAGCATAAAGTGGTAAAGTTTTAATAACCTCGTCTTTTTGTAGAACTATTAAGTTAGCAATTTTTTGATCTTTCTGTACTGGTGTTTTAATAGGTCCGTTATATTCCAGGAATACTTTTAAATCTCGAATATTTTTTTTATCTAGAGTTAGATAGTAATCCTCTTTAGTAATAGCTTTAACTTTATTTTTTTTACCTAACCAAGTGTCGAGTTCAAAAAAAGTTTCTCCAGTTTTAGAAATTTCATAAGTATTAGTGTTTCTAAACCCCCAATTTAATAATTTTAATGACTGGGAGCTTCTCAAGTTTTTTGTAGGAAAACCAGAACCAACTGCAATTATTCTTCTTGTGTCTTTTTTCATAGTGCTTGCTAATGAATATTTTTCTACCGCTAGGTAACCAGTTTTAACCCCATCTACACCAACTTTTTTATATAATAATGGATTTCTATTTCCTTGAGTAATTGGGTCACCGCCAGTTCTATCCCAGGTAAAAGTTGTTTCTTTATACCATTCATAAAATTTTGGATAATTTGAAATTAAATATTTAGACATTAAAGCTATATCTCTTACGGTAGAATAATTTTCAGGGTCATTAATTCCAGATGAATTAGAAAAATTTGTAGATGACATTCCTATTTCAGCTGCTTTTTCATTCATCATCTCTGCAAATGATTCTTCAGAACCTGCTATACCTTCTGCCAAAGCTACGCATGCATCGTTTCCTGAAGCCACAATTATTCCCAATAATAAATTTTCTACGGAAACTTCATCATTTACCATAATGAACATTGAAGAATAGCCACTTTCTGACAACCTCCAAGCATTCTCGGAAATAACAAATCTATCGTCAAGTGAAAGTCTATTTTTTTTTATTAAATCAAAAGCAACTATTGTAGTCATAATCTTGGTCATTGAAGCTGGATAAATTTGAATATCTGGTTCATATTCATACAAAACTTTGTCTGAATGATAATCAATAACTATTGCGGTTCTTGCATTTACCATAGGCTCGGCTAAAGCGAATGAAGAAAAATTAAAAGTTATGATCAATAATGTAGTTATAAATTTATTCATTGATGCTTATATCAAGTTCTTCAAAACCAAATTTCTTAAGTTGAATGTAATCATTTTTCATTAAATTAATAGAGCTATAAGGCCCTGATAACAGAGTTGTTTTATTAGATTTTCCTGATTTAACATACAGTTTTTTACTCTTAAAATTTGTCAATTCTTGGGTGATTCTTTTTTTTAAAAGAACAGCAGAGTTTTTAGAGTAAAATTCAGCAATAATGATATAAAACTTATCTTTAGTAATTTTTTTTTTAATATTATTGTTTGTCGATATGTTGTCTATAGTAACAGTTTCGACTGGTGCATTGTTGTGAATTCTTTCCTCTTCTTTAAAAATTTTAGTTTTTTTAGCAACAAAAGATTTATTTTTTTTAAGTTCTATTACTTCAACTATTGGTGAACTTATTTCAAGATTAAGTTTATCTGCAACGGGTTTTGTTATTAAAATTTTATAAAACTCAGGATATTCTATCTTTTTATTATTCTTTAAAATTATTGAGTCATTTGTTTTAATATTAATAATCTTAATTAAAGAGCCCATTCTTAATTTGTTATGAGCTATTTGAAAAGAGCTATTATCTAATTTTTTTTTAATTACTTTATTTTCAAAATCTTCATCATTATAGATATATGCAAACCCTTTTGAAACAAAAGGCTTATTTTTCTCTGAGTTTGTGTAATTTTGAGCACAGGATGTTAAAATCAGAAATAATATAATTAATCTATAACTCATTTTTAAAATTGTCTTTCAAAGTGCAGACTGCAAGAGCAAATCTTAAAGATCTATTCCAATTTAATATTTTTTCATAATTACTATAAATCAAATAAGCCGGAGTGTATGTATTAGATCCAGGTATTATATCTTTATCAGGAGTGATGACTGCTGATAATAAATTATTATTAAGATTTAATTTTTCTGGATTTTTAATGTAATTCTTAAAAAATTTGACTTTTTTTTTATTCTTAATTTGCCTAGCTGACGAATTTAAATACTTTTTTGGAATATTATCATTTAATTCTATTTTAGTATAACAAGGAGTATTTTTTTTCCAACCAATCTTATTTAAATAATTAGCAGCAGAAGCGAAGGAATCCTCAATATCTTTTAATTCTATAGTTTGATTATTATTATAATCGATTGCATAGTTTTTAATCGTTCTAGGCATAAATTGAAAATTTCCAAATGCGCCCGCCCACGAACCAAATAATATATCTTTTTGGATGACACCTTTATCTATAAGTTTTAATAATATTAATAGTTCCCCGGTAAAAAATTCACTTCGTCTTTTGTCAAAACTTAAAGTTGCTAGAGAGGAAATAATATCCATCTTTCCTAAATAATTTCCAAAATTTGTTTCTATTCCCATAAGAGCTAATAACAGTTCTTTTTCGACTAAAAATTTTTTATCTACTTTATCTATAAGAAGCTTTTCTTTTTTATACAAAGCTAAACCTTTTCTTACTTTTTTGATATTTGTTCTTTTTTTAATATAGGTGTAAGTATCTTCGTAAAATTCTGGTTGGTATCTATCATATTCAATTACTTTTGGTAAAAATTTAGCGTTAGACATAACGTCATTAACAACATTTCTAGATATCCCAGAGCTTATTGCTTTTTTTTTAAAATTATCAATCCATAAATTAAAATCAGAATTATTAGCAAATAAAAATGATGGTGAAACCATTAAAAGTATAAAAAATTTAATAGATATTAAGTTTTTAAGCATTTTTTTGAATATCATAAATAATGGTTATTAACTAGTATTTGAAATATTCTATATGAATATTGTTATTTAAGTACATTGATAGTAATAAAGGTAGTTAATCTAATTCAAGGAGAGGTGGCTGAGCGGTTGAAAGCACTGGTCTTGAAAACCAGCAACGGGGCAACTCGTTCGTGGGTTCGAATCCCACCCTCTCCGCCATTATACAAAAAAATTTTTAAATATTTTTGAAATTTTATTTTTATCTATGTTGTTTTCTACAATATCACGCTGATAGTAATTTAAGATAACTTCGTCTTCAAAATCTAAAAATTTATCTAACTCAGAAAGCTCATTCTCATTAAAATTATTAATATGTTTTTCCACAAATTTACTTAACAAAAGATCCATTTCTTTGCTACCTCGATAATTTGATCTGTATATCAATTTTTTTTTAAATATTTCTAATTTATTCATAATAAGAATATATTATACATGAATTAATGAATTTATTGAAAAAAGATATTATTTTCTCTGATGTAGATAAGCTTAAAGGGATTGGAAAAAAGTTATCAAAATATTTAAAGAATAAAAGAATAGAGAAAGTAAAAGATATATTGCTTAATCTTCCTTATTCAGAAACAGATAGATCTAAAATAATTGACTTGAATAAACTAGAAGTAGGTAAAATTCAAACAATACGAGTTAAGGTTAAAAAATTAAATTTTCCAAGAATAAGGAATCTACCTAATAAAATTCTATGTGAAGATAAAAACAGTAATATAGAAATTGTATACTTTAATAGTAGAGAGGGTTATCTTAGAAAACTTTTTCGAGTTAATGAATGGGTTGTTATAAGTGGAAAAATTAGCTTTTTTAATAAAAAATATCAGATAACTAACCCTGACTATGTCACTTCCATTGATAAAGAAGAATACGTAAAACAAATCATACCAAAATACTCTTTGACAAAAGGAATTAACGAAAAAAAGTATCGAATTATTTCAGAACAAGTTATTAACAATTTACCTGATATTAACGAATGGTACGAAAGTCATTTTCTTAAGAAAAATAATTTTTTAAACTGGAAGGAAAATATCATCGCTTTACACAAAACAAAAGATAGTCAAAATAATTTGTCAAAAACTTACAAGAGGTTAGTATTTGATGAAATATTAGCCAATCTTATTGTCCTTTCTAATAATAGAAAAAAGATTAAAAGAATCAAAAAAAATAAATCTTTTAAATCAGCTTTTTGTAATGAGATTTTAAAGGACTTGCCTTTTGAATTAACAAAAAGTCAAAAAAATGTATTAGAGGAAATTAATCTAGACTTAAAATCTAATACAAGAATGTTTAGAATAATCCAAGGAGACGTTGGGTCAGGAAAAACAATTGTTTCTCTGCTTGCAATCGCAAATGTCGTGGAAAGCAAATATCAATGCGCTTTGATGTCTCCTACTGAAATTTTAGCAAAACAACATTTTAATTTAGCTAAAAAAATATTTGTAAATACAAAAATAAAAATAGAATTCTTGTCTGGTAAAACTGATATTAAAAAAAGAAAAAAAATAATAAATGATTTAGAGGAAGGAAATATTAATATAATAATAGGAACTCATTCATTATTTCAAAAAAAGATTAATTTTAAAAATTTAGGGTTAGCAGTAATAGATGAGCAACATAAATTTGGTGTCAAACAACGATCAGATCTAGCAATTAAAGGAGGAGATGACTGTGACGTTCTTCTAATGTCTGCAACTCCGATTCCTAGAACCATGATGATGTCTCTATATGGAGACATGGATATTTCAAAAATAAAAGAAAAACCAAAAAATAGAAAAAAAATAATTACTTTAAGTAAACCTGAAAAAAAAATTAATGAATTATGGTCGTTTATAAATAAGCAAATAAATTCTGACAATCAAGTATTTTGGGTTTGCCCTCTTATAGAAGAGTCTTCTTTTTTAGATTATTCTTCAGCAAAAAAAAAATTTGATATCATTAACAAAAAGTTTCCAAATAAAGTTGCTTTAATTCATGGAGCTCTTGATAAAATTGAAAAAGAAAAAATTCTTAATAAGTTTTTAAAGAAAGAAATTTTTATTTTAGTTTCAACAACTGTCATAGAGGTAGGTATTGATTTTCCTAATGCTAACTTGATAATAATTGAGAATGCTAATAAATTTGGTCTAGCTCAATTACATCAATTAAGAGGAAGAGTTGGTAGAGGTCAAAAACAGGGTGTCTGTATTTTGTTATTTAAAGAAGGATTAAGCAAGAACGCAATTAAAAGAATTAAGATCTTGAAAGAATCTAATGACGGATTCTTTATAGCAGAAGAAGATATGCGATTAAGAGGATTTGGAGATATTATCGGGTACCAACAAAGTGGTATAAAAAATTTTAGATTTGCAGACCCAATTATTCATCAAGATTTGTTCCTTTTAGCTGAAAAATATATTAGAGGCATGAGCATTAATGTAAATGATGGTAAATATTCTTTTTTACTAAAATTATTTGATAAAGCTGAGATAATTAATCAAAATATAGATTAATTTATATTAGAAGTTCCTGCCGAAACTATGAATTTTGAAGCTTGTTCGAATGTAACATCCAAATAAATCAACTCTTTCTTAGGCACCATTAATAAAAAACCACTAGTAGGATTTGGAGTTGTCGGTAAAAAAACATTTACTAGATCTTCTTTGACTTTTGTTGATATCACTCCTTTATTTTCATTTGTAGCAAAACCTACAGCCCAAACTCCTTTTCTTGGATATTCTAAAAGCACTACGCTACTTTGATCTTTTTGATTTTTTGTAAAACTTTCAGTCATTTGACCTATTGCAGAATAAATAGTTCTTAATATTGGAATTCTTTTTAAAATATTATTAAATAATTCAAAAACTTTTTTTCCTAAAAATGATAGAGAAATCCAACCAACAAGCGTGATCAATATTAAAGCTATAAGTATTTCTAAACCTGGAATGTCAAATGGAAGATAATTATTTGGATTGATTCCTTTTGGGATCATTTTTTCTGATAATTTAATTATAAATAAAGTTAAGTATAATGTTATTCCAATTGGAATTAGCGCAACGACACCAGCTATAAAATTATTTCTAATTCTTGAAAAAATGGATTTTTTAATAGGGTTTTTTGTCATTATTTATTAATAATTTAAAAAAATTAAAATTTATTACTAAGATAAAAATTGCAATTAATAATTTATTATTTAAAATCATGAATCTAAATTATGTATAACATAAATAGAAGAAAATTTCTTGGCTTATTTGGGTGTAGTTGTTGTTCATTGATACTTCCTTCTTGTTCGACAGTACCTATTACTGATAGAAAACAACTCTCGATTATTCCTGAGGCTAAAATCAATAGTCAAGCTGCGGCTGCCTATGAGCAGTTTAGAACTAAAGCAAAACTTATTAAAAGTGGCCCACAATTAAAAGAAGTAATTGAAATAGGTAAAAAGATTGAGGTCTCTGTTAGTTCTTTTTTTGAAAATAAAAATGAAGAAGATCCAACAAGAAACTTTGGGTGGGATTATTTATTAGTTGATAATGATAAAGTTGCTAATGCTTGGTGTATGCCTGGTGGTAAAATTGCGGTATATACAGGTTTATTAAAAATAACAAAAAATACTAACGCCTTATCAATTGTTATGGGTCATGAAATTGCTCACGCAGTTGCAAAACATTCTGTAGAAAGAGCAAGTCAAGCTATGACTATCAATATAGGAACACAAGTAGCAGATATATTTTTAGGTGGAGCAATTAACAGAACTAGAAATACGATTGGTCAAAATACTGGAATGGACATATTTAGAATAGGAATTTTTAATCCTTTTGGAAGAAAACAAGAAACAGAAGCCGATTATTTGGGTTTAATTTTTTCATCTTTAGCTGGGTATGATATCAGAGAGTCAGTAAAACTTTGGGAGAGAATGGCTGAAAAAAATAAAGGTAAAGAACCCCCAGTGTTTTTAAGCACGCACCCATCTAGCTCGAAAAGAATTGATAACCTAAAAAGTTGGATCAACAAAGTAATGATAGAATACCCGCCAATCAAAGCATGAAATAGTTATTGGTGAGCCCTGATGGACTCGAACCATCGACACCCTCCTTAAAAGAACCAATCACAGGTTACTATTAGCTTTATGTATTAATCAAAAAAAATTAATAAAATAAGCACAACTATGAGAGTTACTGCAAAAATATAGAATTTACTTTTTGATGATAAATCTTCTTTACTTTCTTTATCAGCAGATCCAGTTTCAATGTATTTACTTTTAAGTATAAATTTAAATATAGCAAGACTAGTAATTATATAAGAGACCATAAAAAATATAAAAGGTAATGGGTTATTTAATATTTTTAATGGACCAAAACAATTTTTACATATTCCTGTCTCGAAAGATAAATTATCGTGTAAAACCCAAAAACTTAAATAAGCAAAAAAGACTAATAACCCTACCATTATAATTGAGGTAATAGTCCCATTCTTATCTTTTAAATCTATTCTATTATCTTTTTTCATCAATAGTCGTAATTCAGCACAAAAAGTGCACACAATGATTTTAGCAAATTAGGGAGGTGTACACCACTTAAATAAACGTTGTATATGTTCATTGTGGTGAGCCCTGATGGACTCGAACCATCGACACCCTCCTTAAAAGGGAGGTGCTCTACCAACTGAGCTAAGGGCCCTTAAAGAAATTCTCTTTTATATATATATTTAAAGAATTTCAAATAATTATTAATTAAAATAATCAATATATTTTTTGTAAAAAGTAGTAAAAGTGCCACTCCTAATATTTTTTCTAATTTCACTCATAAATTGTTGGTAAAAATTGATATTATGTAGTGAAATCAACATTGAAGCCATCATTTCATTAGATTTGATTAAGTGATTCAAATAACCCTTAGAATATTGATTCAATCCTTGTATATGACAACTGTCGTCTAGTGGCAATGTATCCTTTTGATATTTAGAATTCTTAAGATTTATCTTTCCTTGCCAAGTGAATGCCAAGCCAGTTCTTCCTGATCTGGTTGGCAAAACACAATCGAACATATCAATACCGTAATATACCGCTCCCAAAATATCTGAAGGTGTACCCACACCCATTAAATATCTAGGTTTGCTTTTAGGCAAAAAATTAGTTGTTTCATTTAAAATCTTAAACATTTCTGACTGAGACTCTCCAACTGCTAATCCGCCCATTGCATAACCATCAAATCCTATATTGACTAAATTTTTTATGCTCTCTTCCCGTAAATCTTTATAAAGACCACCTTGAACTATACCAAATAAAGCTTTTGAATTATCATGGCCAAATTCAATTTTAGATCTTTCAGCCCAATGTTTTGATACATCAATAGCTCTTGATAAAATTTTCTTATCGCTAGTTAATTTTGGACATTCATCTAAAACCATAATTATGTCTGAATTAATAGACTTTTGAACTTGTATACTTTTTTCAGGACTTAAAATAATTTTTTTTCCATCTATGTGAGATTTAAACACTGCACCAATATCTTTATCAATTTTGTTTAAGTTTGATAAAGACATGATTTGATAACCACCCGAGTCTGTTAAAATTGGTTTATTCCAATTCATAAATTTATGAAGACCATTAAATTTTTTTAATATATCGATTCCAGGTCTGAGCAGTAAATGATAAGTGTTTCCCAAAATAATTTGAGTACCAGTTTTTAGAATATCATCTGGAAAAATACCTTTTACAGTTCCTTGAGTGCCAACAGGCATGAATGCTGGTGTATCTATAACTCCCTTAGGAGTGGAAATTTTACCCAACCTAGCGTTATCATTTTGAGTTATTAACTCAAAGGAGAATTTTTCATTTTGCATTAAATTTATTTGGATCTAAGACTAATAATCTTATCAGGATCTGCTACGGAACCGCTATTAGGATCTCCTTTTTTAATCATATCAATAAACTCCATGCCTTTGATTACTTTACCAAATGCAGAATATTGTCGATCTAAGTGAGGAGCTGACTCAAAACAAATAAAAAACTGACTATTTGCGCTATCTGGATCGGCTGACCTCGCCGCAGATAAAGTACCTCGTGTATGGGCAATATCGGTAAACTCTGCTTTTAAGTTAGGAAGATCTGATCCGCCAGTTCCTGCTAAAGCTAAATTAAAATCTGCGCTACTAGAATTTCCAAATTTTACATCTCCTGTTTGAGCCATAAATCCATCGATCACACGATGAAAAACAACATTGTCATATTTTCCTTCGTTAGCTAATTTTTTAAATCTCTCTACATGTTTAGGAGCTTTTTCTGAAAACAGTTCAATTTGAACTTCCCCATATTTTAATTTTAAAATCATTATATTTTCCTTAGCTATTAATTGTGTGTTTACTAAACTAAAAAACAATATAAATAAATAGATAAATTTCTTCATTAAAATTTATTTTTAAGCATTTTTACTGTTGATTTAGTAACAAATCTATTAATATTTCCTTTTAGCTTAGCTATTTCTTTCACAAATTTTGAGGAGATAATTTGATTTTCTATATCTGACATTAAAAACATTGTTTCAATATTTGAATTTAATTTTTTATTCATACCTGCTAATTGGAATTCATACTCAAAATCTGAAACAGCTCTAAGTCCTCTTATTATGACTGATGCTTTATATTTTTTACATAAATCTATAGTTAAAGTGTCAAATTGAATTACTTTAATTTTACTTTTATTAAGTTTTAAGTCTTTAAATAAGGAATTTCTTATTATAGAAAGTCTTTCATCTGTAGAAAAATAATAATCTTTATTTATATTATTTGTTGTAGCCACAACTAATCTATCAAAAATTTTTAAAGATTTTTTAATTACATCAATATGGCCATAAGTTATTGGATCAAATGTTCCTGGATAAATTGCAGTTTTCATAGTTATTGAATATTATCTTCTATTTTAATTACAGAGACAACTTTTTCATTACCTGATAATTTCTTTATTCTAACTCCTTGAGTATTTCTGCCAGCAACCCTTATCTCTTTTACTGCACATCTCATAATACTCCCTTTGTCAGTAGATAAAATAATTTCATCTCCATCTCTAACAACTAGGGAAGCTGCAATATTACCGTTCCTTGGAGAATTGATTATACCAATTATTCCCTTTCCTCCTCTATTTGTAACCCTGTAATCCAAATAAGAAGATCTTTTTCCATACCCATTTTCTGAAACAGATAAGATAAAACCATCAATTCCATTTTTTATTTTCTTATCTTTATTAATTGTTTTAGCACTAATATTCGAATTATCTAAAACTGATAAAGATATAACCTTATCTTTATCGTTTAATTTTATTCCTTTTATTCCTTTAGAAGATCTTCCTTTAAATAATCTTAATTTTTTAGATTTAAATCTTATGCATTTACCAAATTGAGTGCTTAGCAAAATATCTTGTTCATCTTTACATATTTTGACGCCTATAATTTTATCATCTTGATCTAGCTTCATTGCTATTTTTCCACTGTTATTGATATTTACAAAATCCTCGAGTGTATTTTTTCTTACATTCCCTTTTGCAGTAGCAAAAATAACCATCATATTTTTCCACTCTGACTCATCCTCTGGTAAAGGCATAATAGAGCTAATAGAGTGATGGTTTTTAAGAGGAAGTATATTAAATATAGATTTTCCTTTAGAGGCAGCTGTTCCTTCAGGGATCTTGTGTGCTTTAATTTTGTAAACTAATCCTTGTGTTGAAAAAAATAAAACTGGTGTATGAGTGTTTGCTGTAAATATTTGAACTACAAAATCCTCTTCTCTTGTTGATATACCTGTCTTTCCTTTCCCTCCTCTTTTTTGAGCTTTTAGAGAGCTCAGTGGGCTTCTTTTAATATAACCTTGATTTGTTATACTAATAACAACAGACTCCTTTTGAATAGTTTCTTCAATATTATAATTTAATACTGCATCAATGATTTTTGTTTTTCTAGGTGAACCAAATTTTTCCTTGATATTCTCTAATTCCCCAACTATTAGTTTATAAAGTTCTTTTTTAGAGCTTATAATTTTTTTATATTCAATTATTAATTTTGCTAATTTATTTATTTCAGCCTCTATCTCTCCAATACCATAGGCAGTTAATTTTTGAAGTCTTAATTCTAGAATAGCATTAACTTGTTCTAAGGATAATTGATAACTAGAAATATTTTTTTTCTTTTCTATAGAAGTTATTAATTTAGAGCTTTTTTTAATTTTCCATTTCTTTGATAAAAGATTTTTTTTAGCAATTCCAGTATCTTTAGAATTCTTTATTATTTTAACTACTTCGTCTATATTCTCCACTGCTGTAGCCAAGCCAATTAAAATATGAGCTCGTTCCTCAGCTTTTTTTAAATCAAATTTTATTCTTTTAGTAACTGTATCTTCTCTAAACTGTAGAAATTCAGATATAAATTCTTTTAAGTTTAATATTTTTGGTTTTTTATTAACTATAGCAAGAGTATTGAAACCAAAAGAGCTTTCTATATTAGTTAATTTGTATAACTGTCTTCTAATAGTTTCAGGTTCAGTAGATTTTCTTAGCTCGATAACAACTCTTATACCTTCTCTATTTGACTCATCCCTTATATCTCTAATTCCTTCAATTTTTTTATCTCTTACAAGTTGAGCAATTTTTTCAATTAACGCAGATTTATTAACTTGGTAAGGTATAGATTTGATAATTAGACATTCTCTACCTCCTCTTTTTTCCTCGAGATCTATTTCCCCTCTAATCTTAAAAGAACCTCTTCCTTTGTTATAGCCTTGTTTTAAAATATCTTTTCCTATAATTATTCCTCCTGTTGGAAAATCTGGTCCAGGAACATGCTTCATTAGCTGACTTATTGTAATATCTTTATTTCCAATATAAGCCACTGTAGCGTTAATGATTTCACTTAAATTGTGAGGAGGTATACTAGTAGCCATCCCTACGGCAATTCCACCTGCTCCATTAACAAGTATATTTGGATATTGAGAAGGAAGAACCTCAGGTTCTTTTTCAGTTTCATCGTAATTATTTCTATAATTTACAGTATTTTTTTCTAGGTCTTCAGTTAAAAATTGTGCAATCTTTCCAAGTTTAGTTTCTGTATAACGCATGGCTGCAGGAGGATCTCCATCAATTGATCCAAAATTTCCTTGTCCAGATATTAAAGGTAAACTCATAGAAAAATCTTGTACCAGTCGAACTAAAGCATCATAAACAGATTGGTCGCCATGAGGATGGTATTTACCAATTACATCTCCAACAATTCTTGCAGATTTTCTAAATGGTTTAGACCAATCGTATCCACCTCTATACATTGCATATATAATTCTTCTGTGAACAGGTTTTAATCCGTCTCTTACATCTGGCAGAGCTCTACTTACTATTACGCTCATAGCGTAAGACAAATAAGATGAGCTCATTTCATCTTGAACAAAAATAGGTTTAAAAGATTTATTCTCTATACTTGATTTTTCCATGGAAATTAAAACGGAATTTCATCATCTAAATCTGAATTATCTTGATTTAGATTTTCGTTTGGTAAAGAACTTTTATTTTCTTTAACTAAATTAGAGCTTTCATTTTTACTGTTTCTACTATCCAACATAGTTAAGCTAGAATTGTATCCTTGAAGAACAATTTCAGTAGAATATTTGTCTTGCCCAGAAGTCTCGTCTTTCCATTTTCTAGTACTTAGCTGTCCCTCTACATATACGTTAGCACCTTTTTTTAAATACTGTTGAACTACATTAACTAATCCTTCATTAAAAATTACAACTCTATGCCACTCGGTTTTCTCTTTTCGCTCTCCGCTAGATTTATCTTTCCATGACTGGCTTGTAGCTATACTTAGCCTAGCGACATTTTTACCGTTAACCATTTGTTTAATGTCAGGATCTGCGCCTAAACGACCTATTAATTGTACTTTATTTAAACTACCTGCCATAATATTTTGACTAAATTTGTGATTTTATTTATTAAAAGTTTTAATACTTATATCATAATTGATTAATAAATATAAGATCATTATTATTTTATAAAAAAAATATGTTGAAAAAAATCGTTATAAAAGGCGCTAAAGAACACAATCTAAAAAATGTTTCTCTAGAAATACCAAAAGAGAAATTAGTGGTCATTACAGGTTTATCTGGATCTGGAAAATCATCTTTAGCATTCGATACTATATATGCAGAAGGACAAAGACGTTACGTAGAAAGTCTATCTTCTTATGCTAGGCAATTTTTAGATAAGATGAAAAAACCAAAGGTAGATTTAATTGAAGGTTTAAGTCCTGCAATTTCAATTGAGCAAAAAAACACCTCAAAAAACCCGAGATCAACAGTTGCTACTGTTACTGAAATATATGACTATATGCGTGTTTTGTTTGCTAGAGTTGGGGTTCCTTATTCTCCTTTTACAGGTAAACCAATTGTTTCTCAGTCTATAAGTGAAATGGTAGATAAGATTAAAAAACTACCTAAAGATATTACTATATATTTATTAGCTCCTGTAGTCAGAGGTAGAAAAGGTGAATATAAAAAAGAAATCTTAAATTACAAAAAAAGAGGATTCTCAAGGCTTAAAGTTGATGGAAACTATATTAATATTGATGATTTTCCTAACCTTAATAAAAAAGTTAAACATGACATCTCGGTAGTTGTGGATAGAGTTATCTTAAATTCAAATTTAGGAAACAGACTGGCCGATAGTGTGGAAACAGCGGTGAATTTATCAAATGGACTTTTAATTGTTGAATATGAAAATGAAACGTTGCCTAAAAAATTTAGAAAACTTGATAGCATAACTTTTTCCTCTAAGTTTTCTTGTCCAGAAAGTGGCTTTACCATAGAAGAAATTGAACCAAGACTATTTTCTTTTAATTCACCTTTTGGCGCTTGTGAAGAATGTGAAGGTATTGGGCATAATTTAAATGTAGATCCCAATTTAGTAATACCTGACCCTAAAAAAAGTTTACAAGATGGAGCAGTAGAACCATGGTCAAAATCAACATCCATGTATTATGCTCAAACATTATCTTCTTTAGCTAAACACTATAAATTTTCTCTTTCTGATCAGTGGAGAAAAATACCTAAAAAAATACAAGATGTAATTTTATATGGTTCAGATGAAGAAGAAATAAAATTTTCTTATGATGATGGTTATGAATCTTATAGTACGAAAAAAACATTTGAAGGTGTAGTCAATAATTTAGAAAGACGTTATTTAGAAACAGACAGTGAATGGAAAAGAGAAGAGATCTCCCAATACCAAAGTGAGTCTAATTGCGAAAAGTGCAAAGGAATGAGATTAAAAGATGAAGCTCTTTGTATTAAAATTAATTCACTTAATATTAGTGAAATTACTGAAAAATCAATTGATGATGCGCAGAAATGGTTTGCTAATCTAACAAATGTTTTAACTGAAAGAGAAAATAAAATTGCGCAACACATTTTAAAGGAAATTAATGAAAGATTAAATTTCTTACTTAATGTGGGATTAAACTATTTAACTTTATCTCGTGAGTCTGGAACCTTATCAGGTGGTGAAGCTCAACGAATAAGATTAGCCTCTCAGATTGGCTCTGGACTGACTGGTGTCTTATATGTATTGGACGAACCTTCGATAGGACTACATCAAAGAGACAACAAAAAATTAATTGCAGCTTTAAAAAAATTAAGAGATTTAGGGAACACCGTTATTGTTGTTGAGCATGATATAGAAACCATGGAAAGTTCAGATCATATTATAGATATAGGTCCCGAGGCTGGGTTAAATGGAGGTCAAATTGTTGCTGAAGGAAAAGTTAATGAAATTATTGAAAATAAAAAAAGTATTACTGGAGATTATCTTTCAGGTAAAAAATTTATTTCAATTCCAAGAAAACGAAGAACAGCGAAAAATGGAAGATTTATAGAAATAAGTGGAGCGACAGGAAATAATTTAAAAAAGGTTAATTTAAAAATACCTGTTGGAACTTTTACTTGTGTTACAGGAGTTTCAGGAAGTGGAAAATCAACCTTAATACTGCAAACATTATATAACGCGTTCAATTTAATACTAAATAAAAATAAAAGTAGAAAAGTTCCTAAAGCTTTTACAGGTTTTAAAGGAACTGAATTAATTGATAAAATAATTGATATAGATCAATCCCCTATCGGAAGAACGCCAAGATCAAATCCTGCTACCTACACTGGAGCCTTTGGGCCAATCAGAGAATGGTTTGCGGCTTTGCCAGAATCAAAAGCTAGAGGCTATAAAGTAGGAAGATATTCTTTTAATGTAAAAGGTGGCAGATGTGAAACATGTGAAGGTGATGGTGTAATTACTTATGAAATGCATTTTCTTCCAGATGTGTTTATTCCTTGCGATACTTGCAAAGGAGCTAGATACAATAGAGAAACTCTAGAAATTCGCTTTAAAAACAAGAATATAGCAGACGTTTTGGATATGACAGTTGATGAAGGATGCGTTTTTTTTGAAAACATTCAAAATATAAAATCTAAGTTAATCACTCTAAAACATGTTGGTTTAGGCTATATGAAAATAGGTCAACAAGCTACTACTTTATCAGGAGGAGAGGCGCAAAGAATTAAATTAGCAAAAGAATTATCTAAAAGACCGACTGGAAGAACATTATATATTTTGGACGAGCCAACAACAGGTTTACACTCACATGATATTAAAAAACTTTTAGAAATTTTACAGGCTTTTGCAAATACTGGAAATACTGTTGTAGTTATAGAACATAATTTAGATGTCATCAAAACCGCTGATCATATAATCGATATGGGACCTGAAGGAGGAATAAATGGAGGAAAAATTATTGCTGAAGGAACACCAGAAAAAGTGTCTCAAGTTGAACAAAGTTATACTGGAAGATTTATAAGAGAATTATTAGGCAATTCTAACATGAAAAAAACTGCTTAAATAATCAAATTATGGTATAAAGAATCATGGTTAGCATTTTACAATCTTTATCAAGAACAGTTCATTACTCTTTAGCAATCGCTTTAATACTTTTTTTAGGTCTGCATTTTGGAGGAGATGGTTTTGCTTTTGACCGAAGTTTCTTTAGTTGGTTGTTTAGATATTTGCATGTTTTAAGTGGGATAATGTGGATTGGACTATTATGGTATTTTAATTTTGTTCAAATCCCATCAATGCCTAATATTCCGGATGAACAAAAACCTGCAATTGGAAAAGTAATTGCCCCAAAAGCTTTATTTTGGTTTAGATGGGCTGCCTTAGTAACAATAGTTTCAGGTTTAATAGTTGCTTACCTTCAAGGATATGTTCACCAAGCAATGATTTTAGGGATTGGTGCTTCTGATCCAAAAAGTACATCTATAGGTATTGGAATGTGGCTTGGAATAATTATGGCTTACAATGTATGGTTTGTAATTTGGCCAAATCAAAAAAAAGCTTTAGGAATTGTTGAATGTACGCCAGAAGAAAAAGCTAAATCTGCAAAAACTGCTATGCTGTTTTCAAGAACAAACACTTTGCTATCTTTTCCAATGCTTCTCACAATGGTTGCTGCTCAAAACCTTTACTAATCAAGGAACTATTTTTTCTTCTTTTTTTTCTAAAGTTTTATAGCTGACTTTAAAAAATTTTAAAACTGGAGCTGCTACAAAAATGGATGAATATGTTCCAATTAAAACTCCAAGTATCATTGCAAAAGAAAAACCTCTAAGAATTTCTCCTCCCAATATATAAATAGACAGTAAAGCTAACAAAGTAGTTACTGAAGTAATAATTGTTCTAGATAAAGTTTCATTAATAGAAAGATTAGCTGTTTCACTAATATTTAGTTGCGTATGTTTATTTAAATTTTCTCTAATACGATCATATATTACAACAGTATCGTTCATAGAATATCCCACTATTGTTAAAACTGCTGCTATTATAGAGAGATTAATTTCTAAAGACAAAATCGAAAATATTCCTATGGTTATTATCACATCATGAAATAATGCTACGATTGATCCAATGCTAAACTGCCACTCAAATCTTATCCAAATATAAAAAAGCATCGCTGCTAAAGATAAAGATATAGCGATTATTCCTGACTGTAATAGCTCAGAACTTACTTTTGGACCAACATTTTCCACCCTTCTAAAATTTATTTCTGCGTTTAAATTATTAATTAGAGTTTTTTTAATTTCAGGTATAAGTTCATTATTATTTCCAGCTTTAGCTTCGACCTTAATTAGATAATCTCCTTTTTTACCAAATTCTTTGACATTAACGTCTCCTAAATTCATTGAATTTAAAGAAGCTCTTATTTCGGATATATTTACGTTTGTATTATTTGATCTTAACTCTATTAGTGTTCCGCCTTTAAAATCAATACCATAATTAAGACCTTTAAATAATATAAATAAAATACTTATTATAAAAATAAATAAAGATAAAATATTAGCTAATTTAAATTTTGCAGAAAAATTTATATTTCTATTCATTAAAGATTAATCTCACCTTCCTTTTTTTTTAAAACAATCATTGAAGTCAAATGTCTAGCCAAAAAATACGCTGAATATAAAGTCGTTATGATTCCAATTCCAAGTGTAATTGCAAAACCTTTAACAGGACCAGATCCAAAAGCAAAAAGTATAACTGCTGCAATTAGTGTGGTAATATTTGCGTCAAGAACGGTAATTTTAGCTTTAGTATAACCAATATCAAAAGCATGTATTATCGATTTTTCGGTTTTTAATTCCTCTTTTATTCTTTCAAATATAAGTACATTCGCGTCTACTGCCATACCAACGGTTAAGATTATTCCAGCGATACCAGGTAATGTCAAAGTTGCTTCTAGAATAGTTAAGACACCTACAAGCATAATTAAATTTGCAATCAAAGCTAAATTCGCTACTAAACCAAATATTTTGTATTTATAAATCATGAAAAAAATAACTAAAACAAATCCAATAACTAAAGACGTTATCCCTGACTTTATTGAATCTTCTCCCAAATCAGGTCCTACGGTTCTTTCCTCTACAACGTCTAGAGGAGTCGGTAAAGCTCCTGATCTTAATAATAAAGCTAAATCTGTTGCCTCTTGAAAAGAAAAATTTCCGGAAATCATTCCGCTACCAGAAGTTATAGGCTCATTTATTGAAGGTGCGCTTACAATTTTTCCATCTAAAACTATAGCTAATCTTTTTCCCACATTGTCAGTGGTTGTTCTGCCGAATTTTTGTGCTCCTAATCTATCTAGAGTGAAAGATACGGTAGGTTCATTTGATTGATTATTAAAATTAGGTTGAGCATCAATTAAGTTTTCACCACTCATTACTATTCTTTTGCTAACATTTAGTTCTTCACCATTTTCTGAGATTAATTGGTCTACTCCAAATTCTTCATTATCAGCAACTAGTCTAAAATTTAATTGAGCTGTTTGTCCTAAAAGGTTTTTAATTCTTTCTGGATTTTTTAAACCAGGCAATTCAACTAAAATTCTTTTATCGCCTCTTTGTAAAATTGTTGGCTCTTTAGTACCAACGTCATCAATTCTACGTCTAACTATTTCTATAGATTGTTTTAAAGCTGAATTATTTATCGTTAGTAAACCATATTTTGAAAATAAAACTCGTACATTATTATTTTCTAAAATTTCTAAATCTAATTCAAAAGAGTTATATTTATCAATATAAGGATTTAAAAAATTATCTTTTTTAGAAAAAAGTAACAACTTAAATTTCTCAACATCATTTAAAGAAAAAATTAAATCTTGTTTATTAATTGTAAAATTCGAATAATTTAAATTATTTTTTTTTAACAACTTTTTTAAAGGTATAACTTTCGATTGTATTTTTTCTTGAATTAAAGGATCAGAATCAATTTCTAAAAGAAGATAAGATCCACCCTGTAAATCTAAACCCAAATTAACTTTTTTATTAATTAAAGGATCTTTTTCATTTTGAAAATTTAATATTGAGAAAAAAGATATAAATAAAAAGATTAAATAGATTGAAAGAATATTTATTTTAGAAAAATTTAACACGAAAAAGAATTATTTTTTAACTTCTTCTTTTTTAAGTAAACTAGTTATTGTTGTTTTTATGACTTGAACTTTAACATTTTCACCAATAATTACTTCGATACGATCATCTTCCATTACTCTATCGATTGTTCCTATAATTCCTCCTGAGGTAACTATTTCATCTCCTCTCTTTAAAGATTGAACCATAGCTTTATGTTCTTTTACTCTTTTTTGTTGTGGTCTAATTAAAAAAAAGTAAAAAATCACAAAAATTAAAATTAGTGGTATGAATTGTGCTATTCCTTGGCCGCTCATTAAAGGATAATTATAATAAAAGAGTTAGTTAAACAAGAGAATAATAATCAAATTTTATCTAAATTATTCATGTATTTTTTTAAAATATTTGGAATGGTAATTGATCCATCTTCATTTTGATTATTTTCTATCAAGGCTATCATTAATCTTCCTGCGGCTAAACCAGATCCATTTAGAGTTCCAACATACTCATTACCACTAGATGTTTTATATTTTGCTCCCATTCTTCTGGCCTGAAAAGATCCACAAGATGAACAGCTCGAAATTTCTCTGTATTTTTTTTCTGAAGGTATCCAAACCTCAATATCAAAAGTTTTTTCAGCACTAAAACCCATATCTCCAGATGATAAAAGGACAACTTGATAGGGAATTTCTAGTTTTTTTAAAATCTCTTCAGCACAATTGAGCATCCTATCTAACTCTGTAATGCAATGTTTTGGTTCGACTATGCTAACAAGTTCTACTTTATAAAACTGATGTTGTCTCATCATTCCTTTTGTGTCTTTTCCATAGCTACCTGCTTCTTTCCTAAAGCATGGCGTAGCAGCAACAAATCTTTGAGGAAGTTCACTAATATCTAAATTTGTTTTTCTAACTAAATTTGTAAGGACAACTTCAGCTGTTGGAATTAAAAATTTTCTCTCTTCAGAATTCTCAAGCTTAATTTCAAATTGATCTTCCTCGAACTTGGGAAGTTGACCTGTACCAAACATTACATCTTCATTAACAATTAGGGGCGGTGATATCTCGGTATATTTAAATTGATTCACATGAACATCTAGCATAAAGTTAATTAAAGCTCTCTCCAGTAATGCAAACTTATCTTTAAGAACTACGAATCTTGATCCTGACAATTTAGTTGATGAGTCAAAATCTATTGATTGGTTCTTTTTTCCAAGATCAACATGTGATTTTATTTTAAACCCAAAATCTTTTAGTTTTCCATTTTTTTTAATTAATTTGTTATGTTTTTCATCTTTTCCAATTGGCACATCTTCGTGTGCTATATTAGGAAGATTGAAGACAATATGATTTATATGTTTTTGAGATTTTTTTTGGTCAACTGAAATTTTTTCAATTTGCTCTGAAATCTTCTTTGATTTTTCAAAATTTGATTTTTCTTTAGATTTAGATAGGCTCTTTTTTTCTTGTTCAAGAACTTCCTTTTTATTTATTAAGTCCCTATTGGCCTTATCTAATTTGTTGAATTCATCAATATCAAAATTTAAATTTCTATCTTTAAATTTCCTCTTAAAAGTCTCTAAATTTTTTCTTAAATCTTTAAGATTATGCATCTTCTACTACTTTATCTTTTTTTTCAGTAAACTTCACTGTTAATATAGACAATTCATAAAGTAATAATAATGGTATAGCCAGACCAATTTGAGTAATAGGATCTGGAGGTGTTAATATTGCTGCTGCTGTAAAAATAATAACTATAACATATCTTCTGGTTTTTTTTAAATAGGTTGAGTTAACCACACCTATTTTAGCCAATAAATTTAAAAGTATTGGAAGTTGAAAACTTATTCCAAATGCAAAGATTAATCTCATGATTAAAGATAAATATTCATTTACTTTTGCCTCTAGTTGAATTGGTAAACTTGTATTAGTCCCAATAGACTCAAAAGATAAAAAAAACTTGATGGCAAGAGGCATTATCAGGTAATAAACTAGCAGACCACCGAATAAAAAAAGAATTGGAGTAAATATAAGGTATGGTAGTAAAGCTTTTTTTTCATTTTTATAGAGGCCTGGCGCAATGAATTTGTATATCTGTATCAATAAAACTGGACTTCCAAAAAAAATAGCAGCAAAAAAAGCTACTTTTAAATAAGCAATAAACGTCTCATGTAAAGCAGTAAAGATAAGTCTTCTAGAATTATCATCATCTTTTACTGCGTTAGCATAAGGCTCTACTAGAAAATTATAAATTTGCTCAGCAAAAATATAAGAAATAATAAAGATAACGAAAATAAATATTATTGACTTTAAAAGTCGTGACCTCAGTTCAACAAAATGACTAGTAAAAGAATTTGAATTAGTCATCTTTTTTATCTTTTTTTTCTGAATTTTGATCTTTAGTTATATTGTTTTCTATATCAATTTCATTAGTTACTGATGATATTTCTCTCTGAAAACTGCTAAAAGTATTTTTTAGTTTTCCTATATATGATCCAATTTTTTTTAGCGCGATAGGAAATTCTTTAGGGCCTAAAACTAAAATAGCAATTATAACAACTGCTAAAATCTCTAACCAACCAATTTGAGGCATTTTGATTATTTATTTTCGGAATCAGAATTGTCTGAATTGGTTTTGTTGTCATCGGTGTTTGAAGAAGAGTCGTCAGACATACCTCTTTTAAAACTTTTAATACCTTTAGCAACATCTCCCATTAAACTGGATATCTTGCCCCTTCCAAAGAGCAAAACTACAATTACTACTACTATAGCTATTTGCCAAAAACTAATTCCCATAATAAATAATTATATACAATAATTTAGATTAAATAGATATCTTTTTTATTTATCTGTTTCTGGAGCTTTCTTAATTGCGTTTTCAATATCTTCATAGATATTCTGTTTCTCATTCATTGACTGTTCTTTAAAAAATTTTCCTGTTCCAAATATTGATTGGTCTATAGTTGAAGTGTCAATTAAACCTGCTGAGCTTAATTCATCTACTGTAGGCAAATCAGATAATTTTTGAATATTAAAGTGATTTAAAAAATTCTCGGTTGTTGCATATTGAATAGGTTTCCCTGGAACATCTTTCCTGCCAGCCGGTCGTACCCAGTCAAGTTCTAATAAAATTTCTAATGTATTTGATCCAAATGATACACCGCGGATTTCCTCTATCTCAGATCTTGTTACCGGTTGATGATAAACAATAATTGCTAAGGTTTCGATTGTAGCCTTTGATAATTTTTTTTGAGTAGATTTTTGTAGAGACATGAGTTTTGATAAATTTTCTGCTGTTCTAAAAGACCATTTATTTTTTATGCAAACTAAATTTATTCCTCTGTTTTTATAGTTGTCTTTTATTTTTTCCAAAATTTTTTTTATATCTGAACTTGTTTTGACTCTTTGTTCAATGGTTTCTATATCTAGAGGTTCTGACGCTGAAAAAAGAATTGCTTCGATCTGACGTTCAAGTTTTGATATACTTGAAGGAAATGAAATTATGTTATCTTTATCTTTATTTTTCATTGATTTGTGTTTCTTTTAATCATCACTTCTTTAAAAACATTTTTTTGTAAGATCTGAATATCTCCCTCTTTAGTAAGTTCTAAACTTGCTGCAAATATACCTGATAATCCTGTTTTTTTCATTTTTTTGTTAGAATAAAATTCTGGTATTAAAGATTTAATATTTGTCCAATCATTAATATTGTTCATATTTTTTTTAATTTGTTTTATTCCCTCTTCAGTAGATAAAACTGGCAATTTAGGAATATTAATTGTTTGAAAAGTTTTTTGCATTTGAATATTAGAATATGTTTTAAGTAACTCATAAAGTGAAATGTTATATATAGGAGTATTAATTGATCTAATCCCACCTTTCATGCCTCTGGTAAAAATATGGACACCTAATCTTTTTTTTTGTAACATCTGATCTGAAAGAATCCTTATTAATTCTAATTTCTTTAATTGAATTTTTAGCCTTTCAGCAACTTCTAATGCTTTAAAGTCATCATCTTCTTGTTCTGGTAATAATAATTTAGATTTAAGATATGCTAACCAGGTAGCCATAAGCAAATACTCCGATGCAGTTTCTAAATTTAAATCTTTATTATCTTTAATATAATTTAAAAATTGATCTGCAAGAATAGTGACGGATATTTCAGCAAGATCAACTTTTTGATTTTTCGCTAAATCAAGCAAAGTTTCTAGCGGGCCCTTATAATTTGGAATATCTATAGAAATTTGATCTAAATTATTTGATTCCATTCTACGATTTTATCTTAAAAATTTATAAAATTCTGAAGTTTTTTTAGCTGTAAATTTGTCAATAAATGGAACTTCTTTTATCAATTTATAAGTGTCTTTATAATTACCTGCGCAATACAAAACTATATTACATCCTGCTAATAACGATTTTTTTGCATTCGTGACTAAATCGTATTTTAACGCTTTCATTGAAATATCATCAGAAATTAAGATTCCTTTAAAACCCAATTTTTTTCTTATTATATTTGAAATGATTTTTTTAGAAAAGGTTGCAACGTTTTTTTTATCAATTTTTTCATATAAAATATGAGCTGTCATAGCAAATTTTGACTGGTTCGATTTGAAAGGCAAGAAATCAATTTTATTTAGATCTCTATAATTCAACTTTACTTTTGGCATCTTTAAATGACTATCTAAAGAAGCGCATCCATGACCAGGTACGTGCTTAATCACTGTAGCTAATTTATTTAATTCATATTGTTTAACACATATCTGACCCAGCTTTTTCACAATATTTGGATCATTGGAAAAACTTCTATTTCCAATTATCTTATTAGTATTTTTTCTAAGAACATCTAAAACAGGAACAGTGTTAATATTTATACCAATCTTTTTTAAAAAAATAGTCAAATTATTAATATAGTCTTTATAAAAAAATAAGGAAACTTCTTTATTTATCTTATAAATGTCACCTAATGATTTTTGAGAAAAATTATGATTAATTATTTCATTTAATCTTGAAACGGGGGAACCTTCCTCATCAATCATTATAGGAAATTTGGAATCCTTTGTTAATTTTCTAATTTTTTTAATTAATTGTTTTACCTGTCTTACGGACTTAATGTTTCTCTTAAAGAGTATTAATCCCCAAGGTCTTTCCTTAGCTAATAAATTTTTTTCATTTATAGATAAACTATAACCTTTTATACTAATGATAATTGCTTTCTTTTTCATTCCGTTTTTAATAAATTCCAAAAACTTCTTGGCTTATTATCTTTAATTTCATCAGAAAAAGATGAGTTAAATTCTATTACATTATCTGTGTCATTTTCTAAAATAGTTATGTCTAAAATTTTATTTTTAACAATTTTTTCAATATTAGATCTATTTAAATTAACTTTTTTAATATTGTTGCTAGAAGAATAGTATTTATAAATATAAAATAAAAATAAAAAAATAATAATCAAAAGAAATAAATTAACTATTTTATACATTACATCTTAGTAGGAAGTGAAACTCCTAGTATATTCATACCTCTTTGTATTACTATTGCCACTAGAACGATAATTGCCAAAGTCTCATTTTTCTTTATTTTACTATCTTCAATAAATTTATATTTTTGATCTTCGTTACCTTTGCTCCAATAAGCATGAAATAAAGTAGCAAGCTCATAGAGATAATAAGGTATTTTATGAGGTTCATATTTAAATGAAGCTGTTTCTATTATTTTTGGCCACTCAAATACCTTTCTTAAAATTTTCATTTCATTTTCATTTAACGAAAATTCTTTTATATCTAAATCTATTTTATCATTTATGTTTTTGTCCAACATTCTAAACAACGAACTTATTCTAGCGAAGGAATATTGAACATAAAATACAGGATTATCTTTACTTTTTTCTAAAACTTTATCAAAATCAAAATCAAGTTCAACGTCATTACTTCTATTCAACATCATAAATCTTATTGAATCTTTATTAACTTCATTTAATAAATCCTGTGCTGAAATAAAATCTCCAGCCCTCTTTGACATCTTAAATGGTTTTCCATTTTTAAATAATTTTACTAATTGACAAACTTTACAATTTAATTTCACTTTATTATTTGAAAGAGCGTTTACAGCAGCTGTTATTCTTTTTATATATCCTGTGTGATCTGCTCCAAGAACATTAATAAGATTTTCATAATTTCTATTTACTTTATCCATATGATAACCCACATCATTAGCAAAATACGTCCAAGACCCATCATTTTTTTGCATTGCTCTATCAGTGTCATCGCCAAATAAAGTGGATTTAAAAATTAATCTTTTAGTTTTTTTCCATGTTTTATCTTTTTCTCCTTTCGGAGGATCTAAATATCCTTCTTCAACATAATTGTTTTTTTTTAAATAATTCACTGCTTTATCAACCATTTTATTTTCAATTAATTTTGTTTCTGAAAAAAAATTATCATGTTCAATGCCTAATTTTTTTAAATCTGATTTAATTAAATCCATGGAACATTTTAAAGACTCTTTCTTAAGCAATTGAAAAGATTTATCAAAATTCTCAAATTTTTCGTTTCTATTTGTGTCAATAATTTTCTTACCTATTTCAATTATATATTCTCCAGGATAGAGATTTTCTCTTAAGACAAATTTTTCTTTGTATTTGATTTCTCTAATTCTTAAAAAAACCGATTTAGCAAAATTTTTGATTTGGTTTCCATAGTCATTAATGTAATATTCTTTTGTAACATTATTTCCATTGAATTTTAATAAGTTTGCTAAAACATCCCCATAAATAGCACCTCTACAATGACCTACATGCATTGGTCCTGTCGGGTTGGCTGATACGAATTCTATATTGTAATTTTTATTAGAATTTTTTTTACCATAAAATTTTTTATTTTCTAATATCTTATTGATATTTGAAATTAAAGATTTATTTGTCAATTTTAAATTTAGAAAACCTGGACCTGCAATATCAATCTTTTCAAAATCACTTAAATTTTTTAAAATTAAATCTTTCATTTTATTAGCTAGTTCTTTTGGATTAATCTTATTAATTTTTGCTAATACTAAACTTGCATTACAAGATAAATCAAAATTAAACTCTTCAGGGGGTGTCTCTACAACAATACCTTTGAAATTATTTAGATTATCTAACTTAAGAATTTCTTTATTTTTATCTACTAAAGTATTAATTTTCTTTAAATATTCTTCAAATATGTTCATTTTGATTTATTGTAAAGATCTATTGCAAATCTATCAGTCATTCCAGCTATAAAATCACAGATTGATCTATCTATATCAGATTTTCTTATATTTTTAATATTTAAATACTTTTTAGGGTTTTTTTTAATCTTTGAAAATAGACCCTTAATGACTTTCTTTCCATAGTTAGTCTTTTTTAAAACACTTCTATTGTAATACATTCTTTTTTTTAAAAACTTTTTTATATTAATATCAAATAAATTCATTCTTTTAGAAAAACATACAATGGGCTGTGAAGATTTGTATACGTCAATAATATTTCTAATATTATTTTTTTTGATTTTTTTTTTGGTATTAATTATTATATCTTTAACCATTTCGTTAATTATCTCTCTTATAACTTGTCTTAAAACTAAATCTTGTGAGAATTTTTCAAATTTCTTATTGTGTCGTTTTAATATTGAATTAAGAACTGGAATGCCATTAAGATCTTCCAATTTAAATAATTGTGCTCTTAAACCATCCTCTAAATCATGACTATTATAAGCAATATCATCAGAGATCGATGCTATTTGAGCTTCTAATGAAGGACTGCTTTGAAAATTTATTTTTTTTTTAAAAAAATTTTTTCCTAAAATATTGTTAATTTTGCTTAAATTATGAATAGGTCCATTGTGTTTAATTAAACCGTCTAATGTTTCAAAAGTTAAATTAAGACCTTTAAAATTATAATATTTATTTTCTAAAAGTGTTACTATTCTAATTGTCTGAATATTATGGTCGAATCCTCCATTATTACTCATACAATCATTTAAGGCTTCTTCTCCTGCATGGCCGAATGGGGTGTGCCCTAAATCATGTGCCAAACTTAATGTTTCACATAAATCTTCATTCAATTTAAAATATTTAGCTAGGGTTCTTGCAATTTGAGCTACTTCAAGTGAGTGTGTTATTCTAGTTCTATAATGATCTCCAGTAGTATTAACAAAAACTTGGGTCTTATGTTTTAATCTTCTAAAAGCTGTCGAATGAACTATTCTATCTCTATCTCTTTGATATGGTGATCTTAAATTACTTTTCTTTTCAATATTAAATCTTCCTCTAGATTTAATAGATATTGATAATTTAGAGAACCTATTTTTTTGCATATTTGTCTATTAAATTATATACTACATAATAACTAATTATGACAAAGAAAATAGAATTTACAGATAGAGCTAAAGAACAAATTGAAAAGATTATAAGTGCAGATCAGCTTAAAAAATTTTTTAGAATTTCAGTAAAAGGTGGTGGCTGTTCTGGATTTAAATACGACTTTAGTTTTGATAATAAAGTTGACAGTAAAGATATTGTTTTTGGTAAGGCCGTAATTGATAAAGCCTCGCTTGATATAATTTCTGGCTCTACTATTGATTTCAAAAAAGAAATGATTGGCGAGTCTTTTGTTATTAGTAATCCTAAAGCTTCATCTTCTTGTGGTTGTGGGTTGTCATTCTCAGTTTAATGAAGATTGTATCATGGAATGTCAATTCTGTTCGTGCACGAATTGAAAATATACTTAATTATATAAAAGATACAAATCCTGATATTTTATTTCTACAAGAGATAAAAACTGAAAATATTAATTTTCCTTCAGAGGCTTTTAAAGAAAATGGATACAATTCCTACGTATTCGGTCAAAAAAGTTATAATGGAGTAGCATTTTTGTCTAAATTTAAAATAACAAATGTTAAGAATGATTTAATTAAAGATAAACTAAAACAATCAAGAATAATTACTGGAGAAATTCTCGTTAATAAAAAAAAGATAAAACTTATCAATATTTATGTCCCTAATGGCAACCCTATTGACTCTGAAAAATATGAATACAAAAAAAGCTGGTTAACTTCTTTTGTCAAAAAAATTAAAAAAGAGCTAAGTTTAAATCCAAACTTAATTCTTTCTGGTGATTTTAATATAATACCTGAAGAAATAGATGTTTATGACTACAATAGATATAAAAATGATGCACTGTTTAAATTGGAAATTAGAAAAAAATTTAGAGAGCTAATCAACTTAGGTTTTAATGATGTATATAGATACTTTAATAAATTTAAACAAGAATATACTTTTTGGGACTATTTTGCGGGCTCATGGCAAAAAAACTATGGAATGAGAATTGATCATTTTTTAGTTTCAAATAGTTTATTGGAAAATTTAGAATCAATAAATATTAATAAAACACCTAGATCTAAATCAAAACCTTCCGATCATACTCCTATTGAATTAGAAATTAATTAACTCGACCATATATATCTTTGTAGCGAACTATGTCAGTTTCTTTTAGAATTAAACCTAATTGAGCTTCCATGATCTTAACTGGCTTTTTATTAGGATTTTGAATTCTATGAATAGCTCCTTGAGGAATAAAAATTGTTTCACTGGACTTTCTTGAAAAAAGCTTTTTGTTTAAAGTAATTTTGGGTTTGCCTTGAGTCACAACCCAATGTTCTGATCTATGAAAATGTTTTTGCAAACTTAAAATTCCTTTTGGGTTTACATGTATTTCTTTGATTAAAAAATTTTTACCATTAAATAAGTTGGTGTATTTACCCCATGGTCTATAAAAAGTATTTTTTTTGCTAAAATATTTGGCTTTATTTTTATGATACATTAAGAGAATTTCCTTCCAGCTCCCTAGATCAGACCAAGGTATACTTAACTTTATAGCGTTTATATCTTTTGTTTTTTCTAAAATTGCGTAATCAAAAGATTTTGAAAAATTTTTACTGAATGCTTTTTTGTCTAAGTAATAAATATTATTTCTTAAATTACTTTTATTAACTGCCATTAGTGAGTTAAAATAAATATTTTTCTGATATTTTTTAAAATTATTAATAATTGAGTCTTTTCTTAAAAAAAACATTCCAGAATTCCAATAACCTCCTTTTTTAATTATTTTCTTAGCATTAGATTTATTAGGTTTTTCAAAAAATCTTGTGACTTTATTTAAATTTTTTCTAATTTTTTTAGTGATTAAATATCCAAATTGATCAGACGGTGTATGGGGTTTTATACCAAAAATAAAAATGTTATTGTCAGTAAGATATTTTTTCTTTTTTTTTATTTCATTATTAAATTTACCTACTTTTTCAATCAAATGATCTGATGTAAAAAATATCATAGGTTGTTTAGTTGGTACATCCTCCAGTAATGCAGCTGAAAGAATAGCAGGCCCAGTATTTTTTTTTTCAGGCTCCAATATGATTTTGTATTTTTTTATTTTGTATTTTTTTAAATGCTTCTTAATATCACTGAGATATTTTGAGTTAGTGCTAATTATAGGAGTGTCAAATAAAGACCCTTTTATTCTCTCTAATGTTTTTCCAAGTAAAGTCCAACCCCCAAAATCAATAAATTGTTTTGCCTGATGTTTTTTTACATTAGGCCATAACCTAGTTCCAGAACCACCGCATAAAATAACTGGCCTAATCTTCATTAGATCTTAGAGTATTCTTTAACTTCTTTTTTCTTACCAGGATGTGTTGGAGCTCCAAGATAAGCAGGGCCAACTGTTTGAGCATATTTCCATAATGTGCCAGAACCAAATGAGGATTTTTTAGCTTTCCATTTTTTCTTTCTAGAAGCTAATTGAGATCTATTTAATCTAACATTAATTGTTCCTTTTTTTGCATCAATATCTATTATGTCTCCATTCTTAAGTAATGCAATTGGTCCTCCTAAAGCTGCTTCGGGACCTACATGCCCAACACAAAAACCTCTAGTCGCGCCTGAAAATCTTCCATCAGTTATTAAAGCAACTGTTTCTCCTTTGCCTTGACCATAAATTGCTCCTGTGGTTGATAACATTTCTCTCATACCTGGGCCACCTCTTGGCCCTTCATATCTAATTATTATTACATCGCCATCTTTATATTTCTTGGATTGTACTGCTTTCATAGCATCTTCCTCATTATCAAAACATCTTGCTTTACCAGTAAATTGTAATTTCTTTAAACCTGCTATTTTTACAATTGCTCCATCTGGAGCTAGGTTACCCTTTAATCCAACAACTCCTCCATCTGGAGATAAGGGATTATTATAATCTCTTAAGACTTTCTGGTTAGAATTAAATTTAATATCTTTTAAATTTTCTTTCATTGTTTTGCCAGTAACAGTTATGCAATCACCATGGATAAAACCTCCGTCATACAAAGTTTTTAATAACATAGGAACTCCTCCTGCTTCCCACATGTCTTTTGCAACATACTTTCCACCAGGTTTTAAATCGGCAAGATAAGGTGTTTTTTTAAATATTTTTGCAACATCCATTAAATCAAATTTAACTCCAATTTCGTTTGCTAACGCTGGCAAATGAAGAGCCGCGTTAGTTGAGCCGCCTGTAGCTGCTACAATTGTTGCTGCATTTTCTAAAGATTTTTTTGTTACTATGTCTCTTGGCTTTATATTGTTTTCTAATAATTTCATTACTGTGGAACCACTTTCAAAAGCATACTTGTCTCTTTCTTCATACGGAGCTGGTGTCCCCGCAGAGTAAGGTAACGCTAATCCTATAGCTTCTGAAACACATGCCATAGTGTTAGCCGTAAATTGACCACCACAAGCACCTGCACTAGGGCAAGCTACTAATTCTAGTTCTCTAAGTTCTTGAGATGACATTGTGCCTGAAGAATGTTTTCCTACAGCTTCAAATACATCAACAACAGTTACATCTTTACCTTTATATCTCCCAGGCAAAATTGATCCACCATAAATAAAAACACTTGGAACATTCAATCTCAACATTGACATCATTAAACCTGGTAATGATTTATCACATCCTGCAATGCCCACTAAAGCATCGTAACAGTGTCCTCTAACAGTTAACTCAGCTGAGTCTGCTATAATCTCTCGTGAAATCAAAGATGATTTCATTCCTTCATGACCCATAGCTATACCGTCTGTAACCGTTATAGTACAAAATTCTCTTGGTGTGCCGCCAAATTGTTTAACGCCTTTTTTAACAGATTGTGCTTGTCTCATTAAAGCTGTATTGCAGGGTGCTGCTTCATTCCAAGTAGAAACGACTCCAACGAATGGTTTTGCTACATCTTGTTCAGTTTCACCCATGGCATAATAAAAGGATCTATGTGGAGCTCTATCGGGCCCTAAAGATGTGTGTCGACTCGGTAATTTTTTTTTATTAATTTTAGACATATTTAATTAATACTAGATACAATACTTCTTAATTTTTCATCTTCAACAGTTAATTCTTTCACTAATTTTTTGTCATTTTGAACAATTTCTTTAGGAGCGTTCTCTATGTAAGCCTTATTATTAAGCTTGTTATTTAGCCCATCAATTTGTTTCTTTAAGCTCTCCATTTTTTGTAAAATTCTTTCCTTTTGAGAACTTAAATCAACTTCTTTACTAAATCCTAATGAAAGTTTTTCTTTTAGAACTATAATATCAATAGAATTTTGACTTTTTTTCTTGATATCTACAACATTATTTACCCTACCTACCTGTTTAAGCAAATTGTAATGATTATCAATTAATTTCTTAATTTTTTTAGGTTTTTCAGAAAAAGATAAATCACAAAATAACTTTGGTGTGATTTTTAGCTCTGCTTTCGTTGACCTGATATTCGTAATTAATTCAATAATATTGCTTATATCAGTATGGTAGTTGTTAAATTTATTGATATTTTTGTAATTAGGCCAAGAAGATGAAATTAAATCTACCTTGAAAATTTCTTTATATTTATTTTTCGACCAAACAGACTCGGTAAAAAAAGGTATAAAAGGATGAAGAATTCTCAAAATATTTGCCATCATAAATGATGAAAATATTTTTGCTTCTTGTATTTCAGACTTATTTTTTGAATTGAAAATTGGCTTCAAAAATTCTAGATACCAATCACAAAAAGAATGCCATACAAATTGATAAGCATGCTTTGCTGCCTCATCAAATCTAAAAATTTCAATGTTTTTTGATACTAAATTTTGTGTCTTAATAAATTCTTTAAATATCCATTGATTAATGGGAAGCTTTATAGAATTTATATTTACTTTTTTATTAAACTTACATTTATTTAGTTGTAAAAAATTATTAGCGCTCCAAATTTTTGTAATAAAATTTCTATTTCCTGTAACCCGATTTTTTGATAATTTTACATCTCTTCCTGGAGAGGCCATCGAAATTAGAGTAAACCTTAAACTATCTGCGCCAAATTCATTAATTAGCTCCAAGGGATCAATTACGTTTCCTTTTGATTTAGACATTTTTTGTCCTTTTTCATCTCGTACTAATGCGTGAACATAAATTTTATAAAAGGGTGTATGTTTATTAAAATAATTACCCATCATCAACATTCTTGCCACCCAGAAAAAAATTATATCAAACCCTGTTACTAGTACTGATGTTGGGTAAAATTTTGAAAGTTCTTTTGTTTTGGCTGGCCAACCTAATGTAGCGAAAGGCCATAATGCTGATGAAAACCAAGTATCTAGAACATCTGTTTCTTGTTTAAGTTTAAATTTTTTATTTTTATTTTTTTTCTTAGCCAAAATTAATGCATCTTTTTCGTTTTCAGCTACAAAGATATTATTCTTTTCATCATACCATGCAGGAATTCTATGGCCCCACCAAATTTGACGAGATATACACCAAGGTTCAATATTTTTCATCCATAAAAAAAATGTCTTAGTCCAGCTACTAGGAAAAAAAGAAGTTTTTCCCTTTTTAACTATACTTATTGGTTTCTTAGATAATTTTTTTGCATCAACAAACCACTGCTCAGTTAAAAGAGGTTCAATTATTGTGTTTGATCTGTCGCCATAAGGAACTTTATTTTTAATAGTTTCAATTTTAATCAAACTTCCGTTTTCTTTAAGTTGTTTAACTAAAAGTTGTCTCGCTTGAAACCTGTCCAAATTAATAAATTCCTTAATCCCATTTTTGTTTATTTTTCCATTTTTTTCTAAAATGTTTATGATTTCTAGTTTATTTCTTTTACCTACTTCATAATCGTTGAAATCGTGAGCTGGCGTTATTTTAACTGCACCCGAGCCTTGTTCAGGGTCAGCATAGCGATCAGCAATAATTTTTATCTTTCTGTTTACTAGAGGAACTATTGCATTTTTTCCAATTAAATTAATATACCTTTCATCTTTAGGATTAACAGCTATAGCGGTATCGCCCATCATTGTTTCAGGCCTCGTTGTGGCAATTGTTATTTTATTTTTTGAATTCTCAATTTGATAATCAATATAATAAAGCTGAGATTGTACATCTTTTTGAATTACCTCTAAATCTGATATGGCTGTTTGTAGTTTGGTATCCCAATTCACAAGTTTTTTATCTTTATAAATTAATTTATCATTATAAAGATCAACAAATACTTTGATTACAGCATCAGATAGATTTTTATCCATAGTAAATCTTGTTCTAGACCAATCACATGAGCAACCCAATTTTTTAAGTTGGTCTAAAATTATTCCACCTGATTCTTCTTTCCATTCCCAAACTTTTTTAATAAATTTTTCCCTTCCTAAATCATTTTTTTTGATTCCTTCTTTTTCTAAATTTTTTTCTACAACAGCTTGCGTTGCTATTCCTGCATGGTCTGTTCCAGGCTGCCACAATGTTTCAAGACCTTTCATTCTATTAAATCTTACTAGAACATCTTGAAGACTATTATTTAGAGCATGTCCCATGTGTAATCTCCCGGTCACGTTTGGAGGGGGGATTACTATAGAAAATTTTTTATTGGACTTACTTTTCTTTGGTTTAAATAAACCCTTTTTTATCCAAAAATCTGAGATTTTTTTTTCCTCTTTTATATGGTTGTATTTTTTAAATTCCATTTTATTTGAAAATTCAATATTTACTTTATATCAAAAGCACCAAAAGCTAAAATAGTTAGATTTCGCTTTATTGAACCACTTAAATGATTTAAATAGTTTTTAAGGTAAGTTTAGGCCACGTGGCGGAATGGTTACGCAGAGGATTGCAAATCCTTTTATCCCAGTTCGATTCTGGGCGTGGCCTCCAAAAAAATTGGTTGTTTTATTTTTTTAAAAAAAGTATGTTCATTTTCATTCCTCGGTAGCTCAGTTGGTAGAGCAGTTGACTGTTAATCAATTGGTCGCAGGTTCGAGTCCTGCCCGAGGAGCCAAAAGACCTTTTAGAATTTAACCTACTTTTTCAAATTTATTAGTATTATTTAATATTTGGAGTATTTTTTCTTTTTGTGGCTTAGATAAAGATAAGAAAGTTCTGCTCAAAAACGAATAATTCAAATCATCATTAGTCATGTCGTTAGAAGTCAAATCTTTAAAATCTTTAAAATCTTCAAAAAAATAGATGATTGGAACTTTTAAAAACTGAGAGAGTTGCATTAGTCTATTTGAACTTACCCCGTTAGTTCCTTTTTCGTATTTTTGTATTTGTTGAAATGTGACGTTAATTGCTTGAGCAACTTTAGTTTGAGTTAACCCTAGTGAAAGTCTTCTTAATCTTAATTTCTTGCCAAGGTGTATATTAAAGTTTTCTTCCACTTAAGCTCCCTAAAAATCTCTCTGTTTTTTTTTTATTCAACCTTAATTTTTAGATTTTGGCAACAGTAAAAGTTCAATTTGGGTAAAAAAAATTTACCCTATTTTAGGTAAAAAAAAGGGTAAAAAATAGATAATAACTATTGACTTAAAGGAAAAAAAGGTAGTTAAAATTATAAATTATTTATAAGTTTTAATTCGGTACTCCCAGTAACCTGTCTTATCAAATGCTGCTTTAACCCAAAGTTTTGTTTTTTCATCATACCATATGTCTGTATTCAATTTCTTGTTATCAGGAAGTGTTTTGTCTGAGGATTTAAAATTAAAATGTAAAGTATCAAAGGTTTTATCTCCTATTGTTATTTGTTCTTTTCCAATAAAAGTTACTGTTTGCTCTATAATTCTTCCAGAAATAGCGCTTATTTGAGCTTTCGCTAGAGTAATTTCATGATTCCACCATGTTCCAACTATAAAATCTTTTTTGGCTCTGCCTTTGTACGAAGTACCGTCAATAATTAGATTATCTTCCGTATTATCAACACTAATATTTACATATTTGTCTTTTTTGTTTTGTTTTGTTTTTGAAGAAAATTTGAAAAATTTATTATCTTTATATACTTCCTCACTTGCAGCAAAATATTTATATAGATCAACGCCAAGTTTTGATATTTTGAAACTTACTTCACTTTTTACTGACAAAATATCATTTTTTCTTATAAAATCATATTTATGATAGCCTATTAAATTATCGTTTCTAAATAATTCATATTCTAAATAGTTAATTTTTGAATAATGTTCAACATGTCCTATAGCTTGAGAACTAATAGAAAATATAACTATAAATGAAATAAGAATTTTTTTCATATTTTTAAATTATGGAAAATAACATTAATTATTTAAAATTTGAAATACACTATAAGTGATATGAAAACAAGCTGTCAATTAACATAATAAAATATTTATGGTAAAAAATTAACTATAATATTTGACTTAAAAAAAGTTTAGTTCGATCAGATTTTGGGTTATTAAAAAAATCTTTGGTTTTTGCTTTTTCAACTATTCTTCCCTCATCCATAAAGATCATATTATCGGCTACTTCTTTTGCAAATCCCATTTCATGAGTAACAACTATCATAGTCATTCCTGCTTTAGCTAAGTCTACCATAGCATCTAATACTTCTTTGATCATTTCTGGATCCAAAGCTGATGTTGGTTCATCAAATAACATGATCTTAGGCTTCATACATAAAGCACGAGCTAAAGCACATCTTTGCTGTTGACCACCTGATAGTTGACCTGGAAATTTTTTAGCCTGATCAGCTATTTGAACTCTTTTTAAATTTTCCATAGCAATTTCTTCAGCCTGTTTTTTTGGCAATTTTTTTACCCAAATTGGAGCAAGTGTACAATTGTCTAAAATTGATAAATGTGGAAATAGATTGAATTGTTGAAACACCATCCCAACTTCAGCTCGTATTTTTTCTATATCTTTAGTGTTTTCAGATATTTCTTTTCCATCTACAATAATTTGACCATCTTGGTGTTCCTCAAGTCTGTTAATACATCTGATTAAAGTAGATTTGCCTGATCCAGAAGGACCACAAATAACAATTTTTTCTTGCTGGTTAACTTCAAGATTTACATCTTTTAAAGCTTGAAATTTATCAAACCATTTATTTACATTTTTAAGTTCTATAATTTTACTCATCTATCTTTCTGTGCTTAATTTTTTCTCCAAATTTTGACTATATCTACTCATAGCATAACAAATTACCCAGAAAACTAAACCAGCAAAAACATAACCCTCCATTGCCATACCAAGCCATTCTGGATTTGTTTTGGCTAAATTAACCATACCAGCAAGTTCTAACAGTCCTACAACAAATATTAAAGGAGTATCTTTCACCAAAGCTAAAAAAGTATTTGCAATACCTGGGATAACCAATTTTAAAGCTTGTGGTAAAACAATAAGAAAATGCATTCTCCAATATCCCATACCTAAAGATTTAGCTGCCTCGTACTGACCTTTAGGTAAAGCCTGAAGACCTCCTCTTATAACCTCAGCCATATATGCGGCTTCAAATAGTGTTATAGCAACTAATACTCTAATCAATTTATCTACATAAGTACCATCAGGTAAAAACATAGGAAACATTACCGCTGACATAAATAGAACTGTTATTAATGGAACACCTCTCCATAGTTCTATAAAACCGATAGAAGTATATCTGATTGCAGGTAAATTTGATCTTCTACCTAAAGCAAGAAACATTCCTACGGGAAAGCATAATATTAGAGCAAAGGCAGACACTATAAAGGTTAATGATAAACCTCCCCAGGCTCCAGTTTCAATATATTCTAAACCAAAATCTCCTCCAGAAATCAATTTTAATCCAATGATCGGATAAACAAATAGCAAAAATATAAGTAAATATTTCTTAAGCTTCGCTGGGACAAAAAATGATGCTCCTACAAGTGCAAACAACATAAAAAAGGCTGTATTAATTCGCCACTGTTCTGTATCTGGATACATTCCATAAACAAATCTATTAAGCCAAACTTTTACAAAAACCCAACAAGCCCCGCCACTAGTACAATCTTGTTTTGTGTTACCCGCAAAATCAGCGTCAAAAATAAACCAATTTAAAATCGGAGGAATATATTTGATTAGTGCAAAAATTACTAATAAACTTAAGAACGCATTAAAATTACTTGAATTAAAGTTAGTATTAATTTTATCAAGCAATCTATTTCCACTAAATTCAATTCTAATAAAATGAAGTCCCATAACGCCAATAATAATAGGAGTGAGAAAACTAAGACCACCTGGGAGAAATCCAGTAAAATTTAAATCTAGGAAAGTATTAGCTAAAAAATCAAAAAAACCTACTAAAATAAGAACACTACCTAAGGTAACAAAAGTATTCAGATTTTCTTTGTTTGGTTTTGCTAGCTTAAATTTCATTATTTTTCCTTAATCGCCATTTTTTTATTATACCAATTCATAAACACTGAGATTGATAAGCTTAATGATAAGTATGTAAGCATAGTAATTGAGATTATCTCGATTGCTCTTCCAGTCTGCATTAATGCAGTGCCAGCAAAAACTAAAACTATATCTGGATAAGCTATAGCTGCAGCTAAAGATGAATTTTTCGTTAAATTTAAATATTGGTTAGTAGTAGGAGGAATTATTATTCTCAATGCTTGAGGCATAACCACAAGTTTCAAGATTTGCCCTTTTGTTAGACCAATTGAAGCAGCTGCTTCTTTCTGGCCTTTGTTAACCCCCAATATTCCAGCTCTTACGTTTTCAGCGATAAATGTAGCTGTATACATAGATAAAGCTAATGCTAAAGAAATTAATTCTGGAATAATAGTAACTCCTCCTTGATAAACATAAATAGTCTTAGATAATTGAGTTAATTCTGGAATTTGAAAAGATAGAGTTACTCCTCCTAATAAAAAAGTTAAAAATGGTAAGCCAAATAAAATTCCAAGGGAAATATAGAAAACAGGAATTTGTTTACCGAGTTCATCTCTCTGTTTTTTTGCATATTTAGAGACAAAAAATATTAAAAGAATCGCGGCAATCAAAGAATAAACGAATAAAGAAAAATTTGTCCATATAAGCCTTGGTACGTACCACCCTTTTACATTTAAAAAACTAATATCATAAAAATTGATTGAATCTACTGTTAGAGGTAATGCTCTTAATGCAGCAAAATACCAAAAAAATATTTGTAATATTAGCGGTATATTTCTAAAAATCTCTACATACCACTCTGCAGCTTTTGATATCAAATAGTTTTGTGACAATCTTGAAATTCCTACTGTTACTCCTAGTATTGTTGCGAAAAAAATACCTATAACCGAAACTAAGATTGTATTTAATAGACCTACTAAAAATGCTTTTGCATAAGAATGAGATCCATCATAGTCAATTAATGAAAAAGTTATATCAAAGGAAGATTCTTGGGATAAGAACCCAAATCCAAATGAGATTCCTCTATTTCCCATATTGTTCTGAGCATTAATGGTAAAATATATAATAACTAAAACTATGAAAAGTACTGTAAGAACTTGAGGAATTAGATCCTTATTTTTATTACTTAAATCAAGTTTGAAATTTTTAAAGTTCATTTGGAACAGAATAAAAAAAAGGGCCGGATAAATCCAGCCCTTTTTAATTAATTAGCGATTATCTCGCAGGTGGTACGTAAAGAATACCGCCTTTAGTCCAAAGTTGATTTGGACCTCTGTTAGGTAAAATATTAGTGTCAGCTATATGTTTTTTATAGATTTCACCATAGTTTCCAACTTGCTCGATAATTCTTAAGCTCCACTCGTTATCTAGACCAAAAGCAGCTCCTAATTCTCCTTCAGCTCCAACTAATCTCTTAATAGCAGGATTATCAGAGTCTTTTAAGCTTGAAGCATTTGATGAATTAACACCATACTCTTCGGCTTCGATCATTACGTTTAGAGACCATCTAACAATATCTTCCCACACTGAGTCACCTTGTCTTACAACAGGTCCTAGTGGTTCTTTAGAAATTGTTTCTGGTAATACTTTATGATCATCTGGGGCACTCAATTTTGTTCTTTGAGCAGCTAATCCAGATTTATCTGTAGTATAAGTATCACATCTTCCAGCGTCGTAAGCTTGAACTACTTCATCAGCTTTTTCAAAAGCGATTGGTTCATACTTAATATTTTTGGAATTAAAGAAGTCTCTCATGTTTAGCTCTGTAGTAGTACCTGTGTTCGTACACGCAGATATACCATCTTTGAAATCATTAACTGAATTGATTCCAGAGTTTTTTCTAACCATGAATCCTTGTCCATCATAAAAGTTTACACCAACAAATGTTAAACCAATGTCAGCATCTCTTGATAATGTCCAAGTTGTGTTTCGTGAAAGTACATCGATTTCACCAGATGTTAACGCAGTGAATCTTTCTTTTGCACTTAACGGAGTATATTTAACTTTATCAGCATCTCCTAATACGGCAGCTGCAACAGCTCTACATACATCAACGTCTATACCAGTCCAATTTCCAGATGCATCAGCATTTGAAAATCCTGGAAGTCCTTGTGAGACTCCACATTTTACAAAACCGGCTTTCTTAGTGTTGTCTAAAGTTTTAGATTTTTTTGAACCTGAACCTCCGCCACCTTGGCCACAAGCCACAAGTAGAGATGATGCAAGAACAACTAAAATCCAAGTTTTAATTGATTTCATCATAATTATGATTTCCTCTCTTATTGTTAACAATATTTTTGAAAAATGAATTTCAAAACGATTTCATTATGGATTAATCCATGTTGCTGATCAATATGATTTAGAGTCTCCTTTGACTTCAAGGACACACCATATATAGATAGCAAATTTATAATTTGAGTATATGTGTAATAAAACAACCTATTTGTTTCTTAAATTGGCGCGCCCTGAAGGATTCGAACCTACGACCCTCGGTTTAGAAAACCGATGCTCTATCCAACTGAGCTAAGGGCGCAATTAAATTAGTAACTATATTTACTTAAAAACATACCAAGTGGTCAATATAAATCGGAGATTTAATACCAAATTTTTCAGATTTTTCATGTTGATGAATATGATGAGAATGCACAAAAACAGGTAAATGTTCTCCATTTTTTGTTTTTAAAGTATAAATAAAATTAGTTCCTCTAAATTTTCTATCTACAACTTCTAATTTTAACTTACTTTGATCGTCATGAATTAAATCTTCGGGTTGTAAAAGTAATTTTACTTTTGCTCCAGACGGGAAGTTGTTAGACAATTTTCCTCTAATTTCACCTAACACTTCATGGTTTAATCTATGAACTGCGCATTCGCTATCTACAACTTTAACATCTATAAATACTCCTTTATTTAAAAAATTGGCTATTTCTATTGAATTAGGCTCATGATGAACATTATATGGAACGTCATATTGCTTTAATTCTTGGTTTAAAATAATCCCACATTTATCTGCCATAGAGAAAGCTTCGTATGAATCATGAGTTACAATAATAGTTGTAAGGTTTATTCTTTTTAAAAGTTTCTTAACCGAAACTTGAATTTCATCTTTTAAACTCTGATCGATATTTGAAAAAGGTTCATCCAACAATAATAGATCAGGTTTAGACATTAAAGATCTAGCTAAAGAGACCCTTTGAGCTTCACCAGCACTTATTTGATGGGGGAATTTTTCTAAAATAGGTTCTATATGTAAAAGCTTGATAATCTCGTTAACATCTATTGTAGAGCCACTTCCGTTAGCTCTCTTTTTTCCAAAGTTTATATTATCTATAACCTTGTAATTTGGAAACAAAGAATTGTCTTGAAAAGATAAAGCTACATTTCTTTTTTCTGGCTCAATATGAGTCTTCTTTGAAGAAATTAATTTATTATTTAAAAAAATTTCTCCAGAGTTAAGTTTTTGAAGACCTGCTATAGTTCTTAGAATAGTTGTTTTTCCAACTCCAGAAGGGCCTAATAAAGAAACTATTTCTCCCTGATTTTCTATTTTAAGATTAACATTATTAACTTTGTTTTTTTCACTAGCAACAAAGTTTCCATTTTTAATTTCAAAAAATTGTTTTAACATTTTTTGATTATATTAGTTTTTTTGTGAAAGTATATATTTTGAAGAAAATAAAATTAGAATTGTAGCCCAACTAATCAAAAACAATGAGGGTAAAGCAGCTGCTTCTATCAAATCTTGTGAGGCATAAACATATGCCTGTGTAGCAAAAGTTTCAAAATTAAAAGGCCTAAGTATCATTGTTATAGGTAATTCTTTAATAATTTCTAAAGATATTAGAACAATTATCAAAATGATATTGTTTTTAAGATAAGGCACATGAATCTTTGAAAAAGTTTTAATTTTTGAGTATCCCAGAAGATATGCAGATTCATCAATAGAATTATTTATTTTTTCATAGCTTGATTTTATTCCGTTAAAAGAAAGAGAAAAAAATCTTATAAAGTAAGCCAATATTAAACCAAAAACAGAACCGATGAATATTTTTTTAATGCTGCCAATATTAGTATTAGCGTTAATAAAATCACTTAAATTTGAAAATAAAGTAATAAAAGCTACAGCTAAGATTACTCCTGGTATAGCATATCCTGAAATAGAAAAATTTGTTAAGTAATTTAAAATTTTACTTTTAGAAATTCTACTACCGTAGTTGATAAATAGGGAAATAAATACTAAAACCAAACTTGCTAAACTTACCAAATATAATGTATTTAAATTAATCTTTAAAATATTTATATCTTGAATATATTTTGGAAATTTTAATGTCCAGTATATCATTTGTGAAACAGGAAAAACAAAACTTATAAGAAAAACAAATAAACAAAATGAAAAAGCTAATAATGATTTTTTCCCATTTAATTTAATCTTATTAATCGGTTTTAAACCTCTCCCAGGTTGATGATATTTAGCCTCTTTTCTAGAATAAATCTCTACAGATAGAAGAAGTAGTATGAATAAAAGCAGAATGAATGAGATTTGATTAGCAGAATTAAGATCGTCAAACGAAATCCATGAATTGTAGATTCCAGTAGTTAATGTAGAAACACTAAAAATAGATACTGTACCAAAATCAGACAAGCATTCCATTGCTACCAAAGCTAAACCTGCAATTATAGCTGGTCTCGCCGAAGGTAGTATAATTTTTAAAAATGTTTCCTTTTCAGATAAACCTAGATTTTGACCTACTTCTATGTAGTTGTTTGATTGGAAAAAAAAGGAAGACCTAGTTAAAACATACACATAAGGAAATAATGAAAAACTAATAGCAATTATTGAACCTAAAACACCGTCTAGTTTGGGTATATGAGGATTATAATTATATTCACCAAAAATATTGGTGAGTATTGAATATGCAGTCCCATAGTTTTCAAAAAAAGCTATAATAGAAAAAGCAAATATATATCCTGGAATTGCAAAAGCTAAGATCAAGGCCCAGCTAAAAAAATTACTTAAAGGAAACTCATAAAATGAAATAAAATATGCTGAGGTAACTCCTAATAGAAAAGTTATAGATAAAACTGAAATTAAAATTAATAAAGAATTATTAATGTAATCAAAAATAAATGTATTTTTTAATACTGTAAAATAATTGCTCGTCTCTGAAAAAAAACTGAAAAAAACTGTGATAATTGGTAGAGCAACAATTAATGCGATGGCAAAAGAACTTAAAAACCAAAAATTATATTTACTCATTAATTCTTTTTAAAGATTGATGAAACAATATCTTTAATTTCACTCATCTGTATATCTGATATTTTTCTATTTGAAATTTTTTTTTTCATCATTTGAGCTTCTCTCATACAAGGCGAACAACCAGTTTTCAACTTATTTAAGTTAATATCTTTCTTGATTGATCGCCTCATAGAATTAACAAACGTTAACTATTTCCAACCAGCGGCTGTCATTACTTCTAAAGCATCTGCTTGTCTTTTTCCGTAATTAAGAACCTTTGTTTTCAGATCTTGTTTAAAATCCAATCCCATATTTACAACTAATGGATGCGGAGATACTCCTTCGATCATTGGATACTCAAAAGTATTATTTACTATATGATTTTGAGCTTCTTCACTTAGTAGAAATTCAACCAATTTAATTGCATTAACTTTATTAGGAGCTCCTTTAACTAATCCAGCGCCACTAATATTCATATGTGTTCCTCTTCCATCTTGATTAGGAAAGAAAGGTTTTACTTTTTTGGCAGCAGCTTGTTGTTCTGGTCCTTTTTTACCAGATAACATTAATGCCAGATAATACGTATTTGCTACAGCAATATCAGCTTCTCCAGCTGCTACTGCAAGAATTTGAGCTCTATCATTGCCTTTTGGAGCTCTAGCCATATTTGAAACCATTCCTTTTGCCCAACCCGCAACTTTACCTTTTCCATTATTTTTTATTAATGAGGCTACAAGTGATTGATTGTAAATATTATTTGAAGCTCTTATTACTAATCTACCCTTCCATTTTGGATGAGCTAAACTTTCATAAGTTAAACCGGCTAATTCTGCTCCACTAACTCTTTCAGGAGCAAAATAGACTATTCTTGCTCTTTTTGCTATTCCAACCCATTTAGTTGTTCTAAAATTTTTTGGAACTGCCGATTTAATAGTGTCACTTACAAGTCCGCCTTGTAAGTTAGCAGCAAAAGCACCTAGTCTTCCAGCATCAGCTGTGATGTAAAGATCAGCTTGACTATCAGCTCCCTCTTCTATTATCCTTTTTTCTAAAGCCCCTGACTTACCAGATACCACATTTACTTTTATTCCAGTTTTAGCTGTAAATTTTTCATAAAGTTGTACGTCTGAGTCATAATGTCTTGCACTGAATATGTTTACTTCGTTAGCAAATAAACTGCTAGTGAGTGCAAATAGTAATGCATAAACAATTATTGTTATTTTTTTCATAAACCCTCCATGGTCTTCTTGATAATAGTTCGCAACTTACATAATAATGATAATGATTATCATTTGCAATAATGACGCACCCTGAGGTAGAAGAACATTGATAACGTATAGAAAATAAGGTTTATTTAGATATGTTAGAAATTAATCCTAAGAAATTTAAGCACATTCAAAACAAAACTATTCCATCACCTTTAAGGCCGAAGTTTAGAAATAGCCATGATACTAATATGTATTTTTTATCAAAAAGAAGATTTGAAGGAAAAAAAAGAGATTTGATGATTAAGAGAATTAAAGTTGGTGCATCAATATTGTTAATAGGTATTGGTGGATATTTATTGTCTAACTAAATTACCTTAGTTTTAACTGAACCCAATTTTTCTATTTTTCCAGTATAAAAACCTTTACTTAAAATAGGAACTACCCCTACAGTGGAACCTGTAAAAACATAAAAGTTTCTATTTAGTTTAAACTTGTCTTTCCTAACTTTATTTAAAACAAATTTTAAAGCATTTAAGGGGCTAACATAAACAGTGCTGGTATTCCCATTTACAGAATGATTAACTCTATTATTTGATATATTGGTTTTTAAATTACCTATTTTAATATTTCTAAATTTCTTTTTTCCACCAATAATAAATTTTACATTTGCTCCAAAATCTGAGCATAAATCACCCAAAGATTTAATGCCTTTTTTTCTTTGTCTGTACCCGACTATTTCAATACATGGCGCCATATGAGTAATAAATCTTTTAATATTTTTATTTGTAATTGTTTTTTTAAAATCAAAAAAATTTTTTTTTATTAAATAGCAAACTTCAAGCTCAATTCCTAATGTGTACTTATTAATTCTCACACTTTTTTTATTTTTTAAAAAATTATGTTTATAAACTGCTGCATAGAAAGGTTCTTTTTCCTTCAATTTTTTTAACAAAGGTATTCCAGTTCCTCCAGCCTTAAATCCAATTATAGGCTTATCTATTTTAGTTTCACACAGTCTTTTTAATTTTTCAGCTTGATTAATTTTTTTTGTATATCGAATTGGAATAGGAGAAATAAGCTTATTTGTTAAAAAAGCCTTAACCAATTTATTTGCAACTAAGTCTATATTTTTTAATTTCATATTTTAATTGTTCCATTTATATATAACAAATGTTATAATATATAAAATTTTAAATTACGAAGAGATAATTATGGAGCCTATTATTTATATATTAATAATTTTGTGGTTTATGGGTATTTCTGAATAATGGACGAAAAGTACAGTATTAATGAAATTTTAAACGCAATTAATGATCTGCAAGATATTAAGAAGGATAAAATATTTGATAAAATTAAAGTAGTTAAACCTGTTGCTGTGAAAAAGTCTGATATCCCAACAAATACTTTAAAATTGATTGAAGAAGCTGAAAAAGTTATTAAATCAAAGATGCAATCTGGATAGCTGTATCACACATACGATTAGAAAATCCCCATTCATTATCATACCAGGAAAGCACTCTACTAAATTTCCCTTTAACAACTTGAGTCTGTGTAGCGTCAAATATTGAGCTATGTGGATTATGATTAAAATCTTTAGAGACTAAAGGTTTTTGATTAATATCTAAAATGCCTTTCAAATCTCCTTTTGCAGCTTTGCTCATCGCATCGTTTATGCTTTTCGGAGTTACCTCTTTTTCAGTTACTAAGGTTAAGTCTATTAAAGACACATTTGGTGTTGGAACTCTTATAGCTGTTCCATCTAACTTACCTTTTAAACTAGGTAAAACTAAACTCATCGCTTTAGCAGCTCCAGTAGAAGTTGGTATCATCGAGCCTTCTGTGGCCCTAGCCCTCCTTAGATCTTTGTGTAATGTATCTAAAAGTTTTTGATCACCTGTATAACTGTGGATGGTGGTCATATAGCCATATGTAATTCCAAAAGTTTTTTCTAAAACCATAGCAACAGGCGCTAAACAATTTGTAGTACAAGAACCATTGGAAATAATATTATGATCTTTCTTTAACTCTTTACTGTTAACTCCTTGCACTAAAGTAAAATCAACTTCTTTTGCCGGTGCTGAGATTATTACTTTTTTAGCTCCTGCTTGAATATGTTTGCCTGCTGAATCTTTATCTAGAAAAAAACCAGTACATTCCAACACAACATCTGCGCCAACTTTTCCCCAAGGTAATTTAACTGGATCTTTCTCAGCAAATACTTTTATATTTTGATCTCCAATTTGAAAACCATCGCCTGTCGTTTTTACTTCGTGATTTAAAATACCGTGAGTACTATCGTATTTAATTAAATGTGCGTTAGTCTCTATTGAGCCAAGATCATTTATTCCAACAACTTGAATTTTGCCTTTATAATTTTCTAATAGAGCTCTTAAAATTAATCGCCCTATTCTTCCAAAACCATTTATTCCAACTTTGACCATAAGATTTATACGTATTTAAATACAACAACAAAATAAGCAACACAAATAATTGATGCTATCCACAAGACGCTGCCAACTAATCCTAGCCATGCTAAATGTATAAATGCACTACCAAGTAATGATACGAACAATCTATCTCCTCTAGTTGTATCTAAACCTAAAATTCCTTTTCTAGGAGAACCACCGGGAACTTTTTTCTCCCAAATAAGCATCACAGTTATACATAACGCAATAAAAATAAAAAACGCTGCAGTTTGCCAAGTCCAAGCCATCCATGAAAATAAATCAAAATCAAAAAAACCTTTTTCTTTAGCTTTTCCTACCTCACCCCAAGTTGCTGCTCTTAAATTTGAAAACATTAAACCCTTCCCATTGCAAATCCTTTTGCAATATAATCTTTCACAAAGTAAATTACAATTGCTCCTGGTATGATTGTTAAAGTGCCTGCGGCTGCTAATAAACCTAATTCATAACCTGAAGTGCTGGCAGTTCGTGTCATAGTGGCTGCTATTGGTTTTGCTTCAGTGGCTGTTAATGTTTTTGCTAGTAATAATTCAACCCATGAGAACATAAAACAGAAAAACATTGTTATTCCTATTCCTGCAGCAATTGTTGGAACAAAAATTTTAAAAAAGAATCTCCCAAATGAATAGCCATCAACATAAGCTGTTTCATCTAATTCTTTTGGAACTGCAGACATAAAACCTTCTAAGATCCATACAGCTAATGGAATATTAAATAAACAGTGAGATAGGGCAACAGCTATATGAGTATCAAATAGATTTACAGAAGAATAAAACTGAAAAAATGGTAATGCAAAAACTGCTGGTGGAGCCATTCTGTTAGTTAATAACCAAAAGAATAAATGTTTATCCCCTAAAAATTTATATCTAGAGAAGGCATAAGCTGCTGGCAATGCGGCTGCCACCGAGATAACAGTGTTAAATACTGTGTAAGTAATGGAATTTACGTAACCCATGTACCATGTGCTATCCGTAAAAATTTTAACATAATTTTCAGTAGTAAATTTCTGTGGCCACAAAGAATATGTATTTATAATTTCTGTAGTTGTCTTAAACGACATATTAATTAGCCAATAAATTGGTAACATTAAAAAAATTATATATAATGTAGGCACTAACCACTTATATTTTTTCATGACTGAGCCTCGTTTTTCATCATTAGATTATAAAACACCCAACAAACTAGAAGAACAATAAAGAAATAAATTAATGACATTGCTGCGGCTGGGCCTAAATCAAATTGACCTAAGGCCATTTTTACTAAGTCTATTGATAAGAAAGCCGTAGTATTTCCTGGTCCACCTCCCGTTAAAACAAAAGGTTCTGTGTAAATCATGAAACTGTCCATAAATCTTAAAAGAATAGCTAACGTTAAAACTTTTTTCATTTTTGGTAGTTCTATATATCTAAATGTCGCCCATCTGCTAGCTCCGTCAATTTCTGCTGCTTGATAATAAGCTGGCTGGATAGAATTAAGTCCTGCGTATGATAAAAGCACCACTAAGGAAGTCCAATGCCAAACATCCATTAATATTGTTGTAAACCAAGCATCTCCTGGTTGCTGGGTAAAATTATAATCAAAGCCTAATCCGTTAAGTGAATGACCCAGAAATCCAATATCAGGTAGAGCAAAAATATTCCACATTGCTCCAACAACATTCCAAGGAATAAGAAGTGGCATTGACATTAAAATTAAACAAACTGGAACCCCCCAACCCTTTTTTGGCATCGTTAAAGCTATACCAATTCCTAATGGGATTTGAATTAAAAGAATAATAAAAGTGAAGGCAATTTGCCTACCTAGAGCAGCGTGAAACCTTTCAGATAGTAAAATTTGTTTAAACCATCTTGTTCCTTCCCAGGCAAATACATTGTTTCCAAAAGTTTCTTGGAAAGAGTAATTAACTACAGTCATTAATGGAATAGCAGCGTTAAATGCAACAAGAACAAATACTGGAATTACAAAAAACCAAGCTTTTTGATTAATAGTTTTATTCATTATTCTATTATCCAGTTATCTCCATACACGTATGTATATTTTTGATTAAAAGTTATATGAGCGCTTTCACTTGGGATTTGTGTAGAAGAATTTGATAAAATTTTTATATTCTCTCCATTGCTTTCCGTATCAATAATTTTATGTCTTCCAGTATTGCTTACTCTTTTTATTTTTACCGGAATTCCGTTATTAGAAAAATTAATAAACTCTGGTCTAATACCTAATTGTGTTTTCTTAAAGTTTGATTTTTTTATATTCTTATGGCTTTGAATTTTTTGACCACTAAAATTAATCTCACCATTTTTTATTTCACACGGTAATATATTCATTCCAGGAGAGCCAATAAAATGTCCAACAAAAGTATGCTTAGGTTTTTCAAAAAGTTCAACGGGTGTTCCTGTTTGAACAATTTGTCCTTCATGCATTACTACAACTTGATCAGCAAAAGTTAGAGCTTCCGTTTGATCATGTGTTACATAAATCATTGTCCGATTAATTTTTTGATGTAGTTCTTTTAATTTAGATCTTAATACCCATTTAAGGTGTGGATCTATAACTGTAAGAGGCTCATCAAACATAATTACATTTACGTCTGATCTGACAAGTCCTCTGCCTAAAGAAATTTTTTGTTTACCATCAGCTGTTAAACCTGAAGCTCTATTATTTAAAGTTGAAGTTAATTCAAGCATCTCGGCAATCTCTTTTACTTTGGATGCAATATCTGTTTCTGAAAGACCTCGATTTTTTAATGGAAAAGCTAAATTATCATAAACAGTCATAGTGTCGTAAATAACTGGAAACTGAAATATTTGAGCAATGTCTCTTTCAACAGGACTAAAAGCTGTTATATCTTTATCATCGAATAATACGCTGCCTTTTGTAGGTTTTAATAATCCAGATACGATATTTAATAAAGTAGTTTTTCCACATCCAGAAGGGCCTAAAAGTGCGTATGCACCTCCATCTTTCCAATCTATATTGACATCTCTAAGAGCCCAATCAGCGTTGCTATTTTGCTTTTCTAAATAACTGTGACTTAAATCTTTTAAAGTAATTTTAGCCATTGTTTACCAATCTGTTATTTTGATCGAAATATAAAAATTCATCCGTATTCATGTATAGTTTTGTATCATCACCTACATTTTTTTGCTGAATCCCATTAGACAAAGAAACCCAATTTAAATTACCGTTTGTAAAATGAATTAAACTTTCTGATCCACTTAATTCAGAAATTAGGACTTTTCCGTTTATTTCAACTGAATTGTTACCTTCTTTATAAGTGGTAATATTGTGTGGCCTTATACCTATCTTATAAGTTCCATCTTTTATTTTCACAGATGATTTCCACTGCACATTGTTATCTGCTAATTTACAAGTGTCTCCATCTTTTTTAATTTCAGCAATATTCATAGGAGGATCACTAAAAACTTTAGCTGAGATTAAGTTTTCAGGTTTGTTGTATACATCTAAAGTTTTTCCGTATTGAATAACTTTTCCCTCCAGTAATGTAGCTGTATTTCCGCCTATCATTAGTGCATCGGACGGTTCTGTTGTAGCATAAACAACTATACAATCTCTATCTTCAAATAATTTTGGTAATTCTTCTCTCAACTCTTCTCTCAATTTAAAATCTAAATTTGCTAAAGGCTCATCTAATAGGATTAAGTCAGAGTCTTTTACTAGGGCTCTTGCTAAAGCTGTTCTTTGTTGTTGGCCGCCTGATAATTCATCAGGTTTTTTATTTAACATTGCTGATAATTTTAATAACTCTGCTACTTTTCCTACTCGTTGTTTAATTTCATCAGAATTGACATTTGTAATCACTAAAGGTGAAGCAATATTTTCATATACTGTGTAATTTGGATAATTAATAAACTGCTGGTAAACCATGGAACAATTTCTTTTTTGCACTTTCGTTCCAGTAACATTTTCTTCATTAAACCATATCTCACCTGAAGTTGGTTTATCTAACCCAGCCATTATTTGCATTAATGTCGTTTTTCCTGCTAACGTGGAGCCTAACAGAACATTAATTGTATTTTTTTCTAATTTAAGACTTGTAGGATGAATATGAGTTTCTATTCCAACTTTTTTTTCTACATTTTTTAATTCTAGACTCATAATTTAAAATTTAGTTTTAAAAAAAGGGGGCAGCAAGTGCCCCCTTTTCAATTTAGATTAACCTCTTACTATTTCCAAGCTCTCGCGTATGGAACAGTTTTACCTTGAGGTTTCTCGTTACGTTTAGCTTTTGGTGAACCTTTCTTATTTAACCAATAAGAAGCTTCTCTTGGTTTATTAAGTCTTGGTCCACATCCACCGTATGCGTTACTACCTTTGTCAGCAGCTTCCATACGAGACATAACTAAGTCCATCTCTTCTGCAAGACGATCCATAGCTTGTTGTGGAGTAAACGCACCTGAGTTTACATCTCCAATTTGTTGCCACCAGATTTGTGCAAGTTTCGGGTAATCCGGAACGTTTATACCTGTTGGTGACCAAATATTTCTATTGTCAGATCTATAGAACTCTACAAGTCCGCCTAATGCATCGGCTCTGTCTGTAAAAGACTTATGATCGATAGAACTATCTCTAATGATAGTTAAACCAACGTGACTTTTCTTAAGATCAACTGTTTTTGATACAACGAATTGAGCGTATAACCATGCAGCTTTTCTATTTTTAACTGGTGTAGACTTAAATAAAGTCCAAGATCCAGCATCTTGATATCCAAGCTTCATGCCTTCTTCCCAATAAGGTCCTTTTGGTGACGGACCCATTCTCCATAACGGTTTACCGTCAGCATCAACAACTTTATTATTAGGATTCTTTCCTACTAAAGAAGCCGTGAACGCTGTGTACCAGAAAATTTGCTGAGCAACGTTTCCAGAAGATAAAGATGGTAGAGACTGATAGAAGTCCATAGCCGCAGCACCTGGAGGTGCATAGTTTCTTAGCCATTCATCCCATTTTCTAATTGCGTATACAGCAGCAGGACCATTAGCAGCTCCGCCTCTTGTTACAGAAGCTCCAACTGGGTTACAAGAACCTTTTTCCATTCTTATTCCCCATTCGTCCACTGGTATTCCATTAGGTTTTCCAACATCACCTGCTCCAGCCATTGATAACCAAGCATCAGTCATTCTCCAACCTAAGTCAGGAGCTCTTTTGCCGTAGTCCATGTGACCATAAATTTGAACACCGTCAATTTTCTTCACATCTTCTGAGAAGTATTTAGCGATATCTTCATAAGCAGACCAATTTAAAGGAACACCTAAATCGTATCCGTATTTGGCTTTAAAACCTTTTTTGATTTCAGGTCTGTCAAACCAATCTTTTCTAAACCAATATAGGTTAGCAAATTGTTGGTCAGGCATTTGATATAAGTCGCCATCTGGACCTGTAGTAAACTGTTTACCAATGAAATCATCTAAGTCTAAAGTTGGTAAAGTTACATCTTTACCTTCTCCAGCCATCCATTTAGTTAAGTTTACAGCTTGTTGCATTCTAGCATGAGTACCAATCAAATCTGAGTCATTGATATAAGCGTCATAAATACTAACGTTAGTCTGCATTTGTGTTTGAACAGCCATTACTACATCACCTTCACCAAGCAATTGATGATTTACTTTAATTCCAGTAATTTCTTCAAAAGCTTTAGTTAAAACTTTAGATTCATACTCGTGAGTAGGAATAGTTTCAGACAATACTTTGATAGACATTCCTTTGAATGGCTTCGCCGCATCCTGGAACCATTTTAGTTCTTTAATTCTTTCTTTTTCTGAAAGAGTTGAAAGACTAAACTCACCTTTTGCCCATTTGCTTATTGCGTCTGAATAAGCAGAAGTTGAAACTAAAGTGAAAGCAACAGCAACAGCTATTATACTTTTTAATGTTTTAAACATTAATTCCCCCGTTGTTTGTTGTTTGTTATTTTTGTTAATTGAAGCAAAATACAATTAAATTGTACAGAGCTAATTCTTGAAATAATACAACTTAAGATTGATTTAATTTATAAGAGCTCTTTTAATTGCTTTAGACCAGCCTAAGAGAAGAGATTTTCTCTTATAATTTTTTATTTTTGGAATAAATTTTCTTTCAAGACTCCAATTTTTTGCAATATCTTTCAAAGATTTATAAGTGCCAATTTTTAGACCCGCCATAAAAGCAGCTCCTAAAGCAGTTGTTTCATGAACTTTGGGTCTATAGACCTTTACGTTTACTATGTCTGATAAAAATTGAGAAAACCAATTATTCATAACCATCCCTCCGTCTACTTTAACCGTTCTTGGTCGTAAACCATCATGTTTCATAGCTTCAAATAAATCATATGTTTGATAAGCAACAGACTCTATTGTAGCTCTAACAATTTCCTTTGGCCCAGTATCTCTTGTCAGTCCACTTAAAACACCTCGAGAATTTTGATTCCAGTATGGCGCTCCCATGCCTGTAAAAGCTGGAACTAAATAAACATCCTTATTTTCTTTCAAAGACCTTAATATTTTTTCAGTTTCATAAGCTTTTTTAAAAAACTTCATTCGATCTCTAAGCCATTGAACGCCAGCTCCAGCAATAAAAATAGATCCTTCCATCGCATAAGTTGTCTTACCATTTATTCTATATGCTATTGTCGTTAACAATCTATTTTTAGAGTAAATTTTTTTATAACCTGTATTTAATAAAACAAAAGCTCCTGTTCCATAAGTGCTTTTTAAAGATCCTGGTTCGAAGCAACATTGGCCTATAGCTGCTGATTGTTGATCTCCAACAACACCTGTTATTGGGATCGATTTACCCGTAATTGATGGATGTGTTGAACCATAATTATCTGCAGAATCCTTTACATTGGGAAGAATATGTTTTTTTATTTTTAATATCTTTAAAATTGTGTCATCCCATTTATTTGTAGAAATATTATAAATCATTGTTCTACTTGCATTAGTAGCATCTGTTGCATGTATCTTACCTTTTGTTAACCTCCAAATTAAAAAACTATCTATAGTCCCAAACATAAGTTGTTTTTTATTCATTAATTTTTTAGCTAATGGAACATTGTCTAATATCCATTTTATTTTAGTTCCAGAAAAGTAAGAGTCGATGGGTAACCCAGTTTTATTAAAAATAAGTGTTTCTTTATTTTGATTTTTTAATTTTTTACAATAATCTGCTTGTCTACGATCTTGCCAAACAATGGCTTTATAGACCGGTTTGCCAGTTTTTTTATCCCATAAAATTGTGGTTTCTCTTTGATTGGTAATTCCAATAGTTAATATTTTTCCTCTTAATTTTTTAGCTTTTAAAATTACGTCCTTTAGAACTTTTTTAGTAGTGCTCCAAATTTCTTCCGGGTTATGCTCCACCCAGCCACTTTTTGGAAAAAATTGTGTAAATTCTTTTTGAGATGAAAAAATTGGTTTACCTTTTAAATCGAAAAGTATTGCTCTGTTTGAGGTAGTGCCTGCATCTATAGAAATGATAAATTTTCTCATTATCTAAAAGCTTCCCAGTTAAATTCAAGTTTTTTATTATCTACTATTGCATTAATCATAGCTAACATTAAAGGTAATTTTTTTTCATCAAAATCTTCATTAACTTTTTTTCCAATTTCTTTAGCTAAATCTGCACCTTCAACAGTTATTTTTTCCATTTTTGTTTTTTTAGCTTCAGAAAAAGTCAATCCTTCTCCAATATAAGATCCCATTTTAGCATTTCTTCCTCCTCCTGAGCTTACGTATAAATCTCCTAGGCCTGCTAAACCTTTAACTGTTTCTTTTTTTCCTTTGAGGTGCTCAACGAATATTTCCATTTCATAAACTGATTGTTTAATTAATGCTGAAGCAGTATTTAAATAATTTTTTTCTCTAATTTCTTTAGAAGCATTCTTGCTGCACAATCCCTTTGCTGCTCCTACAGCCATAGAAAAAATATTCTTTATAGCAGCTGAAACCTCTACTCCTTTTAAATCATCTGAATAAGACGTATGATAATAATTAGTATTTACCATATTAGCTATTTCCTTAGCGGTTTTAATTTCTTCATTCGCTATAACTACGCTACTATGAATTCTATTAGCTAAACCTGCTGCTAAACAAGGGCCGCCTACCGCAGAAATGTTTACTTTGGTTATCCCTTTGGAGGTAAATAATCTTTTAAGTTTATCGACTAATAATTCATATCTATTTTCATATATACTTAAACCTTTGGTTAGCATAAGAATATTTGGTAATTTTTTATCTTTAGCTATTGAACTTAATTGTTCAGAAACCCATTCAATACCTTTGGAACTAATTCCAAGAACTATCAAATCAATACTTGATTTAAATAAATCATTAAATTCATCAAATTTAAAAATTTTAATACCCTCTGGTATATTAATACCTAGACTAGGATGTAAGTTTTTATTTTTCTTTAGGCTATTAATAAATTCATCTTCTAAATGGGTGCCAATAATATTGGTATCATGATTGTTGTCTACACAAGGGAAGGCAAAAGCAGAGCCCATAGCACCAGCACCGATTATTACAATTTTAGACATATTAATCTTTAAAAAATATTTTTTTGATAATCAAAAAAACTGATATTAGCTCAATTTTTCCAATAATCATAAAGATAATCAAACTTAGTTTTGAAGATGTTATTAAGTTTGCAAAATCCATCTTTTCGATTCCAAACATTGCAGAATTTGTTGTGTTTGTAATAGTTAATATTGATAGCTTAAATGATTCTTCAAAATCAATATTATCTACTATTAAAATTCCTGAAAGAATAAACAAGCTTATAAAAAATGAAATAAAAATTAAAAAGGAAATTTTTACATTCTCATCTGTAATTTTTTTTTCTGAATTGAATATGTTTTTATTTATAATGCTATTTGGACTGATTAATTTCATAATTTCTGAAGAGGCAGTCTTTAAAAGAATATAAATTCTTGTAAATTTGATCCCAGAAGTATTTGAAATCAAAGAGCCTCCTATTGCAGTAATTAAAATAAAATAAAGGCTTAAGTTATTATCAGAGCTTATTAATGACAATCCTGAATTGCTTAAACTGCTTAAAACGCTAATAATGATATTAAACCCATTGTAATTATTAAAATATACAAGCAAAATAAAAATTATAGACAAGATTATTAGATAAAGATCTTCTCTATGCTCACGAACGATAACCTTTTTTTCAAAAATATTTAATATCAAGAAAAAATTTAACATCGAGATTAATAAAGAAAATATAAGTATTAGTTTTTGTAGATTCGAATTAATAATTTTATCTAATGAGTTGGTGGGTATAAAACCACCAGCTGAGACCAGGCTCATACTTAGATTTAATGAATTAAACATTCTTACTTCTGAAATGTTTAATAGTAAAAAAATAATAAAACTTAATGCAGAATAACAAATAAAAATTTTAATTAATATATCTTTAATATTAGTTTCTGAGTTAATGTTTCCATTTTCAGAATAAGTCAATTCACTCATTTTGTAATTAAATTGTTTATTGGAAAAAATTAGAACTAAAAAAAATAAAAAATATAGCCCGCCTATCCATTGTGAGGAAGATCTCCATAATATAAGTGTGGGGTCTAGATACTTAATATTTTTGAAGATGGAAAAGCCTGTGCCAGTAATTCCTGAGATTGACTCAAATAAAGAATTTAAGAATGTTACTTGATAGTTGCTTAAGTAAAAAGGTAAAGCTACAAAAACTGAAATCATGAAATAAACTAAAATTATTAATAATAATTGCTCTATAAAATTTATTCGCTTTTCTGATCTTTTTCCAAAAAATAAAAGACATGAACCTATAGTAAAAGAAACAATTAAAGTTATAACGTAAGAGTTTATACTTAAAAAATAATCAAAATAAGAAGAATATAAAATATTTATAAAAGATAAAATACTTATAGGAAAACAAAAAAAACCTAAGTAATAACTTATTCTTTTTAAATTCATTACTAGATAGAGCTAATACTAAAAATGCTCTCTACTTCTTTCAGTTGTTCTCTTTTAGCAAGAAAAACTACGAGATCATCTTTTTCAAAAATAAAGTTTGATCTTGGTATTATAACTTGATCTTTTCTGACGATTGCTCCTATTCTGATATCTTCTGGTAAATTTGAGTCTTTAATTTTTTTATTAAGTAACTCAGATTTTTCTAAAATCTTTGCCTCAATAAATTCATATTCACCATCAAGTAATGAGTAAACAGTTCCTATTGTTCCACGATGGACATGTTCCATAATCCTTGAGACGGTTGTCATTCTTGGATCAACAAGATCGTCGATATTTAGAGAATCTTGCAATAAATTATAATTTGTCTTATTTACTATGGCGATAGTTCTTTTTTTTTGCCCGGTCTTTTCCGCTAATACACAAGCCATCATATTATTTTCATCATCATTAGTTAGTGCTAGAACTGTCTCAGAGTCTTCTAAATTTGCTTCTTTAAGAATTTCCTCATCTAATGCATCGCCATTTATTACAATTGAAGAAGATAATTCATTAGCTATTTCTTCTGCTCTTTTTTTATCTTTCTCAATTATTTTAACCCTTACATCTTCAAAATTAGTTTCCAACATTTTAGCTAGATTTAATCCAATATTTCCTCCACCAATAATTAAAATATTTTTTGAAATTTTTTCTTCATGACCAAATGCTTTAAGAATTGCATTTAATTGATTGCTACTTACAACAATATAGACATTATCGTCTTCAAGAATTTTGTCATTTTTTTTAAGGTAAATAAATTTTTCTTTTCTTAAAGCGCCTAGAACTTTTGCTTTAAAATCAGGAAATTTTTTTGTTAGATCCTTTAAGGGTATATTTTTAATTGGACAATTTTTTTCAATTGAAATTTCTAACATTTTAACTTTTCCTTTTCCAAAAGGAACGCTATCCAAGGCTCCAGGGGCCTCTAATCTTCTATACAGAGATTTTGCGACTTCAAGTTCTGGTGAAATTATTACATCTATTGGAATATTAGATTTATTATAAAGTTTTCCCCATTTTCCCTCTAAAAAATCTTTAGTTCTAATTCGTGCAATCTTTTTTGAAATATTAAATAATGAACTGGCTAACTGACAAACAATCATATTAGTTTCATCATTTCGTGTAACTGCAATTACCATATCAGCCTTTTCAGCGCCTGCATTTTCTAAAACTGTTGGCAATGTAGCTCTTCCAACAATTCCTTTAACATCTTGTGTGTCATTAATCTTTTTAATATCTTCTGATGATTGATCGATAACAGTTACAGAATGTCCCTGGGCTGATAATTGTTTACTGATAGAAAAGCCAACCTTGCCGGCTCCACATATTATTATATTCATTTTAATTGATGCCTTTAATTCCTAAAGATTTTAATTTTCGATGAAGCGCAGATCTTTCCATGCCAATAAAATCTGCTGTTTTTGAAATATTGCCGTGATTTTTCTTTAATTGTGTCATTAAATACTCTTTTTCAAAATGTTCTCTAGCTTCTTTTAATGGAGAAGCAAATGACTTTTCTAAAAGTGACTGATCATTTTCCATAGATGAGGAAGAGGATAATATATCATTCATTAGTTTATTAATATTTTCTTTGCTCTCATTAGCAGATAAAATAGTAACTCTTTCCACTAAATTTCTTAGTTCTCTAACATTTCCTGGCCAATTGTAGGTGTATAAATTGTCATTTTTAATATCAATACTTGGCTGTTGTACACCATTAATTTCAGAAAGTTTATCTTTGAAATACTCAATTAGTAAAGGAATGTCCTCGGTTCTAGAACTTAGTGAAGCAAGTTCAAGGGGAACGACATTTAGTCTATGAAACAAATCTTCTCTAAATTTTCCTGTTTCAACTAATTCTTTTAAATTTTTCGATGTTGACGAAATGAGTCTTATATTCACATTAATATATTTTGATCCATTTAATCTTTTAAATTTTTGATCAATTAAAACTCTTAAAACGTTAGCTTGTGTTTCAAATGGAATTTCTGAAACCTCGTCGATTAATAATGTTCCTTTATTAGCTCTCTCTAATGCTCCAAAAGAAATATTTCCATCATCAAATTCTTCACCGAATAATTCTTTTTCGTATGTTTTTTCTTTAAGCAATGCTGCGTTCAAAATAATAAAAGGTTCTTTTGATCGTCCAGAATTTTTATGTATCTTTCTTGCAACTAGTTCTTTTCCAGTCCCTGTAGGTCCAGAGATTAAAATTCTACTATCTGATGTCGATAATTTTTCTATAGTTTTTTTAATTTTTAAAATTGAAGGACTTTTCCCAATTAGATCAAAGGAATGAAATAATTTATTTTCTATAATATCTTTTTCATATTTTAAAGTTGCATTTTCTAAAGCTCTTTTAACGTAATTTAATATCTTTTCTGTAGAGAAAGGTTTTTCAATAAACTCGTAGGCTCCTAATCTTATTGCTTCTACAGCTATTTGAACAGTTGCATGTCCTGAGATCATAATGACAGGAGTTAGTTTATTTTTGCTTATAATTAATTTTAACAAATCGATACCATCTTTATCCGTTTTATCCAGCTTAATATCAACGATAGCTAAATCAGGTAATTTCTTATTGATTTCAATAACTGCTTGATCATAATTTGCTGCTGAACGAACATTGAAACTTTGCTCTTTTAAAATATTGCAAATTAAAAAGCGAATGTCCGGATTGTCATCAATTACTAATATATCTTTATGCATTTATTTTTGGGAATGAAATTTCAATATCAACACCATTTCCATCTTTTTTATTTTTTATTGTAAAATCTCCAGAGTGTTCATTAATTATTTTACTAACTATAGGTAATCCTAAACCTGTTCCTTTTGTCTTTGTGGTAAAATAAGGCGTCATTACTTTTTTTGTATTTGATATGCCTGTGCCATTATCTGTTAATTTAATCACTATATAGTCATTATTACTAATAATTTCTATGTCAATTTTACCTTTAAAATTAGGGTTTTTTTTTGATAAATCTAAAAAAGCTTCTTCAGAGTTTTTAATTAAATTAATAAA
>QCGX01000002.1 GCA_003278125.1 Pelagibacteraceae bacterium AG-390-C22 | reverse complement strand
TATTTAATTCGAAAATATTAAATAAAATTATAAAAAGTAAGAAGATTTATTCATTTGACGGGCTTGCAATAGACTCAAGAGATGTGAAAAAAGATAATTTATTTTTAGCCATTAAAGGTAAATATAATGACGGAAATCAATATATATCTAAAGCAATAAAAAAAGGCGCTCGCTATGCAGTTTCATCAAAAAAGAATATAAAACACAAAAATAAAATATTTAAAGTTGATAACCCAATTAATTTTCTTAATAAATTTGCTAAACTTAAAAGAGACAATTGTAATGCAAAAATTTTAGCAATAACTGGTAGTGCTGGAAAAACTTCATTAAAAAATATTCTTAATATCTTACTTCAAAAATATGAAAAAACTTATGCCTCTCCAAGGTCTTTTAATAATCATTATGGTGTGCCAATAAGTCTATCCAATCTTAATCCAAATCATAAATTTGGTGTATTTGAAGTAGGAATGAGTAAGTCAGGTGAAATAAATCAATTATCTAAAATGATTAAACCTAATTTAGCTGTAATTACCAACATAGCTGAGGCACATATAGAAAATTTTAGAAATATCAAAGGCATAGCAAAAGAAAAAAGTGAAATTATAAACAATATTCAAAATAATGGCACAATTGTTTTAAACCGTGATGATAAATTTTTTAATTATTTAAATGCAAAAGCAAAATTAAAAAAAATAAAAATTGTTACTTTTGGCAAATCAAAACAATCAGACGTTCGTTTAATTAAAATACAGCAAAACAGTAAGATAAAAAAAATTACAATAAACGTTAAAGATGAGATTTTAAAATTGAGAATAAGAGATATTAATGTTTACAATGTTCTTGCTTCCGTAGCAGTTTTAAAAGAATTAGATCTAAATCTTAAAAAATCTGTTCAAGTATTTAAAAATTTTGAACCATCTGAAGGCAGAGGAAGAATGCATAAAATTAAGAGATATAAAAAGTTTTTTAGATTAATCGATGAAAGTTATAATGCGAATCCTCTTTCAGTTAAAAATGCATTAAATAATTTCTCAGAAATAAAGAAAGATAATTTCAAAAAATACTTTTTGTTAGGAGATATGCTTGAACTTGGAAAAAAAGCAGATATTTATCACAGAGAATTATCAAGACTTATTAACAACTCAGATATTGATAAAGTTTTTGTTAAGGGAAAAAAGACCCTTTTTACTTATAAAAATTTGAATAAAGATAAACGAGGAAATATTTTACAATGCAATGAGGATGTTGATTTAATTTTAAAAAATATAATCGCTAATAATGATTATTTAATGATAAAAGGGTCTAACGCAACTGGATTAAATATTATTAGTAAAGCAATGATAAAAGGCATTTAGATGTTATTTAATTTACTTACATCCTTTATAGAACATTATTCTTTCCTTAACGTTTTTAAATATCTTACTTTCAGAACAGGACTTTCAGTAGTTACATCTCTGATTGTAGTTTTTATCATTGGCGGACCACTTATTAAGATTTTTTCTGAAAATATGATTACTGGCCCCATAAGACAAGATGGACCTATAGATCATATTATAAAGAAATCAGGAACGCCTACCATGGGAGGAGTAATTATCATAATTGGTATGCTTACTAGCACTTTACTATGGGCTGATTTAAATAATATTTATATTTGGACTTTAGTTTTTGTATCTTTAAGTTTAGCATTATTAGGTTTTAGTGATGATTTACTAAAAATAAAATATAAAAATTCCAGAGGACTTAACCCAAAATTAAAATTTCTTGGTCAATTAATTATTAGTGTTGTGGCTTTATTTATTCTAATAAAATTTTCAGACCACGAATACTTGTATAATCTTTACTTTCCTTTCTTTAAAAATTTAATTTGGCAGATGGGTCTTTTTTTTATTCCATTTGGGTTATTTGTAATCATTGGATCATCCAATGCAGTGAATCTAACTGATGGTTTGGATGGATTAGCTACTGTTCCAGTTATGTTAGTTGCACTTTCATTTACTTTAATCTCCTATGTAGTTGGAAATACAATTTTTTCAGAATATCTTCAGTTACAATATATTCCTGACGTAGGAGAGCTTTCAATATTTTGTGGCTCAATAGTTGGATCTTGTCTAGGTTTTCTTTGGTACAATGCTCCTCCTGCTAAAATTTTTATGGGAGATACAGGCTCATTATCTTTAGGAGGTTCGCTAGCTGCTGTTGCTATAATTGCAAAACACGAAATTGTTCTTGCAATAGTTGGAGGACTATTTGTTTTAGAAACAGTATCAGTAATTATTCAAGTTATCTCTTTTAAACTTACAGGAAAAAGAATTTTTAAAATGGCGCCTATTCATCATCATTTTGAGCAAAAAGGTTGGGCTGAGTCAACAATTGTAATTAGATTTTGGATAATTGCAATAATACTAGCTTTGGTTGGATTAGCGACATTAAAATTACGTTAGTGAATGTCTCACACATTAAATTTAAAAAAACTTAAATTTTTGGTTTATGGATTAGGTTCTACTGGAATTTCAGTAATTAAATATTTTAAAAAAAAAAAAATTTCTGATTTTTTAGTTTGGGATGACAATCTTAAATTAAGGAAAAAATTTAGATCAAAAAGTGTTTCAAATTTAAAAAATGCTTTGAAAAGTGTAGATTTTATTGTTTTAAGCCCTGGTATAAGTTTAAAAAAAACAAAACATAAAAAAGTTTTATCAAAATTTAAAAAAAAAATAATAACAGATATAGATTTACTATATTTAAGTAATTTGAAATTCAAATCGATTGTTGTTACAGGGTCAAATGGAAAATCAACAACCAGTAAAATTATTTCTCATTTATTAAAAAAAAATAAATTTAAAATTGAACTTGGTGGAAATATTGGAACACCAGTTTTGAATTTAAAGGTAAGAAAAAATATTATTTTTGTTATAGAGGCTTCATCTTTTCAACTTTCTCACTCAAAGTTTATACATCCTGATTATGCAATTTTATTAAATATCACTAATGATCATTTAGATTGGCATGGATCTAAGCAAGCTTACATTAAGTCGAAATTAAAAATATTTGATTTACAAAATAGAAAAAATTTTGCTTTAGTGAATGAAAATTTAAAAGAAATTTTTAAAAGAAAAAAATTCTTGAGTAAATTAGTATCAGTTAGATTTAAAGATTATAAAAAAATAAAGTATAAAATAAAAAATGATTATCTAAAATTTAATACAAATGACGAAAATATGAATTTTGTTTATGCTTTGTCAAAATTGCTAAAAATAAGTGAAAAATCTTTTATAAAATCTATGAGTTCTTTTTTAGGATTGCCTCATAGATATGAAATTTTTCTCAAAAAAAAAGGTATCACTTTTATTAATGACTCCAAAGCGACAAGTTTACAGGCAACTAAGCACGCATTGGCCAGCAGTAAAAATGTTTATTGGATACTCGGCGGACTGCCTAAAGACAAAGATAAAATTGATCTTCGCTTTATTAAAAATAATATTATTAAATCTTATATAATTGGAAAGAATATTAATTTTTTTAAAAAACAATTGAGAAATAAAATAAAATTTTCTGTTACAAAAAATTTAAAAAATTCAATATTAAGTGTTTTTAAAGACATAAAATTATTAAAAAGAATTAATAATACAATTTTATTAAGCCCTGGTGCAGCATCATTTGATCAATTTAAAAACTTTGAAAGTAGAGGTAATGAATTTAAGAAACTAAGTAGACAATATGCTAAAAAATATATTTAAATTCGAATTCAATAATTATTGGAGAAATATTGATAAAAATATTCTTTTTGGTTTTTTTATCCTATTTTTTTTAGGTCTTTTTTTTTCATTTTCTTCCACTTCCTCATTGGCAGGAGAGAGACTAAATAAAACCTACTATTTCTTTTTTTCAAAACATCTAATTTTTACTGTATTAGCTCTTTTAATAATGTTTGTTATCTCCGCAATGGAGACCTCATTGCTTAAGAAAATAGTCATCCCATTTTTTATAATATCTTTTCTATTATTAATTTTAGTGCCTATTGTTGGAGTAGAAGTTAAAGGAGCTAAAAGATGGTTAGATTTATACCTATTTAGGTTACAACCTATAGAACTTTTAAAACCATTTTTTATCTTAGCAACAGTTAAAATATTGACTTTAGATAAATTAAAAAATTCTCAGGTAAGATATTTGTTTAGTTTTCTTTTGCTGGTTTCAGTAATAATTCTTTTAATTGATCAACCTGATCTAGGACAATCAATTTTACTTACTGGGAGTTGGATTGCAACTGTCTTTGTTTCAGGTGTTAGCATAATATATATTTTTAGTTTTTTTCTTTTCTTTTCTATTTTAGTAAGCAGCCTTTTATTTTTAATGCCTGAAAAATTTGGTTATATTATTGATCGTTTAGTTACATTTTTCGATCCTAGTAAAGGAGATGCTTTTCAGTCTTCGACAGCTTTAAACGCTATTAAGCAAGGAGGTCTTAAAGGTCAAGGAATGGGAGAAGGAATATTAAAAGATAGTGTTCCCGAAGCACATACAGATTACATTATTGCTATTATATCTGAAGAGTACGGTTCAATTATTTCTATCTTAATTATTACTATTTTTTTATATATTGCTTTTAGAATAATTAAAAATTGTGTTTTAAAAGACGATGAATTTTTGAAACTTTCTTTATGTGGACTTGCTTCATTGCTGATATTTCAAACATTCATCCATATCGGAGTGAATACCAGCTTACTACCAACAACAGGAATGACTTTGCCTTTTCTAAGTTACGGGGGATCATCTCTTATAGGAAGTGCGGTTTTAGCTGGAATAATTTTAAATTATACAAAAATTAAACTAGAAATAGATGAATAGTAAAATTAATAAAATAATAATTGCAACAGGTGGTACAGGTGGGCATGTTTTTCCTGCCTATAGTCTGGCTAAACACTTTCTTGAAAATAAGATAAATGTTGAAATAATTTCTGACAAGCGTGGTTTGAAATATTTACAAGATTATAAGGATATAAAAGTAATCAAGATTAATTCCTCAACTATTTTTAAAAAGAATATCATTCAAATGTTACTTTCTACATTTATTATTTTTTATTCTGTGCTTAGATCGCTTTTTTTTTTATTAAAGGATAGACCAAATTTAGTTTTTGGTATGGGCGGATATTCATCTTTTCCTGTTTGTATAGCTGCTAAGATACTCAGAATTCCATTTATCATTTATGAAAACAATTTATATATTGGAAAAGCTAATAAATATTTATTACCTTATGCAAAAAAAATTTTTATATCTTATGAAGAATTACAAGGAATTAACAAAAAATATAAGAAAAAAATTAAAGTAACCGGCAATATAATTCGAAAAGAAATACTTAATTTTGAGATTAAATCAGACTCTAAGGAAACTTATGAAAAATTAAAAATATTAATTCTAGGAGGCAGTCAAGCAGCAAAAATTTTTGCGGAAAAGCTTCCAAAAATTTTTAAAGAGTGTAAAGATGCACAAATATCTTTAAAAATTTACCAACAATGCTTACCTGATCAGAATAAATTTTTGACTTCTTTTTATGAAGATTTAAATATAGATTTTGAAATTTTTAACTTCACAAATAATATTTTAAATTATTTTTCTAAAATTAATTTAGCAATAACTCGCTCAGGATCTTCCATGTTAGCTGAGCTGATTAATGCACGAGTACCTTTTATATCTGTTCCTTTACCTTCTTCTGCAGACGATCATCAACTAAAAAATGCTATTCATTACGAAAAAAATGGTTATAGCTATTTAATAGAAGAGAAAGATTTAAATAAAAAACTATTCCAATTGATTAAAAAAATTAATGAAGACACATCTTTATTAAGTCACATTATAAGTAAACAAAGACAATATTCTGACAAATCAGTATATGAAAATATCGATAAACAAGTAGAAAAGATAATAAATGAAGAAAATTAGAATAGGACAAAAAGAAATTATTCATTTCATAGGAATAGGAGGTATCGGCATGAGCGGATTAGCTCAGGTCATGAAAACTATGGGTTTTAAAATTCAAGGAAGCGATCAAAATAAAAATAAAAGCACATCTGACTGCTCAAAAGCAGGAATCAAAATTTTTATAGGTCATGCTAAGAAAAATATAAAAAATTCAACTCTTGTGGTTAAGTCTTCTGCAATAAAGGATAATAATGTAGAAATTAAACAAGCCAAAAAAAATAAAATACCAATTTATTCAAGAGCAGAAGTTTTGGCAAATGTGGTTTCATTAAAAAAAAATATAATAATAACTGGATCACATGGCAAAACTACCACAACATCTTTAGTGGCAAAAATTTTGTCTGATCAAAAATTAGATCCAACTATTATTAATGGAGGAGTAATTAATTCATTTAAAAGTAATGCTAAACTAGGAAAAGGTGATTGGGCTATTCTAGAGGCCGATGAGTCCGATGGTAGTTTTTTAAAGCTACCGATAAACTATTCAATAGTAACTAATATCGATTTTGAACATATAGATTATTATAAAAATTATAAAAATTTAGAAAATGCATTTATTCAATTTATAAATAAAACTCCTCCAATTGGTAAATCTTTGATTTGTATTGATAACAAAAATATTAAGAGAATTTTAAAAAAGATAAAAAATAAAAATATATTAACATACGGGTTTAATAAAAAAGCTAATTATAGAATTAGCAATCCAAGATATTATGCTACCTACTCTCTGTTTAATTTACATTATAAGAATCTTGATAATACTAAAGCAACAATTAAAAACATTAATTTAAAATTAATAGGAGAACATAATGTTCTTAATGCATCTGCTGCTGCCGCTGTTTGTATAAATCTAGGAGTAAAAACTGATATTGTTAAAAAGGCTTTAAAAAACTTCTCAGGAGTTCAAAGAAGAATGACTAAAGTATTGACAAAAAATGAAAATGAATTTTTTGATGATTACGCTCATCATCCAACTGAAATTTCTTCTATCTTAGAAGGAGTACATAAAGTTTATAATAACAGAAAAATTATCTCCGTTTTTGAACCTCATAGATACTCCAGAGTAATGTCACTAAAATTAGATTTCTCTAAAGCATTTATAAAGTCAGATTTAGTTTTAATTTGTCCTATATATGCTGCAGGCGAAAAGAGAAATTTAAATTTTAATTTAACTAATTTTGCAAGATTAATATCTAAAAATTCAAACACCCAGGTAGTGATTGTAAAAAATCAAAAAGAGTTATCAAATTATTTTAAAAGGAATTTAATAAATAATGAAATTATAATTGGCATGGGTGCTGGCTCCATCTCTAAGTGGATGAGGGAATTAAAGTTTAGTTTATGAATTTAAAAACAGATATTTTAAAAAAAAAATTTGGTAAGAATTTAATTATAAATGAAAATTTATCAAAATATAGCTGGTTTAATCTTGGAGGCCCTGCGGACATTTTCTTTAGACCAGAAAATAAAGATCAACTTATAAAATTTTTAAACGAAATTAGAGAAAATAATTATAAGACTCATATTTTAGGAGCAGGCTCAAATACTTTGATACGAGACTCTGGAGTAAAAGGTGTTGTAATTAAGTTAGGCTCTAAGTTTTCAGATATTAAATTACTAACAAATGATACGATTGAAGTTGGTGCCGCTATACTAGATAGGAAGGTTTCGGATTTTGCAAAAAATAACGATATTGGCAGCATGGAATTTTTATCTTGTATTCCAGGCTCTATTGGTGGAGCAATAATAATGAACAGCGGGTGTTATGGAGCAGATATTTCTCAAATTTTATTGTCTATTACAGTCATTGATGACAAAGGAAAAGAAAAAGAGATAAAAAATGATGAAATTAAATTTTTCTACAGAGGTACAGATCTTCCAAAAAATTACATAATATTATCTGCAAGACTTAAGGGAATAACCTCAAAAAAAAAATTGATTGAAAAAAAACAAGAGGAGTTAGTTCTAAGAAAAAAAAAATCTCAGCCTAGTCAAATAAAAACTGGGGGAAGTACATTTAAAAATATTAATGAAAAAAAAGCATGGATGTTAATCAAAGAGTCTGGCTGTGATAAATTTTACGTAGGAGATGCAAAAATTTCTGAAAAACACTGTAATTTTTTTATAAATAATGGAACTGCTAAAGCTTCCGACATAGAAAAATTAATAAATAAAGTAAAAAAAGAAGTACAATCTAAGACTGGAGTTAATCTCGAGCTAGAGATTAAAATTATTGGTGATGAAGTATAAAAAAGTTTTAGTGGTGCAAGGAGGCACTTCAGGAGAAAGAGAAGTTAGTCTTGAAAGCGCAAGAGCGTGTATAAAGGCCTTAAAAAAGATAGGTTACAAAGTGTCTACTTTTGATCCAAAAAAAAAAAATTATAATCTAATTGATAAAAATAAAACAGATGTAATTTTTAATGCTCTTCATGGGAAATATGGAGAAGATGGTGTTGCTCAAAGTTATTTTGAATGTTTAAGAATTCCTTATACTCATTCAGGAGTAATTAGTTCATACAATGCAATGAATAAGATAATTTCTAAAGAAATTTTTAAGAAAAATAAGATTAAATCACCTGAATATTTTGTCCTTCAAAATCAAGATTATAATAAAACCAAATTGGTTCAATCTATTAAAAGTAAAAAGATAAAGTTTCCTATCGTAGTTAAACCTATAAATGAAGGATCTAGTATTGGAGTAAGAATATGTAAAAATCTACGGGATCTTAATAAATCCACAAAATCTCTTTTTAAAGAATATATAGAATTAATTTTTGAGCCTTATATTGGCGGACAAGAAATTCAAGTTGCTGTTATCAATGGAGAACCATTAGGAGCAATCGAATTGGAGCCAAAAAGACAGTTTTATGATTATAAAGCAAAGTATTCAAAAGCTGCAAAAACTAAACATATTATGCCAGCTAATTTAAAAAGATCTAAATATAAAAAGGCACTTCAGATTGCAAAAAAAGCACATAATGCTTTAGGGTGCAAGGGTGTTACTAGATCAGATTTTAAATTTTTCAAAAATCAATTTTACCTTTTAGAGATTAATACTCAGCCAGGAATGACTAATTTGTCATTAGTTCCTGAAATAGCTAATTATACAGGAATATCTTTTGAAAATTTAGTAAAAAAAATTTTACTTAATGCTAGTTTAAATAGATGAAAAAATCTCTATTTGGATTAATTGTACTTTTTATTCTTTTAACGACCTATACACCAAAATTTAATTTTATAGAAAATTCAAATCTATATATTCAAAAAATTGAAATTGAAAATACCTATATTGTCAGTTCTGATCAAATCAATAAAAATTTAAGATTTTTATATAAAGAAAATTTGTTTTTTTTAAACCTCAAAGATATTGAGAAAAATTTAAAACAAGAACCATTTGTAGAGAGTTTTAGTGTTAAAAAAATTTATCCAAGTACTTTAAAAATAATTATTGTAGAAAAGAAACCAATAGCAATTTTACACAATAAAAAAGAAAAATTTTATATTTCAAATAAAGGTGATTTGATAGATTTTATAGAAATAAAGATTTATAAGGATTTACCAACAGTTTTTGGCAACGGAGAAAGCTTCTACTCTTTATATCAAGATCTTCAAAATATAAGGTTTCCACTAGAAAGGATAAAATCTTTTTATTTTTTTGAGTCTGGTAGATGGGATTTAGTTATGTATGATGATAAAGTTATTAAGCTACCAATTAGAGATTATCTGTCTAGCTTAAAAAATTTTATGTTATCTAAAGCTAATAGCAACTTTAATAATTACAAAATATTTGATTATAGAATTAAAGATCAACTTATTTTAAATTAATGTATGCAGACAGGTATCCCAACTCTTTTTGTTGAAATAAACGACCTAAATTATATTTTTGTAGTTGGCAAATACGATGAAAATCAAAACCTAAAGATTATAGAAAAAATCATTACACCTAATGAAGGAATAGCGCAGAACAAATTTATAAATATTGATCTTGCTGAGAAATTAATAAAAAAAAATATTCAAACTATTGAAGATAAAATAAATTATGTTTTTAAAGAAGTAACTATTATCATAGACACTTTTGAAAATTCTTGCATTAATATTTGTGGATTTAAAAAATTAAATGGATCTCAAGTTTTAAAAGAAAATATTTCTTATATTTTAAATTCACTCAAATTAGCAATTTCAGAAAGTGAAAAAAAGAAAACTATTTTACATATTTTTAACTCTAAAAGCATTTTAGATGGGATTAGTATAGAAAATTTGCCAATAGGCTTGTTTGGAGATTTCTATAGTCATGAGCTTACATTCTTTTTAATTGATAATAATGATATGAAAAATATCAAACAAGTATTTAATAAAAATAATTTAAGCATAAAAAAAATATTAATAAAAAACTTTATAGAAGGAATTCAAATAATTAATCAAAATGAAAATAAAATTGAAACCTTTTTTAAAATTAAAATAAATAAAGATAGATCTCACATAAGTTTTTTTGACAAAGCTTCATTTAGATATGAGGAATACTTTAATTTTGGTACAAGTATAATTTTTAAAGATATATCAAAAGTCTGTTCTATTAAAAATGAGACCATCATAAAAATTTTGTCTGATAAATTTTTAGATAACAAAAAAATAGAAAATGATAATGAATTTTTAGAAGAAAAATATTTTGAAAAGGATAGTTACAGGAAAATTAGAAAGAAATTAATTATAGATATAGTGAATGCAAGGATAGAAGAGATTACTAATATCATTTTAAAAAAAAATATCAACATAGAGTCTCTTAATAAAAACAATGCAAAAATTTTTATAATTATAGAAGATCAGCTTATTTTTGATAACTTCCATAAAAATTTTAAATTTTATATCTCTCAAAAGTATAATTTTGAACCCCATCTAATCAATAATTTTCAAACAGATACATCAATTGTTAATGCTGCCTATTTGTCTGCATATGGTTGGAAAAAGGAGGCTGTGCCTGTCACTCAAACTAAAAACTCTTTAATTACTAGGATTTTTAAGTCTATATTTGAGTAGTTCTTGTTATTTTTGGAAACATTTTTTGTTTTAATCTGAGCTAATCTATTCTGTATATAATTTTCAATGCCTCAACATAATCAAAAAACTATTAACGATATAATTAAATTTCAAGGAGTTGGCTTACATAATGGTATAAATGTTAACTTGACTGTAAAACCAGCTAGTGAAAATTTTGGAATAAAATTTTGTAGAACGGATGTCAGCAAAGAAAATTTAATAGATGCGAATTATCAAAATGTCGTAGAACCTGTTCTCTGTACTAAGATTAAAAATAATGAAGGAACTACAGTATCAACAGTTGAACATTTGATGGCTGCTTTTTTTGGTGAAGGTATTGATAATGCTTTAGTCGAGATTGATTCCTCAGAAGTTCCAATATTAGATGGATCCGCAAGTGAATTTGTGGACGCAATAAGATCCGTTGGTTTAAAAGAACAAAAAAAATTAAGAAAATTTATAAAAATATTACAGAAAGTAGAAGTTAAAGAAGGCTCAAAATATATATCTATAGAGCCATTAGATAATGACTTAATAGTAGATTTTGAAATAGTTTATAGCAATCCACTTATAAGGACTAGAAGAAAAGAATTTAAGCTTAGCGATGGAGACTTAACTAATATTTATAACTCGAGAACTTTTTGTTTATATGAAGACATTGATTTTATAAAAAGCCAAGGATTAGCCAAAGGAGGGTCACTTGAAAATGCCATTGTTGTCAAAGGAAATGAAATATTAAATGATGATGGTTTAAGAAATAGACATGAATTTGTTTATCATAAAATTTTAGATTGTCTTGGAGATTTAATGTTATCTGGATATAGAATATTTGGTCATGTGAAAACTTCACAGGGAGGACATGCATTGACAAATAAATTGCTACTTAAGCTTTTTTCTGAAAAATCTAATTGGTCATTAGAAAGTGGAAATTCAGTAGAAAAAAATAATCAAATTGAAGAATCATTAAAAAAATCGTTTTCAGCGAGCATTTAACAATACAAAATTTTACCTAGTATAGTTTATTTGATATGTATAGAAAATGTATCGTAAATTAATTTTTATAATATTAATACTTTTCACTACTACCAATTGTACTAAAAAAGAACCAGCATACGAAACTAAAGATAAGGTTGATCCTTATAAATTATACGAAGAAGGATTCAATGCATTTAGTAAAGGTGATTACTTTTTTGCTGAAAAAAAATTTTCTGAGGCAGAATTAAATTTTAAGATTGTAGAATTTGCCGCTAAATCAGCAATCATGTCTAGCTATTCATTATATGGAATAAATTTTTACACTGAAGCTCTAGAAAATTTAGATAGATATTTAAGAAAATATCCCGCAGATAAAAATATTATGTATGCACATTATTTAATTTCAATAATACATTATGAACAAATTTCAGATGAAAAAAAAGATCTTAAACCATTGTTAGAAGCTAATAAAAAAATTGATTTTTTTATAAAAGAATACCCTAATTCAGATTACGCTATGGATTTAAAGTTTAAAAAAGATTTAATTCAAAATCAACTCGCTGCAAAAGAATTATATGTTGCTAAATATTATATTTCTATACAAAAATGGGTTCCTGCGATTAACAGACTAAAAAAAATAATAGAAGATTACCAAAAAACAGTATTTATTGAAGAGGCACTTCATAGATTAGTAGAAATAAATTATTACTTAGGTTTAGAAAAAGAAGCTAAAAAATATGCAAAAATATTAGGATACAATTATAATTCAAGTCAATGGTTTGAACAATCTTATAAAATTTTAAACAAAGACTATAAAATCAAAAAAGAGAAAATTGAGACTAAGAAGGATAGCAGTTTTCTTAAAAAAATTCTTAAAAAGATTAAATAGCTTGGTAAAAAATGGATTCGAAATCAAAAATTATAGATATTTATAAAAAAAAAATTAGTCTTTTAAAAAAACACAATAAACTATATTTTGAAAATGATGATCCAAAAATATCTGATGCTGAATATGATATTTTAAAAAAAGAAATTATTAATTTAGAAAAGAAAAATAATTTTCTTAAAAAATTAAATTTAAGTAAGGCAATAGTGGGCTCTCGTCCATCTAATAAATTTAAAAAAGTAAAACATTTAAAACCAATGCTTTCTTTATCAAATGCTTTTGATAAAAATGGTATGAAAGATTTTATCAGTAAAATTAGTAATTTCTTAAATACTAAGGGAAAAAATATAGAATTTTCCTCTGAACCAAAAATAGATGGTATTTCCGCAACCTTAATTTATGAAAATGGAGTTTTAACAAAAGGTCTCTCAAGAGGCGATGGTGTTGTAGGCGAAGATATTTTAGAAAATCTTAAAACCATAAATGAGATTCCAAAAAAAATAAAAGGTAATAATGTTCCTTCTTTATTTGAAATTCGGGGGGAAATATACATTGGAAAAAAAGATTTTGATAATATCAAAGGTAATTTTGCCAACCCTAGAAATGCTGCAGGTGGATCACTTAGACAAAAAGATTCAAGAGAAACATCTAAAATTCCTCTAAAATATTTTGCCTATGGATTTGGCGCTATAGAGCCAATGATATTTTCTACACAATCTGAATTTTTAGAAAAAATAAAAAATTGGGGATTTTCTATTAACCCGTTAAGTAAAACAGTAAAAAATTTAGATGAGATCGAAGCTCAACATTCATACGTAGACTCTATAAGATCATCATTGGATTATGATATTGATGGATTAGTTTATAAAGTTAATGACTTAAAATTACAGTCAAGATTAGGTAATACTTCTAACTCTCCACGTTGGGCAGTAGCATATAAATTTTCTGCTGAAAAGGCAGTAACAAAAATTAAGGATATAGTCATACAAGTTGGCAGAACAGGAGCAATAACTCCCGTAGCTAAAGTAGAACCAGTAACTGTAGGTGGCGTTGTTGTCTCAAATGCTACATTACATAATGAAGATGAAATTAATAGAAAAGATATTAGAGTAGGTGATACTGTTCAAATTCAAAGAGCTGGAGATGTTATCCCTCAAGTAATTTCCGTTGACTCATCTAAAAGAGATCAAAAAAGTAAAAAATATATTTTTCCAGAAAAATGTTTATGTGGAGCTCTTACAAAAAAAGAGGTAAATAAATCTACAAAAAAAGAAGATGCTGTTAGAAGATGCTTGAAAGGTTATGAGTGTGATTTTATCGCTAGGGAGAAATTAAAACATATTGTGTCTAAAGATGCTTTTAATATAGATGGCTTAGGAAAAAAAGTAATTGATCAGTTTTGGGAAATAAAATTAATTAGACAGCCATCAGATATTTTTACAATTAATTATAACACGATTAAAAACCTTGATGGATGGGGAGAATTATCAATAAATAATCTTAAAAAAGCCATTGATAACTCGAAGATTATAGAGCTAGATAAATTCATTTTTTCAATAGGGATAAGGCATATAGGACAAGAAAATGCAAAAATTTTAGCGGGTTTTTTTCAATCAATTAGTAAATTTAAGGATTTATTTAATAGTAAAGGCAGAAAAAAAATTTTAGTAAATCTAATAGAACTTGATGGAATTGGCGAAATTCAAATTGAGTCGATTAATAATTTTTTTTCAATTAATACAAATACTGAAATTGTGAGACAATTAATCAATCAATTGAAAATAAAAAATTTTAAAGTTCAAAATAAAAAAGGAAAATTTTCTAATAAGACTATCATGTTCACAGGTGGATTTGAAAAAATGAGCAGATCCGAGGCAAAAACATTAGTTGAAAACAACGGGGGAAAAGTTCTGGGAGCAATTTCAAAAAAGTTAGATATTTTAGTAATAGGCAACTCCAAACCAACGAAAAAAAAGATTGAAAATGCCAAAAGTTTAAATATTAAGATTATTTTAGAGGATGAATGGTACGAAATTTTAAATCTTTGAGCAAGCTTGTCTTAAATCACTCAACTCCGATTTATTCATAAATTTTTTTAATTTATAAAAAACATTTTTGTGATAATTGTTTAGCCAAATAATTTCATTTTTTTTAAGAATATTTTTATTAATCAATGATTTATCTATTGGAGCCATTGTTAAATTATTGAATGAATAGCCCTTTTTATCTTTTTTTACTCTAACAAGATTCTCAATTCTTATTCCAAATTTACCATTCTCATAATATCCGGGCTCATTTGAAATTATCATGCCTTCTTGAAAGTTTACCTTATTATTTTTTGATATTGCTTGAGGACCTTCGTGAACGTTTAAAAAATATCCAACACCATGACCAGTCCCATGAGCATAGTCTAAATTAATCTCTTTTAATGGTTTTCTTGCTGCACTATCAATATGAGCACCACATGTATTTTTTTTTAATTTATAGCTTGCCACTGCGATGTGGCCTTTCAAAACTCTAGTGAAGATATTTTTAATTCTTTTATTTTCACTATTTAAAGAAATTGTACGAGTAACATCTGTTGTTCCAAATTTATATTGCCCTCCAGAGTCAACTAAATAGATATCACCTTTCTTTAATTTTCTATTACTTTCATTTGAAGCTTTGTAATGAATAATTGCAGCATTAGGACCTGATCCTGATATAGTTGGAAAACTTAAAAATTTGAAATCCTTATTTTTTTTTCTAAATTGTAATAATTTTTCTTGAGCACTGATTTCATTAACATTATGTTTCTTATAATTTTTTTTAATCCAAAATAAAAACTTCGTAAGAGCAGCACCATCATAAATGTGTGATTTTATAGTATTTTTAATTTCAATTTTAGATTTTATTGATTTGAGAAAATAAATAGGATCTAAGAAATTAGTAATCTTATTATTTCTTTTAAGAATCTCTTCAAAATAAATTGAGCAAGAAGAGGAGTCTATTAAAATTTTTTTATTTTTAACTTTTGAAAGGAATAAACCTGTGTATCTAATATCTATAAATCTAATATCTTTAAATTTTTTTTCAAAATTATTATCAATTTTCATTAAATTACAGAATAAATTGATTTTTTTATTTGAGTCTATTGCTAAATAAGCATTAGGAATTGGAGTAAATTCTGAGTCTTGACCTCTTATATTTAGAAGCCATGCAATATTCTCACTTGCTGAGATAAATTGAAAATCTACTTTTTTTCTCAATAACACTTTGATTATTTTATTAATCTTTATTTTATAATTTTGATCAGTTGCTTTTTTTGGAAGAACATAAAATTTTTTAGGATTATTTTCATTTTTTCTGTTCCATAATTGACCAATTAGATTTTGATTGATGGGAGTAAGCTTACAATTAGTTTTATTGAAAAATATTTTTAATGATTTTTGTGTATGTAACTTTGGATCAAAACCAATTTTTAATCTTTTATTTTTCAATATATCTGATGGAAATTTATGTGGGATAGTCATAATTTGAAAATATTTTCCACTTTGAATTTTAGCTTGCAATGTATACCTGCCATCAACAAATAGATAATTTTTATTTTTTAAAATTAAAGCTAAACCATAAGATCCAGAAAAATTACTTATAAATTTTAATTTATCTTGGTTTGGAGGAATATATTCACCAAAAAATTCATCATTCTTTGGCACTATATACCCATCTAAATTATAGTAACTGTATAATTTTTTAAGTTTATTTATTTTTTCCATTTTAAAATTTTATTTTTTTTGTATCTATCCCATCCTGGACTTCTATATTCTTCCTCGAATTCAATTGAGTTATCCTGATTAAACTCAAAATCATCAATTGTTTTATCAATATTTATTTCATTTCTTTCAACACCTTCTTCTGGAATTTCATTTATAAATCTAGATGGTAAAGCCTCCATCCAATCACCATGATAAGCTCTCTTCATTGCAAACGAGAGATAAGCTTCTTTTTTTGCTCTTGTGATCCCAACATATGCCAACCTTCTTTCTTCTTCTAAAGCAAAATCTCCTTTTTCTTCTAGAGATTTTTGATGAGGAAATAATCCCTCTTCCCAACCTGGCAAAAAAACAACATCAAACTCTAATCCTTTTGCAGCGTGCATAGTCATTAAATTCACCTTAGCTCCTTCCCACTCTTGATCTATTGAAGTTGCTAAAGCAACATGCTCTAAAAAATTTTGTAAATTCTCATAATCTTGCATGGCTCTTAGTAATTCTTTTAAATTCTCCAATCTATTTTCATTTTCTAAATCCTTCTTATTTTTCAACATCGTGGAATATCCAGACTCATCTAAGACCAATTTCAGTAGATCGTAATGCTTCATATTCGCAGAGTCTTTTCGCCATTTATGAATCATATTAATTAATTGTTTTAAAGTATTTTTGATTTTTGGCTTAAAGTCCCCTTTTTCTAAAATTTTTATTATAGAGTCCTCTAAACAAAGTTTGTTTTGGTTACCAAAAAGATAAATTTGATTTAAAGTGCTGTTCCCTACACCTCTTTTTGGGGATCCGATAACTCTTTCTAAAGCTAAATCATCATACTTTTGATTAATAATTCTCAGGTAGGAAACTGCATCTTTTATCTCAGCTCTTTCATAAAATTTAATTCCACCTAACACTCTATAACCAATACCCACTTGTAAAAATCTTTCTTCAAATTCTCTTGTTTGATAAATAGCTCTAACTAATATTGAAACATCATTAAGAGAATATTTTTTTTTCAGGGTATGTTCTATAATATCACTAATTCCTTGAGCTTCATCCTTTCCAGTTTTATAACAATTCAATTTAACCGGCTCTCCTTGAATTGCAGAAGACCATAATTTTTTTCCTACTCTATTAGAATTATTGGAAATAAGCTTAGATGCTGAAGCTAAAATATTTTTTGTAGATCGGTAATTTTGCTCTAACTTAAAAACTTTGCAATCTTTATAGATTTGGTCAAAAGTTAAAAAATTTTTTATTTCTGCTCCTCTCCAGCTGTAAATAGATTGATCATCGTCACCAACACAACAAATATTCTGTTTTTCATTAACTAATAAATTTAACCATTTATTTTGAATGAAATTTGTATCTTGAAACTCATCAACCAAAATATATTTAAAGTGTTTTTGGTAAATTTCTCTTATGTCTTTGTGCTCTTCAAAAATTTTTACACAAAATAAAATTAAATCACCAAAATCAAAAGCATTTAAATCTTTTGTTTTTTTTTGATAGATTTCATATACCTTCAAAATTGATTTAATAATTGATCCTTGTTTTTGAATTTTGATATCTTTAGGTAAAATGCCCTTATTTTTCCACTGATCAATATGATACATGATTAACTGAGGGGAGAATTTTTTTGCATCTAAATCTTCACCTTTGACTATGTTTCTAATTAATTTTTTTTGATCTTCAGTGTCTAAAATAGTGAAATTACTTTTATAACCTAAAGCTTCTGCATGTCTTCTAAGAAATTTAACACTAATTGAGTGGAAGGTTCCTAACCAAGGAACCGCATTTGAATTGCCTTTTATGTGGGTCATGACTCTATTCTGCATTTCTTTTGCAGCTTTGTTAGTAAAGGTCACACACAAAATTTGATTTGGCCATGCTTTTTTTTGATTAATTATATGAATTAATCTTGTTGTTAAAACTCTTGTTTTTCCTGATCCGGCACCCGCTACAATTAGATTCGGTCCTTCTATATTTAATACTGCTTCTTTTTGCTCTTTGTTTAAGTTTTCAATTAATTTATCTATGCTATTCATATTAGAAAAATTTCATTTATACACTAGTTATAAAAATAAAAAAAATGATTAATAATATCTATAAAAGAATTCACAATAAGTATTCAAAATTTTTCAATTTTTTTTTCTTTTTGAGGTATGTAATTGGGATATTTTTAATCGCCATAGTTTCATTTATTTCAATACCTAAATTTTTTGATTATGAAAAAAAACAAGAGATTATAAAAGAATATTTAATTAGCTATTATGATCTCGAGCTTAATAATTATAGCTCAATTAAGTTTAAAGTTTTTCCGCTCCCAAACTTAGCTATTCAAGACGTAAACTTAAAAGTTAAAAATCAACCTATATTTTTTAATACAAAAAATTTTAACATTTTTTTAAAACTTAAAAATATTTACAATTTTGATGATTTTATAGGACGAAAAATACTATTAAATGATAATAAAATTAATTTAGATATAGATACAACTAAAGATTTATTTAATTATTTTGTAAAATTAAAATATGAATTAGATATTCAAAAACTTAATTTAAATTTAAGAAGAAAAGAAAGCTCTATTATAGCTATAAGAGAAATTCATTTCTCTAATTACGGATATAAAAAAAATGAAATTAATGGGAAAATTTTTGGTAAAAAATTTAAAGCTCATTTGGATAACGATTATAAAAATATAAAACTTAAAATTTTACAAACTGGAATCAAGGCAAATTTTAAGTTTGATGAAAAAAATAAAGTTGGGACAATAGGCGGATCATCAAAAATAAGTGTTTTAAATAATTACTTAAAATCAAACTTCTTAATCAAAAATAAACAAGTAGAAATTACAAAAGCTAATTTAAGAAATAAGGATTTGTCAATTTCTTTTGACAGTTTAATTAAATTTAACCCTTTTTTTGAGATAAATTCAGATATTCAAATTAATATGATGGATAATAACCTAATTAATATTATCAGTTTAGAAAAAGTTCTTAGCAACATTGAAATATTAAAAAAGTTTAATAGCAACAATAAAGTCTCCTATGTTAGGAAAAGATCATATAACAGTTTAATTAAAAGTCATTTTTCTGAACTAAATCTTGCTCATGGGAGATTAGTTTTCTTTAACAAAACATCTATTCCAGGAGGAATAATTAATTGTAAAGGTGATAGTTTATTAATTGAAGAATATCCAAGACTTTATTTTGACTGCTCTTTTGATTTAAAAAATAACAAAAACTTTTTAAAAAATTTTTCTATATCGAAAAAACTAGATAAGAATTCTTTGCATTTAAATGTTATTGGATCTCTTAATCTTTTCAATAAAAAAATAAATTTTAAAAAAATAGTTATCGACAAAAAAAGTGATAATAGCAAAAAAGAGGATTTAAGTTATTTCAAACAAACTTTTGAAAATATTTTATTTGATGATAATTTTTTTAGTATGTTTAAAAAAGATAAAATTAAAGAATTTATTCTAGAAATAATTTAATTCTATCTCGGTTTAGTCATTCTAATTGGACTCATTATTCTCTCGTACTCTTTTTCATTTATTAACCCAGCTTTAATAACTTCATGCTTTAAAGTTGTTCCATTATTATGTGCTTTTTTTGCAATTGAAGCGGCTCGATCGTATCCAATTTTTGGGGCTAAAGCTGTAACTAACATAAGTGAATTATCAAGAAGATATTTAATTCTTTTTTTATCTGCCTTAATCCCCTTTATACAATACAGAGCAAATGTCTTTGCAGAGTCGCTCATGATACTAATCGATTGTAAAATGTTATGAATGATTAAGGGTTTAAAAACATTTAATTCAAAATGACCATGTGAACCAGCCATAGTTATACCATTATGATTTCCTATTACTTTAACACAAACCATTGTTACTGCTTCTGATTGAGTGGGATTAACTTTACCAGGCATAATAGATGAACCTGGTTCGTTAGAAGGTAAAATTAATTCTCCATAACCTGCTCTAGGACCAGATCCTAAAAATCTTATATCATTAGCAACTTTCATCAAACATACTGCTGTAGTATTCAATGTTCCAGAAAAGTTAACAATTTCATCATGTGCTGCTAAAGCTGCAAATTTATTTGTTGCGGGCTTAAATGGCAACTTAGTGATTTTACTTATTTCTTTTATGACTTTTTTATCAAAATTTTTTCTTGTATTTAGTCCTGTTCCTACAGCTGTACCACCTTGTGCTAAATTATGTATTTCTTTTAAAGCATTTTCTATTCTAATTATGCATTTTTTTAATTGAGATTGATAACCTGAAAATTCTTGACCTAAAGTTAAAGGAGTAGCGTCCTGTAAATGAGTTCTTCCAACTTTAACAATACTATTAAATTCTCTTGCTTTTTTTGCTAATTCTTTTTCTAATAATTTTAATGATGGCAGTAGTTTTTCCTTCGTTTTAATAGCAATAGAAATATGCATTGCCGTAGGAAAAACATCATTTGTTGATTGTGATTTATTTACATGATCATTTGGATGAACAGGTTTTTTTGTTCCCATTCTACCTCCCATCATTTCAATTGCTCTATTAGCTATAACTTCATTAACATTCATATTCGTTTGAGTGCCAGATCCAGTTTGCCAAACTTTTAGAGGAAAATGATCGTTGTGTTTTCCTTTAATTACTTCTTCTGCAGCTTTGATTACATATCTGCTTAATTTAGGATCTAGATCTTTATTTTTTGCATTTACAATTGCTGCTGCTTTTTTAATTATCGCGATAGAATGAATAACAATTGGTCTAACGAGAAAATCTCCAATATTGAAATATTTTCTTGATCTTTCAGTCGATGCCCCCCAATACTTATCACCAGGTACCTTTATCTTACCAATGCTATCGAACTCTATTCTATATTTCATTTGTGATTCTTTGATATAATACACCTATATTATAAAATTTATATGGAGAAAATATGACAAACTTTGAAAGTGTAAAAAAATTCATGCATACTTTCGGTCAAGAAGTAAGGACCAAAGCTGGATTCCCAAATGATAAAATAATTGGCTTAAGATTTGATCTTATAAGAGAAGAATTATCAGAATTAAAAGAAGCAGTAGAAAAAAAAGACATAAAAGAAGTTGCCGATGCTTTAACGGATATACTTTATGTGACTTATGGAGCAGGGCACGCATTTGGTATCAATTTGGATAAATGTTTTGAGGAAGTACAAAATTCTAATATGAGTAAGTTAGGATCAGATGGAAAACCAATTTATAATGAGCAAGGAAAAGTTATGAAAGGACCAGATTATTTTAAACCAAATCTGAATAAATTTGTTGCATAATGAAAGAAAATTATTTTTGGGTATTAACCGGAATTAGTATTGGGCTTATTCTTTATTTAGCTGACAAGTATATATTTTAGAATTAATAATTTTTTTATTAAGTACCACAGTAAGTGATATAATTTTCATGGGAAAATGGTACTGATTGGTAAGCAGAAGTTGTAGAAATTTCATCATAAGGATTTTGCAAAACTTTTATTAATTTTTGAACTTTACTTAAATCATTCATTTCTGTTGCATACTTTAATGCCTCTTCTACTAAATGATTCCTTGGAATAATTAGAGGATTTACTTCACGCATGATTTTAAATGATTTTTCTTGAGAGTTATTGTTTAACTTAATTCGATCTACCCATTTTTTTTTCCATAAAATAAACTGTTTTTCACTATAAACTTCTTTTTTGCATTTATATTCGTTCATTAAAAAACAAAAAGTATTTGTGTAATCAGCTTTGTTTTTATGCATCCACGACAATAATTCAATTATTAATTGCTCATCATTGCGATCGTCACCAACTAGACCTAATTTTTTTTTCATCATTTCTAACCACTTGCTTTTATATTTTTTTGGAAATTCTTTTAACACTTCAGTAGCAACTTCTATTGCTACTTTGCTATTATCATTTATTAAAGGTAGCAAGGACTCCGCAAATCTTTCTAAGTTCCATTTAGCGATTCTAGGTTGGTTAAAATATGAATATCTTCTTTGATGATCTATTGAACTAAACACAGTCTCAGGATCATATTTGTCCATGAACGCACAAGGACCATAGTCAATAGTTTCTCCTGAAATCGTCATATTATCTGTGTTCATTACTCCGTGAACAAATCCAATTCTCATCCAATTACAAATTAAATCAATTTGTTTTTCTAAAACTACTTTAAGAAGATCTGTAGCGGGAAATTTTGATTTTTTTAAATCAGAGTAATGACGATTAAGAGTATAATCAAATAAAGTTTTTAAGTCATCTTTGTTTTTAGAAATTAATGCATACTGAAAAGTACCAACTCTAATATGGCTAGAGGCGACACGAGTCAAAATTGCTCCTTCCAAAATTGACTCACGAATTACATCCTCTCCAGTTTTAATAACCGCTAAACTTCTTGTAGTTGGAACTTTTAAACTATGCATCGCTTCACTAATTAAATACTCCCTAAGCATTGGACCTAAAGCAGCTCTTCCATCAGCATTTCTAGAGTAAGGAGTTTTTCCTGAACCTTTAAATTGAATATCATAACGATTTTTATTTCTATCTAAATGCTCTCCAATTATGAGAGCTCGTCCATCTCCTAAAATTGTAAAGTGTCCAAACTGATGACCTGCATAAGCTTGGGCTATTGACTCTGATCCGTTAGGCAATTGATTGCCTGAAAAAATTAAAGCTAATTCTTTGTTATCTATCTGAGAAAAGTCTAAATCAATTTCTTTTGATAATTTTTCATTAAAAAGAACTAATTCTGGAGTTTTAACAGGCGTTGGATTTAATTTTGATAACATACTTTCTGACAAGCTTGAGTATGTATTATCAAATTTCCAACCAATTTTATTTCTTAACATATTTAAAAGGGGCGTTCTGTTGCCAGGTGCCCTTAACGCTTGAATTTTATTGGCTGACCGTATTTATTTTTCTTTTTTTCGCCTTCTGTGCAATACAGAACAATCAAATATATATACAATCCTATCGTGATTAATCCAAAAAGTATTGATAAACCTACATCTTGTTGTGATCTTTCTAATAATCTATCAACAAAACTAAATGGAAGTGGAAGTATTTGAAACCAACCACTTTTATTAATGTCATGTAATCTTCTGGCAGTTGCCGCTAAGAATGGAATAAAGGTAGCTAAAAAAAATCCAACTAATAACCAGCCAAATATAGACGCAATGTTTATAGCGCTGATTATTAATATTGCGTATAAACCATAAGTAAATAAGTAAAAATACCAAAATTCTGATCTCGATGCACGCCCATCAAATTTAGCGTACTTTTTAAAACATGTTTTAACTGAAGTTTGAAAATTCATAATTTCTTATAATATATAAATAACAACTTTTAAAGGGGCGTTCTGTTGCTAGGTGCCCTTAACCTTTTAACGTTATACAACAATTTTAGAGTTTAAAATACTCAAATTTCTTTGGCGGCTGTGTCCAAATTGGACCCTAATTGTGCCCAACTTAAAAATTAAAAATAATTAGTGATAAAAATACTTAAGTACTTTTTCTTCTCAATTTTTCTTTCATTTTTTATTGCAATTGTTTTAGCTTTAATTTTTGTACCTCATGACCGTGAATGGGTTAAATGTTCAGATGAAAAAGATTTATATCGATACGTTTATGATGGATGGAAAGTAGATAAAGTTTTAAAAAACGGAGATATCACTTATACGGATTCAGGACAAAAACATTTTTATAAAGGTGAATATCCTCAAATACACCTATCAAAAAATGACGGTATAAAAGTATTGAACTTTGGGTGGAGATGCTATTATCTTGAAAGCGCTGAATTAAATTTTAAAGTATCACAAGATGTCAAAAGAAATTGAATTTAAAAGATTTGTTAACAAAAAAGCAGACCCAGAGGAACTTAAAATTGTTAAATTAATATCTAAAAAATTTTTTATTTATTTAAATAATAAAGACATAGTTAAAAAATTGAAGTCTATTCACACTATGGGCAACAGTAGTCAGAAAATTCAAGATGTATTTATAAGTCATTTAAAAGAAGCAGGGTTTGAAAGTGAGAAAAAAGGTTTGTTCAAAAATTATAATTCTCAATTAAGACCTGATTATTATAAAAAATTAAAAAAAAGTGGCATCATACTTGAAGTTGAAAGAGGCAAAACTTTAAAAAATAATATGGATTTATTAGATGTTTGGAAGTGTCATATATGCAAAGAAGCGAACCATTTATTTTTAGTTATACCAAAAGATGTGAGTCATACCCCAAATTGTTTTAATTATAGCTCAAAAAGACTAGGACTATTTTTTTTAAAAGAAAACTATATTAATTTAGATAGTCTAACTATATTTGGATACTGAATACTCCCCACATTAAAATTTCTTTTCTCACTGTGACACCAGTGTGACCACTTTTTTAAAAACTATTATTTAACGTGAGTTTTGAGTCTTTGGAAGGGGCGTTCTGTTGCCAGGTGCAATATATTAATTCCATAGACCTGTTTCATAAGAAATATTATTAAATTTTAAGAATTTTTTTAGATTATCAATTCGGTTCTCTGGTTTTGTATCTTTGAGAAAATTATGAATTTGATCAAAAGTTATACCGTTTAAATTTTTCTTATCAATATCAACGTACTCTTCATATTCCATTCCAGGTATAATTTCTTTACCTTTTTTTGGAGTGATATACTCCCGATACATAATTTTATCTGAAGTCTCACTCAGATAATCTGAATATGAAGCAATTTCATTTTCAAATTCTCTTATTATAACACTCCTATCACTCATATATTTTATTTATAAAGGGGCGTTCTGTTGCCAGGTGCCCCAAACCCCGTTACTTAATTAACAAAGTTAATTAAGCTGCAAGTGCGTAACTTTCGTTAGCATTTGTAATTTGGCCCGTTACGTCGGAACCATCTCGTACGAAAGAATAGCCTTTAGACATCCGTCGATCCTAATTCACCCCCGTAAGTTGTAATTGGTGGAGGTGGTGGGTACTGCCCCCACGTCCGTAATGTTTATTACGAAATTCGTTTATCGTCATAGTTGGAAAACCAACACTATTAATATAAAACTCTTATAAAGAGATTCAATAAGTTTATTCAAAATGAAACTAACAAATGAACAGAAGCAAGAAATTGCAGATCAACGGTCCCAGAAAAACCAAACAAAAAGGGTAACTTCACCTGAGCTAGAAAAAATCCTCTACGAGGCCCTACCTGTTTTAGATCATGGATTCGTTAGAGTAGTTGACTATATGGGTGATGATACTTCTATAGTTCAATCGGCTAGAGTTTCTTATGGAAAAGGAACTAAAAAAGTTTCAACAGATGAAGGACTAATTAAATACTTAATGAGACATTGGCATTCCACTCCCTTTGAAATGTGTGAAATTAAATATCATGTTAAGCTTCCAATATTTATTGCTCGTCAATGGATAAGACATAGAACAGCGAATGTTAATGAATATTCAGCAAGATATTCTATTTTAGATAAAGAATTTTATATTCCATCAAAAGAACAGTTATCAGCACAATCAACAATAAACAGACAAGGAAGAGGAGACCTAATAACTGGTGAACAAGCAGATGAAGTTCTTAGAATTTTAAAAGATGATGCTACTAGAACTTACGATAACTATGAAAAAATGCTTAATGAAAAATTTGATGGAACGACAATAGATGAAAATAAATCTGGTCTCGCAAGAGAATTGGCAAGAATGAATTTAACTTTAAATTCTTACACACAGTGGTACTGGAAAACAGATTTATTAAACTTATTAAATTTTTTATTTTTAAGAGCGGATAAGCATGCTCAATATGAAATAAGAGTTTACGCAGAAACAATGTTAGACACTGTTAAGAAATGGGTGCCAATTACACATGCTGCTTTTTTAGACTATAGAGTAGGAGCGGTTCATGTTTCTTCTAAAGGAAAAAAAGTAATTCAAAAGATGATTAAAGGCGAAAAATGTGAATTTGAAAACTCCGATCTATCTAAAAGAGAGTGGAATGAGCTAATGAACTCTTTCAGTTTTAAAGATAAAATCGTATAGTTTATTTCACATGGCAAGTATTTAGTGGCCTTAATATATGAAAAAAAATAAAAAAAAAATTGTTTATGTTGGATTGTCAGCAGACATACTTCATGAAGGCCATATAAATATATTAAAAACTGCTAATAAATATGGCAAAGTGGTAGTTGGTTTATTAACTGATAAAGCAATTGCCTCTTATAAAAATATACCCACATTAACATATAAACAAAGAGAAGTGGTTTTAAAAAATATTAAGCTAGTAAAAAAAGTAATTCCTCAGCATACCCTAGATTACAGACCTAATCTCAAAATTATCAAACCAAATTTTGTAGTTCACGGAGATGATTGGAAAACTGGAGTTCAAAAAAAAACAAGAACCCAAGTAATTAAAACTCTTAGATTGTGGAAAGGCAAATTAATTGAACCTAAATATACAAAAAATATTTCATCTTCTTCAATAAAATCTGAGTTAATAAATAAGTTTACCCCAACTTCAAGAGTATCATTTTTAAAAAGAATTTTAGAAAATAAAAAAATTATAAGGGTTCTTGAGTCTCATAGTCCATTGTCTGGCTTAATCGTTGAAAATATGAAAATAAAAAAAAACAAAAACATAGAACAATTTGATGCGATGTGGTCCTCAAGTCTAACTGACTCGAGCATTAAAGGAAAACCTGATAATCAAGCTTTAGATTTTTCTTCAAGATTCAATGGATTAGGAGATTTACTAGATGTTACAACAAAACCTTTAATTTTCGATGCAGATAATGGAGGCAGGTTAGAACATCTTCCATTTACCATTAGAACATTAGAGCGTTTGGGAGTTTCAGCAGTAATGATCGAAGATAAAGTTGGTTTAAAAAAAAATTCACTTTTTAAAGATCAATCGGACGCAAAGCAGGACACTATTAAAGATTTTTGTAAAAAAATTGATTTAATTAAAAAAACAAGAAGTTCAAAAGATTTTTTAATAGGAGCAAGAATTGAAAGTTTTATACTTGGAAAAGGCTTACAAGACGGTTTAAAAAGAGCAAAAGCATACTCTGAGGCTGGGGCTGATTTAATTTTAATTCATAGTAAAGAAAAAACGCCAAAGGAAATTTTTTCATTTTCCAAAATTTTCAAAAAAACAAAATGGTATAAACCATTAGTTTCTGTTCCATCGACTTATTCAAAAACAAAAGAGTCTGAATTAATAAAAAATGGATTTAAGATAGTCATTTATGCAAACCATATGTTGAGAGCAGCATATCCAGCTATGCAAAATGTTGGACTTACAATCTTAAAAAATCAAAGATCTTTTGAGTTAGAAAAAAAAATCAGCTCTGTAAAAGAGGTAATTAACCTAATTAAATAAAAATGATACAAGTAAAAAATTTAATTAAGGTTTTAGAAAGAAATAAAATAAATTTTTTTACTGGCGTTCCTGATAGTATATTAAAAGGTATATCCAATTATCTTGAGAAATATCCCCATAAAAATCATGTAATTGCAACAAACGAGGGAGCAGCTATTTCAATGGGCATTGGCAATTATTTATCAACCAAAAAGGTTCCATGTATTTACTTACAAAACTCAGGTTTAAGCAATGCTATTAATCCTTTGATATCAATTGCCAGTAAAGATGTTTACTCAATACCACTATTTTTAATTATTGGTTGGAGAGGTTCACCGAAAAAACCAGATGAACCTCAACATAAAGCTAAAGGTAAAATTACTTTAAATCTTCTAAAACTTTTAAAGATAGATTATTGCATATTGAGAAATGAAAAAGATTTAAAAAAAATTAAAAAACTAATTCTTAAATCTAAAAAAAATAAATCTATAGTTGCTTGTTTGATTGAAAAAGATACTCTTGAGATATTTAAAAAGAATAAAGAAAAAACAAACGGAAATTTATTTAGATCTGATTTTATAAAAAATTTCATAAGCTTAATACCAAATAAAAGCAAAGTTATATCCACGACTGGCTATACATCTAGAGAATTAATGGAACTAAGAAAAAAATTTAATTTAAATAAAGGAAAAGACTTTTATATGGTGGGTGGCATGGGACATGCATCAAGTGTTGCTGTTGGCTATGCTTTAAATTCAAAAAAACAAGTATTTTGTTTAGATGGCGACGGGTCCATATTAATGCATCTTGGTTCATTAAGAACTTCAGGTTATTTAAAGAATAATAATTTTAAGCATATTATTTTAAATAATAATTCTCATGAGTCTGTAGGTGGGCAATCAACTAATGCCAAGGGTATAAATTTTAGACAACTAAGTTATAGCGTTGGTTACAAAAAGTACTTTCAAATTACTAATTTAATTGGGATACAAGGAAACATTAAAAAATTTATTAAGTCAAAAGGACCAAGCCTTTTAGAAGTAAAAATTAGAAATGGATCTTTAAAAAATCTATCCAGGCCAAAAAATTTAATTAAGATTAAAGAAAAATTTATGATCAATTAATGTCTAATATTTCCTTCTCATCTGTAAATGAACTTAAAGTTTTGCTAAAAGAAAAAAATTTTCAAAAAATCTTGTTGGTATGCGGAAAAAATTCATTTGAAGCATCAGGCGCAAGTAAAATATTGAAAGATTTATTAAAAAAAAAAGAATTAAAAATATTTAAGAAAAAATTTTCATATCCTGAGTTAAATGAATTAGATCAAATTATAGAAATCTTAAAAGACTTTTCTCCAGATTTAATTTTAGCTGTGGGAGGTGGATCAGTTATTGATTATGCTAAAACAGCAAATGTTTTAACTAAAAGCAAAAACCTAAAAAATGAAATTTTAAATTCTAATTATGAGATTAAAAAAAAATTTACTAAATTAGCTGTAATTCCGACTACTGCTGGCTCTGGTGCTGAAGTTACCTCTAATGCAGTTATATATATTGATAAAATAAAATATTCAGTTGAGGGAAAATTTTTGAGACCTGACTTTTTTTTCTTAATACCGGAATTAGTTATAACAGGATCAAATAAAATAAAATCTTCTGCTGGATTTGATGCGATAGCACAAGCTATAGAGTCATTAATTTCAAAAAAATCTAATGATAAAAGTGTAAGCTTTGCCAAACAATCGCTTGAGATTTCTTTTAAGAACTATTTAAATTATTTAAATAATCCAAATATTGAAAATACTTCAGCAATGTGTTTTGCAGCAAATTTAGCGGGAGAGGCAATTAGTATTTCAAAAACAACTGCGCCACATGCAGTTTCTTATCCTTTTACCTCAATGTATGGTGTAAGCCACGGTCATGCAGTTTCCCTTACTCTAAATAAATTTTTGAAATTTAATTATGCAAATATGAAAGATGCAAATTGTAATTTTGATTTAAAGGAAAGATTTAAAATAATATTTGATGTAGCAAAACTAAATAACATTAACGATTTTGATAAGTTTTTAGATAATTTAAAAAGTAAAGCAAAGTTAGAAAATAATTTTAAAAATTTAGGTATTGATATTAAAAATGATTATTCGAAAATTATTTCAGGCGTGAACATGCTTAGACTTTCAAATAATCCTATAGAACTAAATCCGTCGGATCTTAAAAAAATTATTATAGATAAGAGTCTTTAATTTTTTTTGCTATACTTTTAAATATTACAGACACCTCATGATTTGGTACAGCATGAGTTAATGGATTACCATTGTCAGCAGAATTTCTTAAGTCCTGACTTAAAGGAATACTACCTAAAAAATCTTTATTAAATTCTTTTGCAGTTTTTTCGACGCCGCTCTCTCCAAAAATTTTATATTCCTTACCGTCATCGCCTTTAAAAAAACTCATGTTATCTATAAGACCTAATGTTTTTACTCCAGTTTTATTAAACATCTGTATTCCTCTTTTTACATCTAGCAATGCTAAGTCTTGAGGAGTTGAAACTATAATAGCACCATCAACCTTTACTTCTTGAGCAAAAGTTAGCTGAGTATCACCCGTGCCTGGAGGCATATCAATTACGATAATATCTAAATCTTTCCATAAAACTTTTTGAGTCATAGTTTTAAGAGCACTAATAACCATAGGCCCACGCCATATCATTGGAGTCTGCTCTTCAACTAAAAAACCCATGGACATACATTGGGCTTTATACTTCTCAAGAGGAATTAAAGCTTTACCATCTTCACTCTTAGGTTTTTCATTCAAACTAATTAATTTTGGAAGAGAAGGCCCATAAACATCTGCATCCAATATACCAATTTTTAATCCTAGATTCTGCAAAGCGAAAGCTAAGTTTACTGCAACTGTAGATTTGCCAACTCCACCTTTTGCACTTGAAATTAACAAAGTAAATTTTGTTCCATTAATGGGATTTTTAACGAATTGCTTCGGCTTTAGCTTTTCTTTCGTTGCTCGGTCTATTTCTTCTTTTTTTTCGGTCATAATACCGCTCCTTCTTAACTTGTTTTTGCATAAAAAGTCACTATATAAAGTGTCATGAGTTTTAAAGACAAAATCTTGAATAATCAGTCTCCATGGGGGACACCTCCTGGCGGAGGGGGACCTAGCGGAAATGGGTCAGGTACCAGAAGAGAACCTCCGAGCTTAGACGATATTATAAAAAATTTTCAAAAAACTATTAATAAATTTTCTGGAGGAAAATCTGGCGGATCTAGACCTTTTATTTTAGGTTTAATAATTCTAGCGTTACTTTATGTTGCAAGTGGTCTTTACAGAGTTTTACCAGATGAACAGGGTGTAGTTTTAAGATTTGGAAAATATGTACATACAACTCAACCAGGTTTACATTACCATCTGCCTTTACCTTTTGAACGTGTTTTAACTCCTAAAGTTACAAAAGTTAATAGAGTTGATGTTGGTTTTAGACCAGCAAGTGATAGCGGCAGATCAACTGGTGTAGGAAATGTTCCTGAAGAGAGTCTTATGTTAACAGGAGATGAAAATATCGTTGATATAAACTATTCTGTATTTTGGGTAATCAAAGACGCACAAAAGTTTTTATTTAATATTCAAAGCCCAGTCGAAACAGTAAAAGCTACTTCAGAAACTGCTATGAGAGAAGTGATAGCCAAAAATGAAATTCAAACAATTTTAACCGAAGGAAGATCAAACATTGAAATAGAAGTTCAAGAAATTACTCAACAAATTTTAGATGAATATGGTTCTGGAATTCAAATCACACAAGTTCAAACACAACAAGCTGACCCTCCCGCACAAGTTATTGATGCTTTTAGAGATGTGCAAGCTGCAAGAGCAGACAGAGAAAGATCAAAAAATGAAGCCGAAGCTTATGCCAACGATGTAATTCCAAGGGCTCGAGGAGAAGCAGAACAAGTATTACAACAAGCTGAAGCGTATAAGAAAGAAGTGGTAGCAAAAGCTGAAGGTGAAGCAAGTAGATTTTTAGCAATTTATAATGAATACAAAAATGCAAAACAAGTAACACAAGAAAGAATGTATTTAGAGACAATGGAAAAAGTTTTAGCAGACATTGATAAAGTAATCATAGATAAAAATTCAGGTTCAGGAGTAGTACCTTACTTACCTTTACCAGAGTTAAAAAAATCAGGAGCTCAAAACTAATGAGAATTATCGTTCCTATAATTATTGTAATTGGTGTTGTTATATTTCAATCTGTATTTATTGTACAAGAGATCAGCCAAGCCATAGTACTTCAATTTGGAGATCCTAAAAAGATTATAACCAAAGCTGGCTTAAACTTTAAATTACCTTTTATTCAAAACGTGGTTTATCTAGATAAAAGAATTTTAAATTTAGATAGCGCTCCAGAGGAAGTGATAGCTGCAGACCAAAAAAGATTAATCGTAGATGCGATAGCAAGATTTAAGATTGTAGACCCTTTAAAATTTTATATCTCAGTTGGGAATGAAAGAGTTGCAAGATCTAGACTTTCAACAATTATAAATTCTAGAATTAGAGGTGTATTAGGAAAACAAGAACTAGCAACATTATTGTCAACTGATAGAGCAAAACAAATGTCAATCATTCAAAACGATGTAAATACTGAGGCAGAAAATTTTGGTATTCAGATTGTAGATGTAAGAATTAAAAGAGCTGATTTACCTCCAGCTAACAGTGAAGCTATCTATTCAAGAATGCAAACTGAAAGACAAAGAGAAGCAAAAGAATTCAGAGCACAAGGAGCTGAGATTGCACAAAAAATACGATCTACTGCAGACAAAGACGTGACTGTAATTTTAGCTAACGCAAACAAAAAATCAGAAATCATGAAGGGTGAGGGAGACGGAAAAAGAAATAATATATTTGCTAATGCTTTTGGAAGAGACCCTCAATTTTTTGCTTTCTACCGAGCAATGCAGGCTTATGAAAAAGCCCTAATAGGTGGAGAAACTTCTTTAGTCTTATCTCCTGACAGTGAATTCTTCAAATTTTTTGGAAAATCTGCTGGAACTGCTATCAAAAAAAGATAGCTTAATTCAATCGTGAAAGATCTTATTACTGCTATAGGATTAATCTTTTTTATAGAAGGTTTACTAATTGCCATTTTCCCGTCAAGAATCAAAAGTATGTTAGAACTAATCAAAAACACACCAGAAAGTAAGCTAAGGACTTTTGGCGTTTTTTTTTTGATTATAGGTTTTTTAATAATTTGGTATATAAAAAATTAAATGAAATCCTTTAAAAAAATATTTTTAATTTTATTTATTTTTAATTTTAGCTCTTTTACCAATGTTAAGGCTGTTCCAGAATCATTTGCTGACTTAGCAGAAAAACTTATGCCTTCTGTTGTTAATATTTCAACAACTCAGACAGTAAGAACATCTTCAAACCAGTTTCCATTTCAATTTCCCCCGGGTTCTCCATTTGAAGAAATGTTTAAAGAATTTCAAAGACCAACAGAAAGAAAAGCATCATCTTTAGGATCAGGATTTATTATTAAAGAGAATGGAACAGTTATCACTAACAATCATGTCATTGCAAATGCAGATGATATTTTAGTGAGAGTGGACACGAAAGAATACAAAGCAAAAGTTATTGGCGCTGATCCTTATATGGATATAGCAGTCTTAAAAATGGAAACAACAGACAAATTTAAACCTGTAAACTTTGGAGACTCAGATAAAGCAAGAGTTGGAGATTGGGTAGTAGCTATTGGTAATCCTTTTGGATTAGGTGGAACAGTAACCTCAGGAATTATTTCTGCTAGAAATAGAGATATTAATTTAACTCGTTACGATGATTTTATTCAAACAGATGCTTCAATTAATCAGGGAAATTCTGGAGGACCGTTATTTAATTTAAAAGGTGAGGTTGTTGGAATCAACACAGCCATCATTGCGCCAGGTCAAGCAGGATCAATAGGAATTGGTTTTGCAATACCAGCTAATGCAGCTTCAAATGTAATTGATCAATTAATTAATTTTGGAGAAACAAGAAGAGGCTGGCTTGGAGTTCGTATTCAAGAAGTAACAAAAGAAATTGCTGAAGCTGTCAAACTTAAAAAAACAGAAGGTGCTTTAGTCGCTAGTGTTGGAGAAAAAAGTCCTGCTGACAAGGCTGGAATCAAAGCAGGTGATATCATCTTAGAATTTGATGGAAAAAAAATAGATGTTATGAGAACTTTGCCAAAAGTTGTAGCCGGAACAGAAGTTGGGAAGAATGTTCAACTTAAAATCTGGAGGAATAAAAAATTAATTACTAAAAAATTAATATTAGGAAGACTAGAATCTTCTCAAGAGTTTAAATCAAAAAGTCCTAAAATTAAAAAAACTAAAGAAGTAGAAATTGAAAATTTAAAAATTACAGTTAGAGATTTAAATGAGGAAGATATATCTTCAAGAAAATTAAATAAAAATACCAAAGGAGTAGTTATTATGGAAATCTCTAACATAAGTCCTTTAAAAGGATTATTAAATGTAAATGACATTATAATTGAAGCTCAAAAAACAAAAATTACAAAATCCTCTGATTTAAATAATGCAGTGAATCAAGTTAAAAAAAGAGGTGATAAAAATTTATTACTCTCTGTAATCGATAAAAATAATCAAAGTAGATATCTTGGTGTTAAATTAAATTAATTTGTCTAAAAAAATAATTCTCTTAGCAGGGCCTACAGCATCAGGAAAATCTGGACTAGCAATACAATTAGCTAAAAAGTTAAATGGTGAAATCATTAATGCGGATAGCATGCAGATTTATAAAGAATTTGAAATTTTATCATCTAGACCTATTAATAAAGAAACTAAAAAGGTCAAACACCATTTGTATGGAGTCATTTCGGTAAAAAAGTATTTTTCAGCAGGAGATTGGTTAAAGGCAGCTAAAAGTAAAATAAATCAATGCCTCAAAACTAAAAAGACTCCAATAATAGTTGGCGGCACTGGTCTATATTTTAATACTATTACCAAGGGTATAAGCAAAATACCTAACATAGATATAAAAACTAGATCCATTGTAAGGACTCTTTTTAAAAAATTAGGATATAAAAAATTTTACAAAAAACTTTTGGATATTGATCCAAAAGTTAAAAATAGAATTTTACCCACTGACTCTCAGAGAGCTCAAAGAGCTTATGAGGTAATATTAAAAACTAAAAAATCATTATTTGATTGGACTATAAATACTAAATCAGATTTCATTAACTATGAAATTAAGAAAATCTTTATTGATATCCCAAGAGAAGAATTGTTAAAAAAAATTTCTAAAAGAACAGAATTAATGTTTAAAAATAAGTGCATAGAAGAAGTAAAAAAATTTAATTCACTTAGAATAAATAAAGTTCTTTCAGCCAATAAATTAATTGGGGTTCAAGAGATAAACGCTTTTTTAAAAGGATTGATTTCAATGGATCAATGTAAAGAACTTATAAATATCAAAACAAGACAATATGCTAAGAGACAAAATACTTGGGCCAGAGGCCACATGAAGAACTGGAACAAGCTTTATTCTAAAGATTTTTCTATACTTTTAAAAAAAACTTTAAAAGTCATCAGCTAAAACTTGACGGGAGGCATTTCTAGGCTAGATTGTATCTATGCCTAAATTAATTAGTGGTGCAGAAATAGTTTTTAAAGCGTTGGAGGATCAAAAAGTGGAATATATTTTTGGTTATCCTGGTGGCGCTGTTCTACCTATTTATGATGAATTAAAAAATCATAAATCTATTAAGCATATTTTGGCTCGACACGAACAAGGAGCTGGTCATGCAGCAGAAGGTTACGCTAGATCTAGCGGTAAACCCGGAGTGTTGCTTGTTACTTCTGGTCCTGGTGCAACGAATGCAGTGACTGCTTTAACGGATGCTTACATGGATTCAGTTCCGTTAGTTTGTATTTCAGGACAAGTTCCAACTCATTTAATTGGAACGGATGCGTTTCAAGAATGTGATACAACAGGTATTACTCGACCATGTACAAAACACAATTGGTTAGTAAAAGATGCAAATGATCTTTCAAGAGTTTTACATTTAGCTTTTGAAGTTGCTACTACAGGAAGACCCGGTCCGGTTTTAGTTGATATTCCTAAAGATATACAATTTAAAAAAGGTAAATATAAATTTATAAAAAATAGCTTAAAGAAAAAACTTAATGGCAAAGCTACGCACAAGTTATCTAATAAAGAGTTAGATAAATTTATTGACCTAATGAAAAAATCATCTAAACCAATTTTTTACACTGGAGGAGGCGTTATAAACTCTGGTCCTGATGCTAGTAAATATTTAAGAGAGTTAGTATCTTTAACAGGTTTTCCTATTACTTCGACCTTACAAGGACTAGGATCATATCCTGGAGATGATCCTCAATTTTTAGGAATGTTGGGAATGCACGGAACTTTTGAAGCAAACAATGCAATGCATGATTGTGATTTGATGATAAATATTGGAGCAAGATTTGATGATAGGATTACGGGAAAGGTCGATGAGTTTTCACCTAAGTCTAAAAAGATACATGTCGATATAGATCCTTCCTCAATAGGAAAAAATATTAAAGTTGATTTAGCCGTAGTAAGCGATGTTTCAGAACTTTTAAAAAGTTTAATTAAAAGATTTAAGGAAAAGAATAAAAACTTTTTAAACTCTAATAAACAAAAAACATCTAAATGGTGGGAACAGATCGACAAATGGAGAGAAAAAAAATCTCTAAATTTTATTAATAGTAATAAAATAATAAAACCTCAGCATGCAGTTCAGAGACTTTATCAACTAACAAAAGATCAAGATACTTTTATTACCACTGAAGTTGGCCAACACCAAATGTGGGCAGCGCAGCATTATAAATTTAATAAACCTAATCGATGGATGACATCTGGTGGGTTAGGTACAATGGGTTATGGGCTTCCAGCAGCGATTGGAGTTCAAATAGCAAATCCTGGTAAGTTAGTTGTTGATATAGCAGGCGAAGCATCAGTTTTAATGACCATGCAAGAGATGTCGACAGCAGTTCAGTATGGATTACCAATAAAAATATTTATCTTAAATAATGAATATATGGGTATGGTGAGACAGTGGCAGGAACTTTTGCATGAAAAAAACTACTCTGAAAGCTATACCGCAGCTCTCCCTGACTTTGTAAAGCTAGCAGAATCTTATGGCTGTGTTGGTATAAGAGCTAAAACACCAGACGAATTAGATGAAAAGATAAAAGAAATGATTAATGTTCAAAAGCCGGTAATATTTGATTGTGTAGTAGATAAATCAGAAAATTGTTTCCCAATGATACCATCAGGAAAACCTCATAACCAAATGATTTTAGGCCCTGAAGAAGATGAAGAAATTTCTGACGAAGGAAAGATCTTAGTTTAATGCCAAAATCAAAATCAGCATATAGTGTTCCGGGTAAAATTGGTAAAACTGAACGTCATATAATTGTTGTCTGGGTAGATAATGAAGCAGGTGTACTTGCAAGAATAGCAGGTTTATTTTCTGGAAGGGGTTACAATATTGAGTCACTAGCGGTTGCTGAAGTTGATAAAAAGAAACATATATCAAGAATTACAATTGTAACAGAGGGAACACCACAAGTAATTGAGCAGATAAACTTACAATTAAAGAAGCTTGTTCCTGTTCATAAAGTAGCTGACTTTAAACGTGGTGAAAAAGATATTTTATTTAGAGAACTAGCGTTATTTAAAATGCTAGCAAATTCAAAAAAACAAGAAAAAATAAAAAAATTGTGTAAAAAATTTAATCCTGTGGTCTTGGATAAAACAAAAAAATCTTTTGTAATACAAGTTACTGCTCTTAGACCTGAGATTGATAAATTAGCTCTTGATTTAAAAAGATTTGGCCTTATAAGCACCTCTAGAACAGGTTCGGTAGCAATGACAAAAGGTGCAAAGATATTTAATTAGAAATTTATGAAAACATATTACGATAAAGATACTAAACCTGAATTAATTAAAGATAAAAAAGTTGCTATATTTGGTTACGGAAGCCAAGGACATGCCCATGCATTAAACTTAAAAGATAGTGGCGTAAAAGAAGTAGTAGTAGCTTTACGAGATGGTTCATCAAGTATAAAAAAAGCAGAAAGCGCTGGATTGAAAGTAATGACATTGTCTGACGCAGCAGCTTGGGCTGATGTAGTTATGATGCTTACTCCTGACGAACTTCAATCTGAAATTTATAAAAATCACATTGAGCAGAGAATGAAAGAAGGGACGAGTTTAGCTTTTGCGCATGGTTTAAATATTCACTTCGATTTAATTAACGCAAGGAAAGATTTAGATGTTTTTATGGTGGCACCAAAAGGACCAGGCCACACGGTTAGAAGCGAATATCAAAAAGGAGGAGGGGTTCCTTGTTTGATGGCTGTACATAAGGACAGTTCTGGAAAAGCAAAAGACTTAGCTTTGTCTTATGCCTCAGCCGTTGGTGGTGGTAAGGCAGGTATAATAGAAACTACTTTTAAGGATGAATGTGAAACAGATTTATTTGGCGAACAAACAGTTCTCTGCGGCGGTTTAGTTGAACTAATAAAAAATGGTTTTGAAACTTTAACTGAAGCTGGTTATCCACCAGAGATGGCATACTTTGAAACCCTTCATGAAGTAAAATTAATTGTAGATCTTATTTATGAAGGTGGAATTGCCAACATGAATTATTCGATATCTAATACTGCTGAGTATGGGGAATATGTTTCAGGAAAACGAATTGTAGACAGCAAAACAAAAGAAAAAATGAAAGAAGTTCTTAAAGATATTCAGTCTGGTAAATTTACTAAACAATGGATGGAAGAGCATAAATCAGGACAAAAGAATTTTCTTAAAATGAGAAAAGATTTAGCTAATCATCAAATCGAAAAAGTAGGTAAAGAGCTTAGAGCTATGATGCCTTGGATTGGCAAAAATAAATTAGTCGACAAAGACAAGAATTAACCCAATCTGATCAAAAAATTAAAGTTAATTTTGCATAAGTATTTGCATATTCTCGTTTTACTTGTAATATGCATAATCAATATATGAGTGATAAAAATAGAATAATAATTTTCGATACAACTATGCGTGATGGGGAACAATCGCCAGGCGCTTCAATGAGTTTAGAGGAGAAACTTCAAATCTCTCGAGTGTTTGATGAACTTGGAGTTGATATAATTGAAGCAGGCTTTCCAATAGCTTCACCAGGAGATTATGAGGCAGTAACAGAAATTAGTAAGACATTAAAAAATTCAATTCCAGCTGGATTAGCCAGAGCAACAAAAAAAGATATAGATGCTTGCCATGAGTCTTTAAAGCATGCAAAAAATTTTAGAATACATACATTTATTTCTACAAGCCCACTTCATATGAAGCATAAATTAAATAAATCTCCAGAAGAAGTTTTAGGCGCAATAAAAGAAAGCGTTTCGTATGCAAGAAAATTTACGGATGATGTAGAGTGGTCATGCGAAGATGGAACAAGAACAGATATGGATTATATGTGTAAGACAGTCGAACTTGCTATCAATTCAGGTGCGAAAACAATAAATATACCTGATACAGTAGGTTATACTGTTCCTTCAGAATTTAAAAAAATTATCGAAACACTAATAAATAAAGTTCCAAATATTGATAAAGCTATTCTCTCTACACATTGTCATAATGATTTAGGTTTAGCGGTAGCAAATTCATTAGCTGGAGTGATGGCTGGTGCGAGACAGATAGAATGTACTATTAATGGTATAGGAGAAAGAGCTGGAAACGCTGCTCTTGAAGAAGTTGTTATGGCCATGAGAACTAGACATGATTTAATGCCTTATACTACAAACATTAATACTAAACTTTTAAGCAAAGCATCAAAAGTTGTCTCAAACGCAACTGGATTTCCAGTTCAATTTAACAAAGCAGTAGTTGGAAAAAATGCATTTGCTCATGAGTCAGGAATTCATCAGGATGGAATGCTTAAAAATAGAAATACTTATGAAATTATGACACCAGAAAGTGTTGGGGTTCATAAGACTTCATTAGTGATGGGCAAACATTCAGGTCGCCATGCTTTTAAAGATAAATTAAATGATCTTGGATATGTGGGAGTTACAGACGATGTGATTCAAATTGCTTTTGGCAAGTTCAAAGTTTTAGCTGATAAAAAAAAACATATTTATGATGAAGATATTGCTGCAATTGTAGATGATAGTTTGGTAACAGAAGATAATGTAATTAAATTAAAATCTTTAAAAGTTTTTGCTGGTACTGGTGAGCCTCAGAAAGCAGAAATGACTTTAGAGGTATTTGGAGAAGTGAAAAAAGCATCTGAAACGGGAGATGGACCAGTAGACGCTATATTTAAATGTATTAAAAAACTTTATCCACATGATGTTAAACTTTTATTGTATAATGTTCATGCCGTAACAGAAGGAACTGACGCTCAAGCAACTGTGAGTGTTAGAATAGAAGAAAAAGGAAAAACTACAGTTGGTCAAGCCGCAGATACTGATACTTTAGTAGCATCTGCCAACGCTTATTTAAGTGCATTAAATAAACTAATAATCAAAAGAAAAAAAACAGCGCCGGACCCTAGTTTGAGCGCACAAATATAAGGAGAAATATATAATGTTTAAAGGACTTTCAGGACTATCATCTTTATGGTCACAAGATATGGCTATCGATCTAGGAACAGCCAACACTTTGGTTGTGCTTAAAGATCAAGGAGTAGTGTTAAACGAACCTTCAGTAGTTGCAGTAATCGATGATGGAGGAAAAAAATCAGTTCTTGCAGTAGGAGACGAAGCTAAAACTATGTTAGGAAGAACTCCTGGAAATATCTCAGCTATTAGACCTTTAAAAGATGGAGTGATTGCAGATTTCGTAGTAACTGAAGAAATGATCAAACACTTTATAAAGAAAGTTCATAAGAAAAATGCGTTTGCAAACCCGAGGATTTTAATTTGTGTACCAACGGGCTCAACTCCGGTAGAGAGAAAAGCTATTCAAGACTCTGCTTTAGCTGCGGGCGCAAGAAAAGTACAATTAATTGAAGAACCAATTGCAGCTGCCATAGGAGCAGGGCTACCAATCTCAGAAGCTACTGGTTCAATGGTTGTTGATATTGGAGGTGGAACTACAGAGATAGCCGTTATGTCTTTAGGCGGAGTAGTTTATTCTAAATCTTTAAGAGTTGCAGGCGATGCTCTTGATCGTTCAATCATAGATTATATGAGAAAAAAATTGAATTTATTAATCGGTGACTCCACTGCTGAGAAAATTAAAAAAGAACTTGGTACAGCAATCCCATCTACTCCAAATACTTTTTTAATGAAAGGTAGAGATATTAGATCAGGAACTCCTAAAGAAATTGAGTTAACCGAAAAAGATGCTTGTGAAGCACTAATGCCAATTTTAAATCAAATTTTAGGTGGAATTAAAGAAGCCCTTGAAAACACTCCTCCAGAATTATCCGCAGACTTAATTGATATGGGGTTAGTTCTTACAGGAGGTGGAGCTTTATTAAAAAATATTGATAAATTAATCTCACAAGACACAGGCTTACCTGTAACGATAGCAGATGACCCTTTATCATGTGTAGCAGTCGGAACAGGAAGAGCTTTAGAAAATGAAGAATTATTTTCTACTATGCTGTCCGAATATTAATTTATCTAAAAAGATAAATGTCCTCTAGTAGAGATGATTTTGGTATAGCTTTTCGTTCAGCCCTTTTACAAAGAGGGGCAGCACAAAAATTTTCTTTAGTTTTTTTAATAATAATTGCAGGTATTATTTTTGTTTTAGACTCCTATGGTTTTGGTTTTATGAAACCAGTAAGAGCTATTATTAATGATGGAATTTATAGGGTTACACTAGTTGTTTCGTCCCCCACTAGATTCGTTCCCCAAGCAACAGGAGGAATTACAAATTTATTTAATGTAAAAAAAGAAAATGAAAAATTAAAAAAAGAACTTGAAGTTTATAGACAAAAAGAACTTAACGTTAAGTTTTTAACAAATCAAAACAAAAACTTAAGAAAAATTATAGATTCGGAAGAGTCTTACTTAAAACAAGAGAACATGATTCTATCAAAAGTTCTTATCGACAAAAGTAGCCCTTATTTGAAATCTATTATTATTAATAGAGGATCAAAATCAGGCGTTTTAAAAGGAATGCCAGTTATGGATAAAGATTTTTTAATTGGAAGAGTGGTTGAAACTAATTATCTTTCTTCAAGAGTTTTGCTTCTAAATGATTTAAACAGCAGAATACCCGTTACTTTTGGTGAAGATGGTGTACAAGCAATTTTAAAAGGCAGTGGAGGATCTAGGCCAATTTTAGAATATTTACCTGAAGGTTACATAGTTGAAGAGGGAAAAGATGTATTCACATCAGGAAAAGATGGAATATTTTTTCCAGGATCTCCAATTGGAATTACAACTGAAAAAGGAGAAGTAAGATTATACTCTGAGTCTAGTCAATTATCATTTGTTAAAGTAGATCTTTCACAAAAAAATAAAGAGGTTTTTTAGATGTTACATTTTAAAACAATAAACAAAATAATAAACCTCGGACCACTTGTTTTGTTATACTATTTATCTGTTAGTGAAATCGATAGTCATTTTGAAAATTATTTTGAAATTTTATCATTTAATCTTCAGTTAATCATAATTTATTTTTGGGCTTTAAAAAGACCAGAGATCCTTGGAAGCGGGCATGTATTTTTTGCAGGTTTGATAAACGATGTTGTTATGGGTTTTCCTTTATGTATAAGTTCCTTAGCTTATTTAACAGTATCATTAGTAGCAACTTATATAAAAAATATGACTGTTAACACAAGAATAACCACTGATTGGTTTACTTTTTTTGTTTCAATTTTCTTTTCAAATTTAATATTTTTTATTTTGTTGACTAACTTTTCCGAGATAGCAATAAATCTTACAGAAATATCATATAATACTTTCTTTACTTTAATTTTTTTTCCATTTTTTTGGTTTTTATTTACTTATTACAATTCAATTATAACAATTGGAAAAAATGTTTGATACTGGTTCTGGAAACACTGTTATAAAATCTAAACTAATAAGTAGAAGAATGTTTTTGTTAACGATTAGCAAAGCTGTTGTTGTTGTAGGAGTTTTGGGTCGTTTAATTTCACTTCAAATTAATGAAAGTAGTAAATATAAGACATTATCGGATAAAAATAGATTTAGAGAATGGAAATTAGCTCCTGAAAGAGGGGTGATAAAAGATTATTTCAATAATGAAATAGCCTCAAATAAACAAGTTTATCAGATACATTTAATACCTGAAAATACTCAAAGTATTGAAGAAATATTTTTTAGATTAAAAACTATATTAAATATAAGTGATAAAAAAATATTTTCTTTAAAGAAAAAAATTGCAAAACAAAAACCCTGGGAACCCATTATTATCTCAGATAATTTAAATTGGTCAGAATTCTCCAGAATAAATTTATTCTTGCATGAATTGCAAGGAGTCGAGCCAATAGTATCAGTTGCAAGAGTATATAAAGACAACTCATCAGCGCATGTTTTAGGTTACGTTTCACAAGTAAGCGCTAAGGATTTAAAAAACAAAAAATATCTAAAAGAAATGTCGGTTCCTGGTATGGCTGTAGGTAAAACTGGATTGGAACGAAGGTTAGATGAACAAATAATAGGTGAAGTTGGTTTTCAAAGATACGAAGTAAATGCCTTTGGAAAAAGAATTAAACAGATTAAAGTTGATCCAGGAAAAGCAGGAAGAAATTTTAAAACTACGTTGGATTTAGAAGTTCAAAAATATGTAGCAGAAGTATTAGGAGATAAAGCTGCATCTGTATGTGTTATGGATATTTACAATGGCGATATTGTATCTCTAGTTTCTTCTCCATCCTATGACCCTAATGCTTTTGTTCATGGAGTAGAACAAGATTATTGGAACAATTTAATTAATAATAAAAGAAAACCTTTAACTAATAAAGCTGTATCTGGTTTATATCCCCCAGGATCAACTATTAAAACAATCGTAGCGTTAAGCGCCTTAGAAAATAAAATAATTCGACCTTTGGATACCGTTAGATGTAAAGGTAAAATTGAATTATTTGGTGAAAAATTTCATTGCTGGAAAAAAAAGGGTCACGGAATAATGAACATGAGAAATGGAATTAAGAGATCATGTGATGTGTATTTTTATGAAGTTGCAAGAAGACTAGGTGTGGATCGTTTATCAGAAACAGCTAAAAAATTTGGTCTTGGAAAAAAAGTATTACAAGATTTTTTTGAAGAACGTTCTGGAGTAGTACCTAACACAACCTGGAAAAAAAAATATATCGGCCAAAACTGGTATTTAGGAGAAACATTGCATTCAGGAATTGGACAAGGTTATTTTCAAAGTACGCCAATTCAATTATGCTTAATGACAGCTCAAATTGCTAATGGAGGTTTTGAAATAAAACCTAGAATACTTTTTGATAAAACAAAAAACAATTTAAAAGATTATTTAAAATTTAAAAATGAAAATCCAGGTGAACCACTACCAACAGATCTGTTAGTATCTAATTTTGATCTAAAACCATTATTTAAGAATCAAGAAAATATAAAAATTATTAAAGATGCAATGTACTCATCTTCAAATGAACCAGGAGGAACGTCCTATAGATCAAGATTAGAAGATAAAAGATTTACTTTTGCAGGTAAGACAGGCTCATCTCAGATTAGAAAATTTACAGAAGCACAACGGGAAGCAGAAGTGAAGCAAGAACAATTAAAATATGAAAATCGAGACCATGCTTTATTTATAGCATTTGCTCCAGTAAGCGACCCCAAGTATGCAATTAGCGTTATTGTAGAACATGGCGGTACTGGAAGTAAGGCTGCTGCTCCAATAGCAAAAAAAGTTATTAAAAAGGTTTTAGAGCGTCACAGCTTAAGACAATCTATAAACAATTTACCTGGAGATTCTATTTAATGTTTCAACCAAGATCTATACAATCATCCTTAAGTTTTAGAGATAAACTCTTTTCTCTTGATTATGTTTTAATTGTTTCCATTTTAATTTTAGGAATTACTAGCATGTTTGCTATGTACTCTACAGATGGAGGAGAATTTAAATATCATACAGAAAGCCATATTCTAAGATTTTTTGTTTTCTTTTTTATGTTTCTAATTTTATCTTTTGTTCAAATAAGATTTTGGCATGATACTAGCTATTTAATTTATTTCGCTTTTCTTATTCTTCTTATAGGAGTTAAATATTTTGGTTTAACATCATCCGGATCTCAAAGGTGGTTAAATTTTTACTTTATGAATCTTCAACCTTCAGAGTTAATGAAGATAGGTTTAATCTTGTTTTTAGCAAAATATTATCATCGTATTCCTATAGAAAGTGTAAATAGATTAAAATTTTTATTTCTCCCAATTTTTGTTTTAATTTTCCCAGTGCTTTTAGTTGTAATGCAGCCCGATCTTGGAACTTCTATTTTGATTGCTGCGGGTGGCTTAGTAGTAGCTTGGCTTGCAGGAGTAAGAGTGAAGTTTTTTGCTTACTCTATTTTAATTTTTATTGCACTACTACCAATTGCTATTTCTTTTTTAAAACCTTACCAAAAATCAAGGATATTAACTTTTTTAAACCCTGAAAAGGATCCCTTAGGCGCCGGGTATCAAATTATACAGTCTAAAATTGCTATAGGATCTGGGGGCCTTTTTGGAAAAGGTTTTTTGAATGGATCACAAAGTTATCTTGACTATTTACCTGAAAAACACACAGATTTTATATTCACTTTATTTTCAGAAGAATTCGGTTTTGCTGGGTCAATATTCATTTTGTTGCTTTACGCGCTAATTGTTTCAAGAATAGTCAGAATAGGAAACATGACTAGAAGTAATTTTGGAAAACTTTATTGCTATAGTTTTGCAACAGCATTTTTTATTTATGTAGTAGTAAATATGGGTATGGTACTAGGCCTATTACCTATAGTTGGCTCTCCTTTACCTATTATGTCCTACGGAGGATCATCAATGATGGCAATTATGCTTGGTTTAGGTATCGCAATGTCCTGTAAGATTTATAAAGACACACCAGTTAACTAAAAAAAGACCTATAATGAGCAGAAATTTTTTTTAAAAAAGACTTGTTAATATAACTCATAGATGATTAGATTATGAATAATTACATGTTCGGAGATAAAAAAAATAAAATTAGAGATACTGAACGGTCACTTATAAGTGAAACAGTAAGTATTGAAGGAACAATTAATAGTTCTGGAGCTATTGATGTAGCAGGTCTTATTAAAGGACCAGTGATTTCAAAAGAAATTGTTATTAGAGAAACTGGTTCAGTTACAGGGTCAATCGAAGGAGATAGAGTTGAAATCCACGGCCACATGGATGGAAAAATATCAGGCGAAGATGTGATTGTAGGCAGCACAGGAACTGTAAAAGGAGATATAGAATTTGCGAATAATCTTAAAACAGAAAATGGCGCTGACATTGATGGGTACATAAAGAAAACTCATGGCTCAAAATCTAAACTTGCACCTGATTTCTTATTCAGTAAATCAAAAGAGGAAAAAAAACCTAAAGAAAATGGTGGCTCTGAAACATCATTAAACAAAGACTCAGAAATTTTAGCCTAATCTACCGCACTATAAAATCATTACAGTTTGCATTATAAATTTCTTATGGAGAAATATAAATGTAAATCTGTTGGAATTATCGGCTCTGGAATTCAGGGAGTTTGTATCGGACTTCAATTAATTAAAAAAGGTATTCCCGTAACTTTATTTGATCGTAACGATCCTTTATCAAAAAATTTTCATCCAGCTTCTTATGGTAACGCCGGCCATTTTTCACCTTACTCAGTTTTACAATTTAATCGAACAGATATTTTATATGATGTCCCTAAAATGTTATTTAGTTCTTATGGTCCTTTAGCATTGAAATGGAATTATGTTCCAAAAATGATCCCATGGTTTTTACATTACATAAAAAATTGTAATGAAAAATCAATGCTACATACAGCAAAGTATATGAATCAAATCTTAAGCTTATCTAACGATGCTTACGAAGAAATATTTAAAGAAATTGATATGACTAATTTAATTCAAAAAAAAGGAATCATTTATGTTTGGACTAAGAAAAATCTTAAAAGTAGAGAGCTTGAAATCAAAACAAGAAAAGATCTTGGTATAGAACAAAAACTTTTAACACAAAAAGAAATTTTAGAATTAGAGCCTAATTTAAAACCAGTTTTTGATGCAGGAGTAATTTATGAAAATGCCATGCATGCTAAAGACCCTCAAGGAATTTTAAAAAAAATATTTAAGCTTTTTATAGATAAGGGTGGAAAGTTTATACAAGAGAATATCTTAAGCTTAAAACAAATTAGTGAGAATCAAACTATTATTAAATCCGCAAATCAAGAATATGCTTTTGAAAAAACTGTCATTGCATCAGGGGCTTTTTCAAAAAATTTAACAGATCAATTAGGAGAAAATATTCCTTTAGACACTGAAAGAGGATATCATGTTCATTTTAAAGATATGGAGCATTTAATTTCTAGGCCAGTTATCTTTTTAGACAGAGGTTTTGGAATGACCCCTATGAATCAAGGATTGAGAGCTGTTGGAACCGTTGAGCTAGGAGGCTTAAAAAATCCTCCATCAAAAAAACGTATTGACTATATAGTAAAATGTGCAAAAGAGCTTTTACCTCAACTTAAAACTCATGAAGATGAATGGTTAGGTTTTAGACCGACGTTACCAGATTTCTTGCCTATCCTTGGACCCTCTCTAAAAAATGAAAATATCATTTATGCCTTTGGTCATCATCATTTAGGCTGGACTCTTGGAGCTATAACAGGCAAAATTATTTCTGGAATAGTTGCTGGAGAAAAAACTAATTTAGATTTATCTCCTTACAGCTCAAAAAGATTTAATTAGGAGTTTTTTGTCAAAAAATTATCTAGCTTATTTATTTCTAGTGCTGGCAGCACTGTTTTGGTCAGGTAATTTTATTGTTGGAAAGTTTGCAACATTATTTGAAATCCCTCCACTAACTTTAAATGTTTTTAGATGGATTTCAGTTTGGTTTATATTAATACCTTTTACATATAAAGAAATTTACAACAATTTACCTTATATAAAAAAAAATTGGCTTGTTATCAGCTTCATGGGAGTAATTACAATAAGTACTTTTAACTCCGTTGTTTATTTTGCACTAAATTATACACAAGTAATAAACGCAGTTCTAATGTTAGCTGCTATTCCTGCAGCAACAATTGTGCTTTCGTCTTTAATGAAAATTGAAAAAACAAATATTTTTCAAATTCTTGGACTGTTGTTGTCAATTGTAGGAATTGGATCAATCATTTCCAACGGTGATATTCAAAAAATTATTTCTTTAAGTTTTAACAAAGGTGACTTATGGATGCTAGTTTGTGTAGTTACATGGTCTCTTTATACTACTTTACTTAAAAAACATAAATTTAAATTTTCACAGTTTACTTTAATTCAGCTAATGGTTTCTGTTGGGATACTTTTTTTGATACCTCAATTTTTTTATGAAAAATCTATTGGCCTAGAACTAAATTTAAACAAAGCATTTTTTTCGATTCTTTTTTATGTGGTTGTTTTTCCAGCTATTGCTGCTTATTACTGCTGGCAAAAAGGTGTTCAGATAATTGGCCCAAATAGATCTACCATGTTTGTTCAATTGATGCCTTTATTCAGTGCAGTTATGGCAATCATAATCTTTAAAGAAAAATTTGAATTATACCATTTTACTGGAGCAGCTTTTATATTAACTGGTATTTATCTATCCAATAAGAAAATCAATGATTAAAATTGCAGTACTAGATGATTATCAAGATGTTTTCAGACAGATTGTCGATGTTCAAAAATATAAAGATAAATTTGACTTTAAAATATTTAATAATCCATTTTCTGACGAGAAAGAAGCAATTGTAGAATTAGAAGATTTTGAGGTTTTATTCATAATGAGAGAGAGAACACCAATGACTAAAACATTAATAGAAAGTTTATCTAAACTTAAATACATAATGACTTCCGGGATGAGAAATAAAGCTATCGATTTAGAAACAACTAAGAAAAAAAAAATAATAGTATGTGGAACAGAAATTAATTCTAATCCTGCTGCCGAAATAACTTGGGCTTTAATTTTAGGACTTTATCGAAATATGAGACTGGAAATTGATAATATGTTTCAAGGTTATTGGCAAACTACAATTGGTTTTGAGCTGAAAGGAAAATTGTTAGGCTTAATTGGTCTTGGTAAGATTGGAACACAAGTAGCTAAAGTTGCAAAAGCTTTTGGAATGGAAGTTTGTGCATGGAGTGAAAATTTAGACTTATCCCACGCAAATGAGATTGGAGTTTTACCAATGAGTAAAGAGGATTTATTAAAAACTGCTGATATAATTTCAATACATTTAGTGTTAGGAGACAGATATAAAAATTTAATTACAAAAAAAGAATTTCAGTTGATGAAAAAGTCATCCTTCTTGATAAATACTTCACGCGGTCAAATTATAAATGAAGACGATTTAATTGAAGCTCTAAAAGATGAAAAAATTGCAGGAGTGGGCTTAGATGTCTATGATAAAGAACCTCTCCCTCAAGATCATAAATTAAGATTTCTTACAAATGCTCTTTTGCTGCCCCATATAGGTTTCGTAACCGCAGAAAATTACTCAAAGTTTTATTCGCAAATGATAGAAAACCTTGAAGGATGCCTAGATAACAAGCCTTTAAGGGTAATATCATAACATAATCACTTCCATTACAGGTTGTATTTGATATACTCATAATGAACGGAGTGATTGTATTTATATTAGTATAAATTCAATAACTTAAAATTATTTAAGAGGGGGAGTATGAAGAGAATTTTTGTTTTATTAACAACAATGTTGTTACTTAATGGTTGCGCTGAATCGGTTGCTTTATTAGGCACTTCAGCTGGAACCGCTTCAAACGGAAAAATTCTTCAGTCTTCCTTCAATTCAGCAATAAGTTATGGAATTAAACAACAAACTGGCAAGGGCCCGATACAGCATGTTATAGCTTATGCTGAAAAGATAAATCCAGAGAAAGAAAAAGAACCTTGCTTATCTTTTATTGAAAAGACTAATTCAGAAATTTGCGCAATTGTAAAAAAGCAACTAAAAATAACTAAATCTAAAATTAAAAACGAAACAACAGACGCTTCTTTAAAAGATCTTGCATCATCACTACAACCTAGCATAGATAAAAATTCTCAAGTAAAATACTTAGATTAAACACTCTCAGAAAAAAACTGAGGTGGAAAGCTTAAATATTCACTATCGTAGGTTGTGTTAATAAAAATTTTGTCGCTAACAATTAACTTTTATTTAAACAAGAAGAAGATATATGAAATCAATTACATCAAACCAACAAGTTATGAAAAAAGGATTTTTTTTACTAATATTTCTATTTTTGCTCAATGGATGTGCTGAATCCGTTGCTTTACTGGGCAGTTCAGTTGGAGGAGCGTCTAGCGGAAAAATGCTTCAATCTTCTTTAAATTCAGCAATAAGCTATGGAATTAAACAACAAACAGGAAAAACTCCCTTCGGTCATGTTCTTGCATATGCAGAAGAAAAAAATCCTGAGAAAAAGAAAGAAACTTGCATCTCTTTTATTGAAAGTACAAGATCTGAATTTTGTACGATTTTGAATAAACAAATATCATTAACGAATGTTGCGGTAAAAGAGAAAACGTTAGCTATTGTGAAAAAATATCCTAAAAATAATATAACTAGAGATGTAACTGTTTTAAAAAAAATTGTTAAATCTTCAAAAATAGAAAACCTAGCTAAAAATTCAGATATTCATAGAAGAAGATAATTTTAAGCCCCACCTTTTGTGATGGGGCAAAAATTTAAGCTGCTAAAGCTTGTTTTATATCTGCAATGATATCGTCCGGATGTTCTATACCAATCGATAGTCTTACATAACCTGGTGTTACACCAGCTGCCAATAATTCCTCATCATTAAGTTGACTATGAGTTGTAGTAGCAGGATGTATTGCTAAACTTCTAGCATCACCAATGTTAGCAACGTGATAAAGCATCTTTAAATTGTCAATGAATTTAGAACCAGCTTCTCTAGTACCAACATCCATTCCAACTAATGAACCGTATCCACCTTTCATGTATTTCTTAGCTCTTTCTTTAATCTCACCTTGGTGATTAGTAGGGTAGATTACATTTTTAACTTTCTTTTGCGTTTCTAAGAAAGACACAACTTTTTCTGCATTGCTACAGTGTTGTTTCATTCTAAGAGCAACTGTTTCCAAACCTTGAATAATTTGAAAAGCATTGAATGGACTTAATGGAGCACCTAAGTCTCGAAGTAAAACCACTCTTGCTCTGATTGCGAAAGGAATGTTAGCTCCTGTTAATTGAGGAACTGCATCTGCCCAAATAGCACCACCGTAACTTTGATCTGGTTCGTTCATTAATGGTTGTCTTTTTCTGTCTTTTGTCCAGTCGAAGTTACCACCATCAACAATGATTCCACCAATCGTAGTTCCGTGACCACCAATGTATTTAGTTAAAGAGTGACACACAACGGCCGCTCCATGAGTTAAAGGTTTGCATATCACAGGTGAAGCTGTGTTATCGATGATTAAAGGTATACCTTTTTTCTTACCGATATCTGCAACCTCTTTAATTGGAAAAACTCGAAGATAAGGATTTGGACAAGATTCACCGTAATAAGCTCTTGTTTTTTCATCAGTTAATTTCTCGAAGTTTTTTGGGTCCGCAGGATCTGCAAATCTAACTTCAATACCCTGTTGTCTCAAGGTATTTTTAAATAAATTTACTGTTCCTCCGTATAGATCTGTTGAAGCAACGATGTTGTCACCAGCTTGTGCTACGTTTTGTACACAAAACGCTGAGGCAGCTTGACCTGAACCAACTGCCACCGCAGCCAATCCTGACTCTAAAGCCGCTACTCTTTTTTCAAGAACATCACATGTCGGATTCATGATCCTTGTGTAAATATTTCCAAATTCTTTCAAACCAAATAAATTTGCAGCTGTTTCAGCATTTTTAAATTGATAAGAAGAAGTTTGATAAATCGGAACTGCTACTGCTGTAGTTGCAGGGTCGCTTCTATACTCACCACCATGCAAACCAATAGTTTCCGGATGTTTAAAATTAGCCATTTTTTCCTCCTTTTTAGTACTTCGACAGTATGTCGGGTGTACAATATAGTTCAAATACCCGGTTTTAATTTGAGAATATTTCAAAAAAAAACCACCGGCTAAAGCGGTGGTCATGAGACTTAATCGCTTTAGCTGGATTTGTTAAGCGCTCAGCAATTTGAATTAAATCAGCGCTATAAACACTTAACTACCTTTCTTATTTGCTGTCAAGTTGTATATAAACGCTAGAATTTTAAGCTTAACAGCCTTGTTTATTGATACCTTTTTGCCTTGGATTCCTTTTGTTATTTTCCACTTTTTTGCTAGTTTGAGATGTGAAAAAAAAATATTCGATTTTTACCCTAATAAAAAACGCTTTGTCCAATAATGAAAATTGGCAAAAAATGTGGAAGAGTCCTGAGCCCAAAAAGACCTACGATGTAATTGTAGTAGGTGGTGGAGGCCACGGATTAGGAACTGCTTATTATTTAGCTAAAGAACACGGGATAAAAAATATTGCTGTAATAGAAAAAGGATGGTTAGGAAGTGGAAACACTGGTCGAAATACTACAATTATAAGATCTAATTATTTGTGGAATGAAAGCGCTTTTCTTTATGATCACTCTGTAAAGTTATGGGAAAATTTATCTCAAGAACTAAATTATAATATGATGTTTAGTCAAAGAGGCGTAATGAATTTGGCACACAACGAGCACGATATAAAAGAAATGAAAAGAAGAATAAGCGCAAACAGACTTAACGGTCTTGATACTCAGTGGTTAGAGACAAAAGAAATTAAAAGATTAGTTCCTATAATGAATACGGACAATTTGAGGTATCCAGTATTAGGAGCTGCTTATCAACCAAGAGGAGGGGTAGCAAGACATGATGCTATCGCTTGGGGCTTTGCAATGAGAGCAGATGAAATGGGAGTTGATATTATTCAAAATTGTGAAGTTCAAAGTATTAAAACAAAGAATGGAAAAGTTGAAGGAGTTAAAACTTCCAAAGGTTTTATTAACGCTAAAAAGATAGCAGTAGTAGCATCAGGTCATACAAGCGTACTAGCAAAAACTGCAGGAGTAAGATTGCCGTTACAAAGTAGACCTCTACAAGCTTTGGTTTCCGAACCTATTAAACCTGTAATTAATACAGTTGTAATGTCAAATGCAGTTCATGCTTATGTTAGCCAATCGGATAAAGGTGAATTGGTTATTGGAGCTGGGACTGATGGATATAATTCTTTTACTCAAAGAGGCGGATATGATGTTATCGAAGAAACCGTAAGAGCTATTGTAGAGCTTTATCCAATATTTGGGAAAATGAAAATGTTACGTCAATGGGGAGGCATAGTAGATATCTGTCCAGATGCTAGCCCAATAATAAGCAAGTGTGAAGTTAAAGGATTGTATTTTAATTGTGGTTGGGGAACAGGCGGTTTTAAAGCAACACCTGGTAGCGCTAATGTTTTTGCACATACTGTTGCTAAAGACGAACCACACAAAATAAACGCAGCTTTTAATTTAGAGAGATTTTCTGACGGTAGACTTATAGATGAACATGGAGCAGCTGCAGTAGCACATTAGATATGATTTTAATAAATTGTCCATATTGTGGAGAAAGAGATCAATCAGAGTTTTCAAATGGAGGCGAAGCCCATGTAGCAAGACCAGAAAATTCTGAAAATCTTAATGATAAAGACTGGGGACGATATGTTTTTTATCGAGACAATCCTAAAGGAATTTTTTATGAGCGTTGGGTTCATACGCATGGATGTAGAAAATGGTTTAATGCTGTTAGAAATACATCTACTGACGAAATATTAAAGATTTATAAGTTAAATGAAAATCCACCAAGTAAAGAGAGTTTTACAAACACTTTAAAAACACCTTCAGGAGAACCAAAAGTTGGTTCAGGAAACTTTACGGTAAAGAAATAATTTATGAGTGCAGCTGATAATAAAAAATCTCATTATATAAATGATAAAGAAATCTCATTTAAATTTGATGGAAAAAAATATCTTGGTTATAAAGGAGATACAATAGCCTCAGCTTTATTAAGAAATAATGTAAGATTAGTTGCTAGAAGTTTTAAATATCATAGACCTAGAGGCTTATACACTTGCGGAATAGAAGAGCCTAATGGAATTGTGCAGATATTAAACGAACATAACGAACCTAACACCAGGGCTACTGTAAAACAAATTTATGAAGGGATAAGAGTAAACAGCCAAAATCGTTGGCCATCACTTAATCTAGATGTTGGCTCAATTAATAATTTATTATCACCAATGTTTTCTGCAGGTTTTTATTATAAAACTTTTATGGGTCCCAAAGGTTTTTGGAAAAAAGTTTATGAGCCTATAATTAGAAGAACAGCAGGACTTGGAAAACCACCCAAAGAATTTAGATCTAAGAGCGTTCATCAAAATCATAATGTTGATATTGTTATAGTTGGAGGTGGTTTAAGCGGTTTAATAGCTGCAAGAAAACTGATTGATACTGAATATGACGTTTTGCTTTTAGAGCAAGATAGTTTTTTAGGAGGAATATTAAAAAACTCTAACAAAATTAAAAAGATTAATAACTCAGAAGTAAATAAATGGATCAAGGAAACAGAAAAACTTTTAAAAGCTTCAAAAAATATAAAGATATTAAAAAACTCTTTAGTAACCTCATATAATTTTACAAATCATTTAATTGCTTTAGAGGATAAATGTGCAGGAAAAGAAATTGATAAAGAAAAATCAGAGTTAACTCTACACAAGATTAGAACAACGCAAACTATCTTGGCGAATGGACATATAGAGCGATTTATTTCATTTAGAAACAATGACTTGCCAGGAGTAATGTTAGCTTCATCTTTCGAAAAATACATACATCGATTTGGAGTAGTTCCTGAAACTAATCCAGTAATTTTTACAAATAACTCAACAACAGCTACTCTTTTAAAATCTTTGATCGAACTTGGTCATAAGCCAGCAGCCTATGTAGATGCTAGAGATAAAAATAAGATAGGAGCCAAATTTTTAAATTATTTAAAAAAAAATGATATTCCATTTTATATAAATTCTGAAGTAGAAGGCTGTGATGGAAATAAAAAGATTAACACCATTTCAATCAGAAAAAATAAAAATAAAATTATTAAAGTAAAATCTTCCATGCTTTGTGTATCTGGAGGAATAAATCCTGATATCCATTTATTTACCCAATCGAAAGGATTAGTTAAATGGGACGATAAGCTACTTACTTTCAAACCAGATGTGCCTTTTCAAAATACTATTACGTTGGGATCAGTTAGTGGAAATTATAACTATGAAAAAACAATTGATGAAATTGATAATAAATTATCTTTTTTAAAAGCAAAAAAAATTAGATTTAATGTAGAACTGAATGATACCAATAATTTTAATATAAAAGAACTTTGGGAAACAAAGCATGAAAAAAAATCTAATTGGTCAAAATCTTTTATAGATTTGCATAATGATGTAACGACAAAAGATTTAAAACAAGCAGTTAAAGAAGGATTTGATAGAATTGAACATTTAAAACGTTTTACCACTAACAGTATGGGCACTGATCAAGGAAAAATTAGTAGTATAAATTCATTAGGTATAGTCTCAAAAATTTTAAAAAAGAAAATCTCAGAAGTAGGAACAACAACTTACAGGCCTCCTTATGCTCCACTCAGCTTCTCAGCTATTGCTGGAAGAAACACTTATGAATTTTATGACCCTCAAAGAAAAACTCCAATTCATTATTGGCACATAGATAATAAAGCTGTTTTTGAAGATGTAGGCCAATGGAAAAGACCTTGGTATTTTAAAAAATTTGAAATGGAAACTATGCATCTAGCCGTACAACGGGAGTCTGCGCAAACAAGAAAAACTGCTGGAATTTTAGATGGAAGTACCCTTGGAAAAATAGAAATTAAAGGGAAAGATGCCTTGGAATTTATGAATCTTATGTACACAAATGCATTCACTAAAATGAAACCAATGACTTCGAGGTATGCTCTTATGCTAGGAGAAGATGGAATGATAAAGGATGACGGTATTGTATGCAAATTTAACGATAAACACTTTATAGCAACTACTACATCAGGCGGTGCCCCAAAAGTTTTAGCTGATATGGAAGAATATCTTCAGACCGAGTGGCCCCATCTTCAAGTTTATGTGAATTCGATTACAGAACAATTTAGCACTTTTAATATTAGCGGTCCTAAATCAAGAGAGATAGTAAGCAAAGTTTTTACCGATGTTGATTTTAGTAATGAAAACTTTCCTTTTATGACTTTTAAAGTTTTTGATTATAAGGAAACAAAAGTTAGAATTATGAGAGCCAGTTTTACCGGAGAGCTTGGTTATGAAATTTATATAACTCCTAATCACGCTTTGGATCTATGGAAAAAAATATTTCATTACGGAAAAGCATACGATCTTGTTCCTTACGGAACAGAAACCATGCATTTGTTAAGGGCAGAAAAAGGTTATGTTGTAATCGGCCAAGAAACCGATGGAACGGTGACACCTATAGATCTTAATTTTAATTGGATGATTGGTAAAAATAAAAAAGATTTTATAGGTAAAAGATCCTTAACTAGACGCGACACTTCAAGAGAGGATCGAAAACAATTAGTCGGAATAGTTCCTTTAGATAAGTCTGAATTTATTGAAGAAGGACAACATGTTGTAGAATGTGAGAGATTGCCAAAACCAATTAAAACACCTGTAGAATATCTTGGTCATGTTTCTTCTAGTTATCATAGCCCTAACTTAAACCATTGTATTGCTATGGCTATGCTAAAAGGAGGCAATAAACTGATGGGAAGAAAATTATTTGTCTCTTCAACTTATGGAAATAAAAATATACCGGTCGAGGTTGTTAGCCCTGTTTTTATTGACCCAGAAAATAAGAGGCTTATATCATGACACAGTTATTATCCTCTCAAGGTGTAGATATTACTCAAAGGAATTTTCAACAGATCATCATTAGAGGGGATGGTAAAGATCAATTTAATCAAATGATAAATCGGGAAATATCAGCACTTCCTCCATCTAAAAATCTTGAAGTAATAATAAATGATAAATTTATGTTCGCAAAAAATTCTTTTGATCAGTGGAGTTTAATTTATTTAGTGGAACAAAGTTATAAAGAAGTTTTAAATTTTATTTCTGAAGTTAATTCAAAAGATGATATTCTTGCTTCAGATTATTCTTATGGTCAAGTGTATTTTGAAATTTCTGGAAAAAATAGAAATGAATTTTTAAATAAATTAACACATTTTGATTTACGTTTAAAAAAATTTCCAGCTTTTTCGATGGCTCAAACTTTAATAGCTAAAATAGATTGCTCCATCTACAATTTGAAAGACAAATATATTGTAACTTGCAATAGATCTTTTGAAGATTATTTTAAAGAACGTTTAAAAGACACCTTAAATATATAATGGAGAATTTAATACTGGGCTTCTTAACAGGAGGAAGCTTAATATTAGTGATAGGTCCTCAAAATCTTTTTGTAATAGAACAGGGATTAAAAAAAAATTTTATATTTACCATAACAACAATTTGTGCTGTTTCAGACATTCTACTCATTTTTCTTGGAATATTTATCTACCATATATTTAATTTTATAACTTTAGAGGCAGAAGTAATCTTAAATATTATTTTAATTATATTTTTGATGAATTATATCAAAGAAGAATTTAAAAGTTTAAAAAGAAAATATAAAATTAAAAGCATAAAAAGATCTCAAGATTTTAAAAGTATAATTATAAAAACACTAAGTTTTACTTATCTAAATCCCCATGTTTACTCGGATACTGTTTTTATTTTAGGCAATCTTTCAAAAAATTTTGTATTGATCGATAAATTTAATTTTGCTTTAGGAGCATCACTAGCTTCAATTATATTTTTTTATTGTTTAGGCTATATGTCTAGTATGTTTTCCAATTATATAAAAAAAAAGAATACTTGGAGATACATAAATACTTTTATTATATTTTTTATGTCAATTTTAATTTGTTATATTGTCTATGATACTTTAGTTAAAATGATTTAAAACTAAACATATCTTGATTGCAAATTGTGCTTAGTATTATATCCATAAAAAATTATTGCAAAAATAATAATAGCGCCACCAATTAATGTATTTGCCGTTGGGACTTCATTAATTCCAAATATTGGCAACCAAACCCAGAAAATTCCGCCTAAGACCTCTGTCAGCGAAAGAAGAGTTAAATCTGTAGCTGGTAAATCTTTTGATTTTATAGAAAATAATATAAGCCCAGAACAAACCAGAAATCCATGTAAAGCAGAGAGAGATGAGTTTTTAACTGAAATAAAAATATTATCATCATTAAATATAAGAACTAAGATTGCGACCGCTGCACAGAAAATTCCCGCTATAGCTACAGTAGTAAATTTCGGAGTTTTTTTTCTCCACCTAAGTGAAACAGTAAATCCTGCAAATCCTAAAGATGACAACAAACCATTAATCAAACCAAATAAAGAACCTTCTCCCGTATTATCTAAAGACATAAATATTATACCTCCAGCAGCTACTACTATTGCTATAAATGTTGTCATTGAAATTTTTTCTTTCAAAAAAATGTAAGCTAAAATTGCAGCTACAAATGGTTGAGTTGCTAGCATCATCATAGTTACGGCTGCAGTAGTAGTTGTGATAGAAAGGATAAAAGATATATTAGCAATACCAAGACTTACTCCGCCAATTAGTCCAGATAAACCGATCTTATTATAATTTTTTGTAAATTTAAGACCCTCAGCTAAAAATAAATATAAGTTTAAGACTAAAAAAATTACTGAACCTCTAAAAAAAAGATATTGCCAAGGAATTAATTGTGCATCATCTATATATCTTACAACCAAAGGCCCAAAGGACCAAAATAGTCCTGCAATTAAAACAATTAGTATGGCTGAACTATTTTTTATCATTTGAAGTATTAGATAAATCCACCCCTGTATCAGGATCAAGCTCGATACCTAGCGGGGTAATATCTTTTGGCAAAGGAGTAAATGTTGACTCTGGATTGTCTTCATATTTTCTTTTGTTCATTCTAAAGATTCCAAAAATAGTAATTACAAAGAAAAAAATAAGTAGATGAATAAAAAACCCATTTGGTCCAAAAATACTCATTAAAACTGAACACATAATCGGTCCTGCTATAGCCCCTAAACCAAAAATAATGTTTAAACCAGCTCCAGCTGCAACAAACTTTTCTTTAGGAATATAATCGTTAACAAGAGCAAGATTTAAAGCAAATAATGGAAGCGTCATTCCAGATAAAAGAATTATAAAAATAAATAATTTTGTTTTATCCATGCTCGTATCTGTTGAAAAATAATTAAATCTAAACATTTCTTCTACAAAAAGATTCTCAAAAGAAATTCCAGATGCCATTATCGAAAGAATAGCAAAAATAGATGATGCTATACAACATCCTACAATTATTAATCGTCTATCGTAATTGTCTGACAAAGAACCTATTGGCCACTGAAATAGCGCACCTGCTAGGGTTACTGAAAATAGCAATATAGAAATTTCTAATACTGTTAAGTTCATTGTTACAGCGTAAACAGATAACATGGTGAACATTGCAGAAAAAATAAAACCTGAACAAAATGTAGAAAAACTACCAAATGGAGAAATTTTAAAAAGTTCCTTAATCTTTATAGAACCAGTTTTTTTGAATGTAGGAGGTTTTCGTTTTGTAAGAAGTATTGGAATTAAGGCTATAGAAAATAATAGAGAAATTAATATAAAAGGTTCATAGTTTTTAGGACTACTTACGTTTAACAACAAGTTTCCCAAAGCAAAGGCAAAAAAAGTAACAAACATGTACAGAGATAAAACTTTACCTCTTGTTTTGTTAGTCGCTCTATCATTTAACCAACTTTCAACGATTATAAGAATTCCAATCATACTAAAGCCTGTTAAAAATCTTGCTAAAGTCCAAATAATTGGATCTACAAATACTACATGAACCAAAGAACTTAAAGAAGCCATAGAGGCAAAAGCTGCAAAAACTCTTATATGGCCTACTTTACTTACAAGATTTGGAATGATGTTAGCGCCAATGAAATATCCAATAAAATAACCAGACATCATTGTTCCCGTTGCGATAAAATTAAAATTTTCTAATACCGCTCTAATTCCAAGAAGGTTTCCTTGAAAACCATGAGAAATCATAATCACTGCAAAGCCAGTGAAAAGAGCCCAAGAATTTTTTATAATTTTATACATGGTGGAAAGCCATTATGCTTTCTCACAGGCAAAAGCAATAGTCTTTTTACATGTTACCGTATTTAGGACCGCCACCACCTTCAGGTGCAACCCAAGTGATGTTTTGAGAGGGTTCTTTAATATCACAGGTCTTACAGTGGATACAATTTTGAGAGTTTATAACAAACTTTTCTTTTTGAATTTCGTACACGCCTACAGGACAGTATCTTTTAGCTGGCTCATCGTACTCTTTTAAAGTGTAATTAATTGGTAAATTAGGATCTTTTAACCTTAAATGGACAGGCTGGTTTTCAGTATGATTAGTTCCTGTTAAATAAACAGAACTAGTTTTATCGAATGTGAGCTTACCGTCAGGTTTTGGATATTCAATTTTAGGCATTTGGCTAGCTGGTTTTAAAGCTTCGTGATCTGCATGTTTGTGTTTTAGTGTAAAAGGCATCCTTCCTCTAAACAAAATTTGATCTATACCAGTAAATATTATTCCAAGGATTAAACCCCAACTAAAACTAGGTTTCACATTTCTCGCTGTAAACAATTCTTTATAAGCCCAGCTTTCCTTAAATTTTTTTTCATAAATTGATAGATCAGCTTTATTTTTAATATTTTCAATTATAGATTCTGCTGCAACTATTCCGCTTTTCATCGCAGTATGTGAACCCTTTATTTTAGGCATATTTAAAGTTCCAGCATCACATCCAATTAATAATGCACCAGGCATAAACATTTTAGGCAAACTTTGAATTCCTCCTTCAATTAAGGCTCTAGCACCAAAAGAAATTCTTTTACCGCCCTCAAACATTTTTCTTATAGATGGGTGTGTTTTAAATCTTTGAAACTCATCAAAAGGAGATAGATAAGGATTTTGATAATCCAAACCTATTACATACCCTAGATATATTTGTCTATTTTCAGCATGATAAATGAAACTTCCGCCATAAGTTTTGCTATCAAGTGGCCATCCTGCTGTATGCATTACTAAACCTTCTTGATGCTGTTTTTCACTAACTTCCCAAATTTCTTTAAGTCCAATACCATATTGTTGAGGATTTTTTCCTTCATCTAAATTAAATTTTTTAATTAATTGTTTTCCTAAATGACCTCTGCATCCTTCAGAAAAGACAGTTACTTTTGCATGTAATTCCATTCCTTCTTGGTAAGTATCTTTTTTATTTCCTTCTTTATCTAAACCCATGTCTAAAGTAGCTACACCTTTTACTGATCCATCATCATTATAAAGAACCTCACTAGCAGGAAAACCTGGGAATATTTCAACTCCTAATTTTTCTGCCTGTTCCGCAAGCCAACGACAAAGATTAGCAAGGCTAATGATATAGTTCCTATGATTTTTTTGTACTGAGGGTAAAAGCCATGTAGGCCAACTTAAAGAGGAGTTTTTTCCTAAAAATAAGAATTTTTCTTTTGAAACTTTTGTTTTTACTGGAGCACCTTCATTTCTCCAATTAGGTATTAATTCATCAAGCGCTTTTGTTTCAAACACATTACCACTTAAAATGTGAGCTCCAACTTCAGCGCCTTTCTCAAGGACACAAACATTTAAATTAGGATCTAGTTGTTTAAGTTTGATAGCTGTAGTTAAACCTGCTGGCCCAGCACCTACGATAACCACATCATATTTTATTGTTTCTCTAGACACAGAATAGTTATATCATAAAAATTTAAAATGAAAAAATTTATATCTTTATTAATTATTTTTTCAGTGTGGTTTCTTTTCGCAGCCAATTTAAAAGCAAAAGAAATTTACACATATTGTTTGGTAAAAACTTCTGATCTTCGATCTGCAAATTTAGCACCAGAGGAAAATAAAAGATTTGCAGGAAAAGAAATAAAATTAATCATACTTTACCCTGTAGAGGAAGGAGATAAAAATTTAATTGTAGATGTTTCCGATGAGTCAGATAGCGCATTATCTTTGATAACTGGAATGTATGGACTAAACGATTTGCAAGAATTTAAAGAGGTTGCTAACGGAATTAGATACACAAATGAAATTGAAGCTAAAGGCGATAAAGAAGGAGAAATGGTTACATATTCATATAAAAATTTTATTAGAATAGTTGATGGAAAACCTACAAGCTTATATGCAATGGTAGATCAAACAGGTTTTTCATTTAATACTTATAAGTTTCAAATTGATTGTAAAGACCAACCACACACTGCTTCAGAAAAAACTAAGGCTAAGAAAACTTTTTCTAATCTTGGGGGTTTAAGTGAAGAACAAATACAAGATATGCTTGATAAGCTGAAAAAAGAGAAAAAAGCTAAAGAGTAATCTTAAAAAAAATTAATTATTTTTGGATAGTATTTAGTTTGTTTAGCTCGGCTAAAAATTCTGGAAGAGCTGTAAATAAATCTGCTTCTAAACCATAATCTGCAACGCTAAAGATTGGAGCTTCACCATCTTTGTTAATTGCGACAATAATCTTACTCTCTTTCATGCCTGCTAAATGCTGGATTGCTCCAGAGATTCCAACAGCGATGTATAAATCAGGAACTACAACTTTTCCGGTTTGACCAACTTGATGGTCATTACTTATGTAGCCAGCATCAACCGCTGCTCTTGATGCGCCAACGGCTGCATTAAGTTTATCAGCTATATCATTTATAAGTTTGAAATTTTCTCCGCTCTCTAATCCTCTTCCACCTGACACAACTATTCTTGCAGTTCCAAGCTCTGGTCTCTCTGATTTAGTTTCTTCCCTTTTAATAAATTTGGAAGTACTAGGAATATCTACCGCTTCAACTTTTTCAATTGTGGCTGAACCACCTGATTTTTCTGCAGCATCGAAAGAAGTCGGTCTTATTGTTACGCATTTCTTTTTGTCACCACTCTTTACAGTAGCAAAAGCATTACCTGCATATATAGGTCTTACAAAAGTATCTGGTCCATTTACTTTAATTATATCGCTTACTTGAGATACATCTAAAGCAGCTGCTACTCGTGGCATAAAGTTTTTTCCAAAAGTATTAGCTGAAGCTACGATATGGTCATATTTTTCTGAAACTTTAATTACTAAAGGAGCAAGATTTTCTGGCAGATAATTTTGGTAATTTGGAGAGTCACACACTAAAACCTTTTTAACCAAAGGAATATTTGCAGTTTCTTTTGAAACATTTTCACAACTGGTTCCTGCTACTAAAACATGTACGTCAGAGTCTATTTTAGATGCTGCAGTAATTGCATTAAATGTAAAAGGTTTTAATTTCGAATTATCATGCTCTGCTATTAACAACACTGACATTATATTACCTTCGCTTCATTTTTAAGTTTACTTACTAGTTCTGCTACACTTGCAACTTTAATACCCGCTTTTCTTTTTGGCGGCTCTTCTACTTTTAATTGTTCAATCCTATTTTTAAGATCAACACCCATGTCTTTAGCATTTAATTGTTCCATAGGTTTTTTCTTTGCTTTCATAATGTTTGGAAGTGACGCAAACCTAGGTTCATTTAATCTTAAATCACAAGTCACTATTGCTGGTAAATTGATCTCAAGAGTTTCTAAACCTTCATCAATTTCTCTTACTACCTCTAATGATTTTTCTTTAATATTTAATTTTGAAGAAAAAGTCGCTTGAGGCCAATTTAGCATCGCTGCTAGCATTTGACCGGTTTGATTGCAGTCATCATCAATGGCTTGTTTACCTAAGAAAACCATATCAGGTTTTTCCTTTTCTACTATTTTTTTTAAAATTTTTGCAATTCCCAAAGGCTCGATATAACTATCTGCCTTAACGTGAATTCCTTTATCTGCACCAACTGCTAATGCCTTTCTAATACTTTCTTGAGCCTTATCTTCTCCAATTGAAATAGCAACTACCTCTTTAACTTTGCCAGACTCTTTAAGTTTAACTGACTCTTCCACCGCATTATCATCTGGAGGATTAGTTGACATTTTAACGTTATCAGTATGAACCCCAGAACCATCTTCTTTAACTCTGATTTGAACATTGTAATCGATAACTCTTTTAACAGCTACAAGGATTTTCATTTAAGCTCTCAGTAATTTATTCTCAGAGTCATATGGAGACTCCTCTACAATAGAAACTTCATGCATTTTACCGAGTATATCTATTTTTAATTTTTGTCCCACTTTTGCTAATTCTGGTTTAACCATCCCTAAAGCGATAGATTTGTTTACTCTAAAACCAAAGTCTCCACTAGTAGCTCTACCAACAACAGAGCCGTTGTCGTATATAGGATTATTTCCTAGAACATCAGCGTCAGTAACTCCATGAATTTCCATGGTCACTAATTTATTTGAAAAGCCTTTGGCTCTCCATTTATCTAATGCCGCACGTCCTATAAAATCTCCTTTATTTGGATGAACAAATCTATCAAGTCCTGACTCATATGGTGAGTATTCAATTGATAATTCTGTTCCTACCAATTTATAAGATTTTTCTACTCTCAAACTATTCATGGCTCTAATACCATAAGGTTTTAATCCAAATTCTTTTCCAGCTTCCATTAATTGATCAAAGATATGATTCTGATATTCGATTGGATGATGTAGTTCCCAGCCTAATTCCCCTACAAAGTTTACTCTCATTGCGCTACAAGGAGCCAAGCCTATATTAATATTTTGAGCGCTTAACCATTTAAATCTTTCGTTAGAAAAATCTGATCTAGAAACTTTTTGCATAAGTTGTCTCGCTTTAGGTCCAGAGACAACTAAAACTCCCATACTGTTAGTTAAATTTTCATATTGAACTGTCCCATCTTTTGGCATCCATTTATGAATCCAATCATGATCAAGCCTTTGGTAAGCTCCTGCTGAAACCAAGTAGAAACTGTCCTCAGCTTCTCGCATAATAGTAAATTCAGAGTGAACGCCACCTTTAGTATTTAAAGCGTGACAAAGATTAATTCTTCCAATTTTCTTAGGAAGTTTATTTGCAACAAGTTTATCTAAAAATTCTTCTGCTCCTGGACCTTTAATTCTACATTTTCCAAATGCAGTCATATCAAGAAGACCAACATTTTCTTTTACATTTTTACATTCACTCTCAACATTTTTAAACCATTTAGATCTTCTAAACGACCAATCATCTTCTTGTTTCTCTCCTTCTTTTGAAAAAAAGTTAGCTCTTTCCCAACCAAATTTTGCACCAAACACTGCTCCTAATTTTTTTAAACGATCGTAACATGGAGCTTGTCTTAAAGGTCTACCTGCTTCTCTTTCTTCATCAGGATAATGAACTGTAAATACATTTGCATATGCTTCTTCATTTTTGGCTTTTAAATAAGATTTAGTTGCGTATGAACCATATCTTCTTGGCTCAACTCCAAGCATATCAATTGTTGGTTCGCCATCAATTATCCACTCAGCCAGTTGCCACCCAGCACCTCCTGCTGCTGTAATTCCAAAACTATGGCCTTCATTAATCCAAAAGTTTTTTAATCCCCATGCAGGACCAACTATGGGATTTCCATCAGGAGTGTAAGCGATTGCACCATTATAAACTTTTTTCACTCCAACTTCTCCAAATGCTGGAACTCTTTTGATCGCTCCCTCAATATGTGGAGCTAACCTATCTAAATCTTCTTGAAATAATTCATATTCACTATCTTTAGAAGGACCATCAACATAACAACATGGCGCCCCTTTTTCATAAGGACCAAGTAGTAATCCACCAGCTTCTTCTCTCATGTACCAAGAGTTATCACTATCTCTAAGTACTCCCATTTCCGGTTTTCCTTCTTTCCTTCTTTTTTGAATTTCTGGATGAGGTTCGGTAACAATGTATTGATGTTCAACTGGAATTACAGGAATATCTAAACCAACCATTCGCCCAGTTTGTCTGGCAAAATTTCCACTACATGATACGACATGTTCACATTCTATATCTCCCTTATCAGTATTGACTACCCAACCATCTTTTGTTTGTTTAATTCCTGTAACTGTGGTGTTTCTATAAATTTCAGCGCCATGGTTTCTAGCACCTGTTGCTAATGCTTGAGTTAAATCTGCAGGCTGAATATAACCATCTTCTGGATGTTGAATTGCTCCAACTAAACCCTCAGTATTAATTAATGGCCAAATTTCTTTCACTTGATCAGGTTTTAAAAACTTTACATCAACCCCTATAGTTTTAGCTACTCCTGCGTATTGATGGTATTCATCCATTCTATCTTGAGATTGAGCTAATCGAATATTTGATACAACACTAAAGCCTACGTTTTTTCCTGTCTCTTTTTCTAATGACTTATAAAGTTGAACGGCATATCTATGAAGCTGCCCAACCGAGTAGCTCATATTAAATAAAGGTAATAAACCAGCCGCATGCCAAGTAGATCCAGATGTTAATTCTTTTCTTTCAACCAATACAACGTCTGACCAGCCTTTTTTAGCTAAGTGATAAAGCACACTAACACCAACTACTCCACCACCAACCACAACTACTTTTGTTTTTGATTTCATTAGACATTATTTAGCTTTTCACCTAATAAAGAGTCAAACTAAATTTGATAAGACTAAGGAAATACTGATGATTAATAAAGAATGGGACCCAAATTTAACTCCAGAACAAAACTATGTTTTAAAACAAGAAGGAACGGAGTCCCCTGGGTCAAGCCACTTAAATAATGAAAAGAGAGAAGGGGCTTATTATTGTGTAGGTTGTGGAACTAAACTATTTGATTCTAGCAGTAAGTACGAAAGTGGTTCTGGTTGGCCATCTTTTTTCAAATCAATGCCAAATGTATTTGAAGAAAAAACAGATATGAATATTGGTTACCCAAGAACCGAGTATCATTGTAAAAAATGTGGAGGACATCACGGACATATTTTTAATGATGGACCAAAACCTACTGGAAAACGTTACTGCAACAATGGCGTGTGTTTAGTATTTAAACCCAAAAGTTGAAAAGTTATACACTCACCTTACAAGTGTTTTGAATACAACTGGCTAGAAGTTTAAAATTATTTTTGCCATGTCCTCTAGACCAAGGCAACATAAATTTGTTAAACTTTCTTTTCATCCACCATGATAAGAAACATTGTTCCCCTCTCATCTTTTATAATCTTTTTCTTTTTATTTTTAAATACTCATGCTGCTGAAGCTAATTGGAAACCAGCAAAAAATGGAGATAAAATTATATTAATTAGGCATTCAAGAGCCCCTGGATTTGGAGATCCTCCAGGCTTTAAAATTAAAGATTGTAAGACACAAAGAAACCTTAGCATGGAGGGAATAAATCAATCAAAAAAAATTGGAAAGTTATTTAAGAAAAATCAAATTAAAATTGATCAAGTCTTAAGTAGCCAATGGTGCAGATGTAAAGATACAGCTAAATATGCGTTTAGAAATTATAAAGAGTTTCCAGCACTGAATTCTACTTTTCAGCCACCCTATGACGAAAATGCCAAGAAACAAATAAAAGAATTGAAAAATTATATTCAAAAATGGAATGGGAATGGCAGCAACTTAGTATTAGTAACCCATTACGTAATAATAACAGCAATAACAGATGTAGTACCAAGATCTGGTGAAATTGTTATCATAGATAAAAATTTTAATACTCTTTCAACTATTTTAACTAATTAGAAAAAAATATAATAGGCAAAAATTCCAATAATTAAATATTCAATAGTTGTTTTAATCATTATTAAATATCTTTTATCACTAAATTTTGAATTAATATAAAGACTTAATCTTGAAAATGCTAAGTGAATCAAAGTTATACTTACTACAATTCCGAGTAATGTTTGATAAAATGAGAAATTTTTAAACCCATAAAAGCAGGCTGCAAGAAAAGTTAACCAAGAAATATTTGATACAAATAGAGTTATTAAAATTCCTGATCCCTTTTTAAAAATACTCTGAGACTTAATAAATGTATAAGACCACAAAAGAGTAAATAAAAAACCTAAGTATTTAATTATCATGTGTTAATATTGTAATTGCGAGAGGTATCAAAGGCAAATATAAAGAGATTATGATTATTAAGCTAGCTTTTGCTTTTGGTGCAGGATTTATAAGTTTTCTAACCCCTTGTGTATTACCAATAATACCTGGCTATATATCTTACATAACTGGAAAAAATTTAACTGAAATTGATCAAGATAAAAAGATAGTTTTAATTAAAACTATTCTTTTTTCATTAGGTTTTTCTTTAGTTTTTATAGCTCTAGGCGTCAGCGCTTCTGCAGTTGGTAGTGTTTTATTATTTTTTTCAAATGAATTAAGAATCGCGGCTGGAATAATAATAATTTTGTTTTCATTACAAATGTTAGGTTTATTAAAGTTTCAATTATTGAATCAAGAAAAAAGAATTGAAACCAAAGATTATAAAGACAATTATATATTTCCTTTTGTTGTAGGAGCAGCTTTTGCATTTGGGTGGACACCATGTATTGGACCTATCTTAGGTTCTATTTTGGCTCTCTCAGCTACTGAGGCATCGATAAGCAAAGGCATTCTTTTGCTTTCATTTTATTCTTTAGGATTAGCAATCCCATTTATTTTGTCGGGTTATTTTATGAGTAGATTTTTAACTTCGAAGAAAAACTTTAGTAAATATTATAATAGAGTGACAAAAACTGGTGGTACCATTTTGTTAATTACAGGCATCTTGATCGCAACCAATCAAATACAAGTGATTAGTTATTATATTTTGACAACGTTTCCATTCCTAACTACTCTTGGTTAATGAGCGAAATAACTGTTCTCGGAATATTTGTTGCCGACATTAGCTTTTCAGGTAATAAAATTCCAACTACTGGTGAAACAATTCTCGGAGATAGTTATAATATAGGACCTGGCGGAAAAGGGTGTAATCAGGCTATATCAATCTCAAGATTGGGAGGAAATGTTAATTTTATTTCTAAATTAGGAAATGATGATTACGGCAAACTTGCGATTAATAAACTAAAAAAAGATAATATAGATACTTCTAACATAATTATTTCTAACAAACACAAGACAGGAGTTGCGGGTATTCATGTAGATAGAAATACTGGAAAAAATGCAATTACCGTTGTTAGAGGTGCTCCCTCAACTTTAACTACAAAGGAAATTGATACAAACTTAATTAAACAGTCAAAGATATTTTTAACACAATTAGAAATTCCAATAGAAGTTACTTTGCATTGCTTAAAAGCTGCAAAAGAATACGGCTTAATAAACATATTAAATCCTGCACCCGCATGTAAACTTAGCAATGATTTTTTTAAGTTGGTTGACTATTTTACACCTAATGAGACTGAAGCTGAATTTTATACTGGAGTAAAAATCAATAATGAAAATGATGCAAAAGTTAGTGCAAAAAAACTGATAGATATGGGAATTAAAAAAGTAATAATAACTTTAGGTGAAAAAGGATTATTTTACTCTGATGGTAAGGAAGAAATTTATATGAAAGCAACTCCAGATAAAGCTGTTGATACTACTGGAGCGGGAGACGCTTTTAATGGAGGATTTTCATTTGCATTATTAAAAGGAAAAAAAATAAAAGAATGTTTAGAAATAGCTAACAAAGTTGCTGGATTTTCTACTACAAGGTTAGGGGCAGGTGACTCAATGCCAACTTTAAAAGATATTAATTTGAAGGTTTAAAAATTAAACAAAGACCGTTATTACAAAATCTTTTTCCATTTTTACTTGGGCCATCATTAAAAACATGACCGTGATGTACTCCACACTTAGCACAATGATATTCAGTCCTTACCATTCCAAATTTTCGGTCTACTTTTGTTTTAAAAGCTCCCGGTAAAGCTTCTGAAAAAGAAGGCCATCCAGTCCCGCTATCAAATTTAGATGTAGATGCAAAAAGTTTAGCACCGCAATTAGCACAATGATAAAAACCTTTTCTATTCTCTTTATTTAATTCACTGGAAAATGGTCTTTCCGTTCCTTCATTGAACATTATATCTTTCTGTTCATCAGTTAAGTTCTTATTAAAAAGAGTTTTGGTTGCAGCTAAAATTGAGCTCAACGGAACTAATAAATAAGAAACTAGAGAAAAACCTAGGATTTTTAAAAAACTTCTTCTCATTAAGATGATAAAAGTTTATCTAATTCACCGCTTCGATTTGCTTCTTGAAGTTTATCATTTCCACCGATGTAGTGATTACCTATAAATATTTGAGGAATAGTTCTTACACCATTTGTTCTTTTTAACATTTCTTTGGCTTTAGCAGGGTCTTTCCATATATCTAGTTCTTCAATTTCTACATTTTTTGTTTTAAGCAAGGCTTTAGCTGCTTCACAAAATGAGCAAGGATCTCCAGTATACATTGTTACTTTTTTCATGATTAAAATATATCAGTAATTTTAATTTTTTCCCTGAGTTTTTTTCGCGCAAGTTTAAATTTTTTTCTATGTTTAATGCTCGTGTTATGAACTCGTTTTCTCCAAAGCCTAAATGAAGCAGGCTTTAAATTTTTTCTCATTAATTTAATAACTTCTGATTCTGTTTTTCCTGTTTTTTCTCTTATTTCTTCAAATGTAATACGATCAGCCCAGGCTGCCCAGATAACCCAATTATCATCTTTTTCTTTTGGTTCTGGATTTTTAACTTTTGTTTGAGGAATTAAACTTCTCTTCTTCATTGTTTTCTATATAATCACTTTTCTTATGTTTCCAACTGATTTTTTTATATTCTTACAAATAATTCTTTTTTTATTTATCACACCGGGTGCACCAAGAGTACTTATTGTATCTCATACTCTTAACTATACTTTAAGAAGATCGGTGTGGACGGCTTTTGGAGATATTTCAGCAAATATTTGCCAAGGAATTCTAGTTGTATTTGTAATAGGAACTTTTTTAAAAAATAATCCTGAAATTTTAAATATCTTAAAGTGGATAGGGATACTCTATATAGCGTACTTAGCTTACGATACATATACTGCAAAAATTAAATCTATTGAATTAGGAATTAAAGATACTAAATCTCCTTTTTCTTTTTATAAAGATGGATTCTTAGTTGCAGGCCTAAGTCCTAAAGCTATAATATTTTTTGGAACTATTTTTAGTTCATTTATTGACTTCAGCACAAATTATATTGGTCAGTTTATAATTCTAATGTCTACGTATGTTATTTTAGATTTTATGACTTTAATGATTTATGGCTTGGCAGCCGAAAGAGTTTCAGAATGGCTTAAAGGAAATCCAAAGATTTTAAATACAATCTCTGCGTGTGTATTAATTATTATAGCAATTTATATTGCTGTGACACAGAGCTTTTAATCTATTCTTACTCTTGTTTTAACCCTCATATCTTGTTTTAATATTTAAAATTAATTAATTAATTAACAAAGGGGAACTAATGAATAAACTAGTAAAACTATTTACTATATTTATTTCAGCTATAACTTTAACATTAGCAAGTATCTCTTCTTCTTTTGCAAAAGTTGAAGGCGAATACATAGTGTTAGGTTCAGCGATATCTCTTACAGGAAAATATTCTTCTAATGGAGTGCACACTCAAAACGGTTATAACATGGCCGTTGAAAGAATTAATAAAATGGGTGGTGTAAAAGTTGGAGGAAAAAGTTATAAATTTGAAATCATCTATTATGATGATGAATCAAATCCTAAAAGAGCTGCTCAGTTAGCTGAAAGATTAATTAAACAAGATGGCGTTCATTATATGCTTGGGCCATACAGCTCAGGTTTAACGAAAGCCATTGCACCAGTAACCGAGAAATATAAAATTCCTATGGTTGAAGCGAATGGTGCATCGAGATCTTTATTTACAAAAGGATACAAATATTTGTTTGCAGTGTTATCACCTGCTAACCAATACCTTGAAGTAGCAATTGATCTTGCTGTTGAAAAAAATGGTGGTAAGCCAGTAAAAATTGCACAAGCATTTGAACAAGACGCTTTCTCACAAGACGTGAGACTTGGTATCTTGGATGCAGCAAAAAGAACTGGATCAGAGATCATCATTGATGACAAACTACCAAAAGAACTTAACGATATGGCAGCTACATTGGCTAAAGTAAAAGCTGTTAAGCCAGATGTGCTTGTTGTATCAGGTCACACAAAAGGTGCATTAACTGCAATCAGACAAATTTCTGAAATGAAAGTTGATGTTCCTATGTTAGCGATGACACACTGTGATGCTGCTAAACTTTCTAAACAACATGGAAAGAAATCAGAATACGCATTGTGTGCTTCTCAGTGGCATAAAAACTTAAGCTACAAAGATAAGTTTTTTGGTTCAGGTAAAAAGTATGACAAAGACTTTAAAAAAGAGTTTGGTTATGCTCCACCTTACCAATCAGCTGAATCATCTGCTGCTTTACTAGTGTTTAAAGATGCGTTCGAAAGAGCAAATTCTTTTGACAGAGATAAAGTAAGAGATGCTCTTAAAACTACTGAAATGCAAACTTTCTATGGAAACATTAAATTTGGTCCTGGCGGTCAAAACGTTGCTAAACCAATGATCTTGTTCCAAGTAAGATGCAAAGGTGATGTGTGTGAGAATAAAGTTGTTGCTCCAACTAAATGGGCATCTGACAAATTCTACCACCCAATTCCTAAGTGGTCTGAAAGAAGTTAATAGCTTATAAATAATTTGAAAAAGCCCCTAGAAAACTAGGGGCTTTTCTTTTATAAATTTTAAAATTTTATGGACTTTCTAATTTTTAAAGCTCCAATGTTAATGGTCCAAGCTTCATTGGACGGAATTCTTCTAGGGATTTTATTTGCGCTAATCGCTTATGGAATGGCTCTCCAGTGGGGAGTAATGAATATAATCAATATTGCACAAGGTGATTTAGTAATACTTGGAGGTTATATTGCATACACTATGTATCTTGCTGGAATTCATCCAGCTTGGGGAGTTATTGTCTCTCCAATTATAATGTATTTTGTTGGGTGGGCACTTTATAAATTAGTAATTAACAAAGTTGTGGATCGAGACTTATTTATTTCAATTTTAGCAACTTTCGGTATTGCAATTGTATTCCAACAGTTAATGAATTTTATTTTTGGTGCAGACGTAGTTGTGGCACAGTCTGAATATGGAACAACAATGTTATTTGATAATTCAGTTACCCTGCCAAATTCAAAAATATTTTCTGCCTTTATAAGCGTTTTATATGCAATAGCTTTGGTTGTTTACATGAAAAAATCTAGACTTGGACGAGCTATAAGAGCGACAGCGCAAAATGCTAGAGCTGCAAAAATTCTTGGTGTAGATACTGAAAAAGTTTACGCTGCAACTTTTGGCATTAATGCTGCGTTATGTGGAATTGCGGGAGCTCTAATTTCAATCACTCTTACTCTTCATCCTTATGTAGGACTTCCTTATACAGTTAGATCTTTCATGATAGTTATTGTAGCAGGCCTTGGCAATTTACCAGCGGTAGCTATTTCAGGAATGGGATTAGGACTATTCGAAGAGTTTGCAGATTATATTTTAGGTACAGAATTTAGAATTGGTGCAGTGTTTATGCTGCTTGTTTTTATATTAGTTTATAGAAGATTTAAACTTTCAAAAAAAAGAGAGTATTTAAAATGAAAAAATTATTACTTATCTTGGTTTTCTCAATTTTAAGTTTTTCAACAAATGCCGAGACTAGATTTGGAGATATGACTGAAATGCGCGATGAGAGAATGAGAGGTAAAGATGGTAAGTGGGTAAGACCTCATCCTGGTCCTTTTATTTGGAATGGAATTGAGAAAGAACAAGGAGTTTTTTCTTGGGAGGAAACAGATAAATACGTAACTTATGCTCAAAAGCATAATCAAAAAACTTTAGCAACTATCTGGCCTCACGCGAATTGGGAGCAGAAATCATGCAAAAGAAGAAAGGCTAGTAGCCCATTTGGAAGAAAGTTTACAAAATATTTAAGCAAACCTTGTTCAATGGACAATTATAAAATTTTTCTTACTAAATTAGTAGATCGTTATGATGGTGATGGAAAAAAACGATATGCCAGGATTAACTAAGCCAATTAAACATTGGCAAATAATGAATGAACCAGAGTTCAAAATGTTTTTTAAAGGTAAAGAAGATGAATTTGTCGAAATTTTTAATTTTTCTTCTGAGTTAATAAGATCAAAACAAAAAGATTCAGTAATCGTAATGGCTGGAGCAGCTGGAATGTTTCCAGAAAATAAAAGATTTTGGAAGTCTGCTTTACCCAAAATTAAAGATTATTTTGACATAGCCGCTATACACCACATAACTCCACCGGACGGAAAGTGTGATAAAGAACTATGGGTAGATGAATTTTCCAGCTTGTTAAAAAATTTAAATATTAACAAACCAATTTGGGTAACTGAAGCCATGATGGGCAAATGTAGAGTTATACCAACTTATGTTAACGCTTTTGCAAATGGAGCAGAAGTAATCATAGATGTGGGCGCTAATGCCCCTGGTATGAAAATGAGTAAAGGCGCAAGAAAGAAATTAAACGAATTTATACAAGAAGTTGATGGATTTAAATCTATAAATCTAGTCTCAAAAAAAAAAGCTGAATTTGTTATGAAAGACGGCTCAAAAAAAATGATAGAGTTTTAGAATGAAACAAAAAGATTTAATTTTATATTCTGGTTTAGTTATCCTAGGTTTAGCTGCGCCATTTTTATTCTCTGCTTTTAAAGTTCAACTTACATACCTTTGTGTCTTAATCGTTCTGGCGATGACTTGGAATTTACAAGGCGGAGAAATGGGCTACAACAGTTTTGGAAATATTCTTTTCTATGGTCTTGGAATGTACCTAACTGCATCAGTTCAAGTTGGCATGTTTTTTCCATTAGCAGAATGGACAGAAAGTGGTGGAGAAAAAACATTCGTGCATACTACAGCACAATATTTTCAAGGAATAGGTGTTGGTTTATTAGTTGCAGCCATCATACCTGCCATTGTTGCTGGCGCAATTGGTTATGCTATTTTAGGTTTAAGAGGTCATTACTTTGCTATTTGTACCTTAGGTCTTGGAATTGCGGCAGGTGAAATCGCTGGAGGGATAGAAATTATCGGAGCAGGCCAAGGCTTCACTACACCACCTTTTCCAGCAGAAATAGTTGATCCTGAAGCAAGAGGAAAATTTTTCTACTTCACAAGTTTTTTTGTATTAGTTTTAGCATTTATTTTTGTTAAATACATTTATGGTTCTAGATTTAGGTTAATACTTAATGCGATAAGAGATAACGAAGATAAAGCAGAAGCAATGGGCATTCAGACAATGAAATATAAAATTGTTGGTTGGATGGTATCTGCATTTTTCTGTGGTCTTGCTGGTGGAATTATGGGTGGATTAATTGGATATATAGATTCAACAGATGTTGCATTTGATGGAAGAGAGATGGGAGTGTTTATGGTCTTAATGGCAATACTTGGTGGAAAAGGAACTTTGTGGGGACCAATTATTGGTGCAACTTTATTCCACTTCTTCAAGGAAGGTCTTTGGACTTTTATATTGGGTTGGCAATATGTTGCGTTAGGAGTTTTGATTGTTGTAATTGTAATTTATTTCCCAGAGGGATTGATGGGTTGGCTAAGAGAAAAATACCCTGAAAGATTTGGAGAAGTTATAGATGAAAAAGATCGTAAAGCACAGGTGGAATTAAAATGAGTCTTTTAGAAGTAAAAAATGTAAGCAAATCTTTTGGAGGTGTAAAAGCCAATGTAGATATTTCTGTTTCTGTGGAGCAAGGATCAATAGTTGGCTTAATAGGACCAAACGGTTCTGGTAAAACAACGTTATTTAATTCAATCGTTGGAACTCATCCAATTGATCAAGGGTCTATCGTTTTTAATAATACTGAGGTTTCAGAAATGCCTGTCCCTGCAGTAGCTAAACTGGGTTTGTTGAGAACATTTCAGCAAACAAGAATTTACTCTAAACTTAATTGCGTAGAAAATATGTTAATTAGCCATAAGGCTAGTGACTCGGGATTTATATTTGCAAAAGTACCTGCTGAGCTTACTGAAAAAGCAGAAAATCTTTTAAACTTTGTAGGACTTTATCAAAAAAGAAATTTAAGAGCAGGAGACTTATCATTTGGTCAACAAAAACTTTTAGAATTAGCAATGGCATTAATGAATGAGCCTAAAATGCTATTATTAGATGAACCAACTGCGGGGATTAATCCAACTTTAATCAATGGAATTATAGACAGGTTAATAAAAATTAATAAAGATTATGGAATAACTTTATTAGTAATAGAACACAATATGAAAGTAATAATGAGCTTAGCTCAAAGCATTTTCTGTTTGGCTCATGGCAAACTTCTAGCTGAAGGTTCTCCTAAAGAAATTAAAAATGATAAGCGAGTAGTCGATGCTTATCTAGGAGCACAATAATGGCAAATCAATATGAAGTTTTAGGAAAAGCACCAGGACCAGAAGATTTAAAAAAACTATCACCTAAAGATGTGCATTTAACTATAAAGGGGTTAAATGCTGGATATGGTAAAATGGAAATACTCCATAATTTCGACCTGTCAGTAAGTAAAGCACAGTCTTTATGTTTGATAGGTCCTAATGGTGCAGGAAAGTCTACAATTCTTCATTCTATTTACGGATTTACAAATATTTTTTCAGGAAAAATAGAAATTGATGGAAAAGAAATAACAAATTTAACTCCAGCAGAAAAACTTAATTCAGTTGGCATAGCTTATATTCTTCAGGATAATTCAGTTTTTCCAGATATGACTGTAGAAGAAAATCTTTTAATGGGAGGATACATTAAAGACAAACAAGACGAAGCCTATGAGGAAGCTGAAAGAATTTTTAAAAAATATGAAAGATTAAGAAATAGAAGAAATCAACCAGCAAAAGTTTTATCAGGAGGAGAGAGAAGATTATTAGAGATTTCTAGAGCACTAGTAATGAAACCTTCAATCCTTTTGGTGGACGAACCTTCTATTGGATTAGAACCAAGATATATCAATATGGTTTTTGAAATACTTACAGAGCTTCAAAAAAATGAAAAGAAAACTATTATTATGGTGGAGCAAAATGCAAAAAAAGGACTAGAGTTTGCTGATATCGGATATGTTTTAGTCTCAGGGCAAACTGCTATTGCCGGCAAAGGTGATGATTTACTTAAAAATCCTGACGTAGGAAGATTATTCCTAGGTGGATGATAAACTTAAAAGTTTTTTTTAGAGGACTAAGATCTCTTAAAGGAGCAAGAAGTCCAGCTATTCCATTAGCCACATGTTTTATTGCGCTAGGTGCATTGTTAAAAGATGCTGGTTTTAATTTACAACAAAGTGCTGCTTCAAGTTTTTTTACTTATGCTCTTCCTGGCCAATTAGTTATGGCCGAGTCATTATTGGTCGGGGCATCTTTATTAAATATATTTATAGCCGTTTGGTTAGTTAATTTTAGACTTTATCCAATGACGGTTTCTTTATTTCCACTTCTTAAACATAAATCTCAACCTAAATGGAAGTATTATTTATCTTGCCACTTTTTAGCAGTTACATCTTGGTTAATCGCAAAAGATAGTTATAAAAAAATTGACCAAAGATATCGAATTGATTTTTGGATGGGCATTGGTTTTGGCACTTGGACCACGGCAGTTTTAATGACTTTAATTGGCTACCTACTATCTGACTATTTAAATAAAGATATGATGATTGGCCTTGCAATTGTTAATCCTGTCTATTTTTTTTGTATGATGATAGATGCAATGAAGAGTGTTAGCATTTCTATTGCTGTAATAGGTGGAACATTGCTAGGGCCAGCAGTTTATTTATTTTCAACAGAATGGGCAATTTTATTTGCTGGTTTAATCGCAGGCACTATTGCTTTTTTATTTGAAGGTAAAAATGGGTACTAGCGATATTATAATTTTAGCAATTTTTGTCACTTCATTAGCGACATTTTTATCTAGATTTTTAGGAGCTCTTACTTCAGAAAACGTAAGCATTAAATCAAAAGTTTTTCAGTGGTTTAATTGTGTGGCTTATTCAACTTTAGCTGCGCTTCTAGGTAGAATGATCATCTTTCCAGCTGGAGTGCTTTCAGACTCAGATTTAATCTATCGTTTGATAGTATTATCAAGCTGTATATTTATATTTATAAACTTTAAAAGAAATCTTGTGATGCCTACAATTTTGTCTGCTTTTTTATTAGCTTTTTTAAATAATTTTTAGTTGGATGCTTATATTGGGTAATATTGAAAAATTATTGAGAATCTGAGGCGCTTTTTCCTAGATAAGTTTATTGACTCTTTGAGAGTAATTCATTTTAATTAATAAAATTAATAAACACAGGGGGACAAATGTTAAGTAAATTTAAAAAATTAATTAGCTTAGTTTTTGCAACTGTTCTTTTAACTTCAATCTCATCAACTAGTTTTGCTATCGATAAATTACACTTCATTATTGGTGGTGGTGCTGGTGGTGGTTGGGATGGAACTGCTAGAGGAACTGGTGAAGCTTTAACTAAAGCTGGTTTTCTAAAAAGTGCTTCTTACGAAAATATGTCAGGTGGTGGTGGAGGAAAAGCTCTATCTTACATAATCAATTCGAAGCCTGAGGGAACTGTATTAGTTCAATCAACACCTTTAGTATTAAGATCAATCACTAGACACAAAGGTTATGTAAAAGGCTCTGGTGTATTGTCTTACAAAGATGTTAAGCCAATCGCTGGTGTAATAGGTGACTACGGTGCAATCGCAGTTGCTAAAAATTCACCTTATAAAAACTTTAAAGATGTAGTGGATGCTTACAAAAAAGATCCTAAGTCAATTAAAATGGCTGGAGGTTCTGTAAGAGGAAGCATGGACCATTTAATTGGCGCACTTGCATTTCAAGAAGCTGGCGCAAACCCTAACAACGTAGTGTACGTACCTTACGATGCTGGTGGTAAAGCTTTAGCTGGACTTCTATCAGGTGAAACTCAAATTCTTTCAACTGGTTTGGGAGAAGTAATGGGCGCTAGAGACCAAGTAAGAATTATTGGTATTACAGCTCCTGATAGAGTAGGTGATGCTCCAGAGGTACCAACTTTAAAAGAACAAGGATTCGATGTTCAGTTTGTTAACTGGAGAGGTTTCTTTGCTCCTAAGAGCATGTCAAGTGGAGACGTTAAGAAGATTGCTAAAATGTTAGGCGATGTTCAAAAAACTCCAGAATGGGAAACAGTAAGAAAAAGAAACGCTTGGGTTAATATTTATAATCCAGGAAGCAAATTCGACAGTTTCTTAAAGAAACAAACGAAAGAAATGACAAAGTTAATGAAAAAACTAGGCGTTATCTAGTTAATTAACTTAAAGGAAGAGCAGTGAAAATAAATTCAGTTAAAATTATTTCGCTGCTCTTCTTTATTTTATCAGCATTTTATTTATATACAGCTCATCAAATACAAGTTTTTACCTTCGATGAAGGAGCACCTTTTAATGCCAAAACCTTTCCAATTTATTTAGGTTATGCAGGAATGTTTTTTTCTGGTTTAAAGATTGTTTTACCAGATAACAAACCAATTGAGGTAGATCCAACATACTTAGAATTTAGAAAAACAATCTTATTAGTACTCACCATGATTGTTTATGGAGCAACTATACTTAAAGTTGGATTCTTTTTATCAACTTCACTTTTTTTAGTTCTTTCATATTATTTTTTAGGAGAGAGAAGATGGAAATATATTATAATTTTTTCTTTTCCTTTTGTTGCAGTTTTTATGTATCTTTTACACGGAGTTTTAGCCGTTTATCTTAGAGATCCATTATTAAAATATATAGGAATTATGGGATGATCGAAGGAATACTAATTGGATTAAAAACTGCTTTATCTTTCCAAAACTTAATGATGGTGATGATAGGATGTTTTGCTGGAACTATTATTGGAATGCTTCCTGGTTTAGGTCCAATGACAGCAATCGCCTTAATGATACCAATCACTTACGGCTTTGAGCCTGCAACAGGTTTAATTTTAATGGCTGGTGTTTACTACGGCGCTGTATTTGGTGGTTCAACTTCCTCTATTTTAATAAATGCACCTGGTGTCCCCGGAACTGTGGCAACATCATTTGATGGTTATCCAATGGCGCAACAGGGTAAAGCAGGTAAAGCATTAGCCATAGCAGCTTATAGTTCATTTGCAGGAGGAACGATTTCAGCAATTTTTTTATTAATTGCTGCGCCAAGCTTATCTAAAGTAAGTTTATCATTTAGATCACCAGATTATTTTGGATTAATGATACTAGGCTTGACAGCAGTTGCAGCTTTTTCTTCAAAGGGAAATTTTTTAAAAGCTATGATGATGTGTGTTTTAGGTTTAATGCTGGCATCAGTCGGTCAAGATACTTTATCTGATATTCCAAGATTTACTTTCAATACAATGAACTTGTCGGATGGAATTAGTTTCGTTTTAGTAGTAATGGCAACATTTGCTATGAGCGAGGCTTTAACTATTATAATCAAAGGGAATGACCCGTCTAAAGCTGCAAAACAAATTTCACTAACAGATTTAGGGTCTATTAAAGTTAGTAAGGAAGAAACGAAACAAATGGCTGCAACAATTCCTCGTTCTTCTATTTTAGGATTTATTATTGGAGTATTGCCTGGCGCCGGGGCAACGATTGCATCTTTCTTAGCTTATGGAATGGAAAGAAATTTTGTAAATAGTGAAGAAAAAGAAAAATTTGGTAAAGGAAGCGTGCAAGGTTTATCCGCTCCAGAAACTGCAAATAATGCAGCATGTTCAGGATCTTTTGTGCCTTTATTAACTTTAGGTATTCCTGGAAGTGGAACTACAGCAGTTATGCTTGGTGCTTTGTTAGGCTTTGGTATTCAACCAGGACCTAGACTATATGAAACTAATCCAGATATATTTTGGTCCGTAATAATGTCAATGTATATTGGAATGGTAGTTCTTTTAATTCTTAATTTACCTTTAATACCTTACATAGCAAGAATTCTCGCTGTGCCAAGAACATTTTTAATACCAATGATTTTATTCTTCTCAGTGACTGGAATTTATTTAATGTCATTTAATAATTTTGACATTTTTTTAATGATTGGCATCGCAGTTGTTGCAACTATTTTAAGACTTTATGATTTTCCTATGCCACCTTTAATACTAGCTTTTGTGCTTGGTGGATTGATGGAGGAAAATCTTAGAAGGTCTCTTTTAATAAGTGATGGCTCTTGGAGCTTTCTTTGGAGTAGACCTCTTACACTTTGCATAATGATAGCTATTTTAATTATAGTTGGTTGGCAAATTTACAATAGTTTCTTTAAAAAAAAATTATAACCTAACGTATTTCTTTTTTCTATCTATCGCCCATTCTTTTGGGCCATTAGTAGCTATAAATAAAAATCCTCCAGCTAAGCCAAAGTTTTTTAGAAAAGAAACTGTTTGCATTTGATTTGCAAAATCCATGTGAAAGAGTAGAGCTGTTGCTACACAAAATGCTGCTAATATTAATGCTGATATTTGAGTACGATAACCTATAATTATAAAAATAGGTAAAAGAATTTCTAAAACGATTGCTGGCCACAATAAAAATCCGGGTATACCAAATCCCTCCATCCAAGCAACAGTATTATCATAATTAAAAATTTTATTGTAACCAGACAATAAAAAAACTAACGAAATAAAAATTCTACCTACAAGGTCAAAAATATTAGCCATAAGACATATAATCTCATAGACATACTAGAGTCAAAGCAAGATAGATTAAATTAGGTTTTTTTTTCTATAATTCTTAATATTAGAGGTACAATAAACAGTATCATTAACAATCTAATAATATGGTGAAAAGATACGAATTCGGGATCAAGATCGAAAAAAATTGCTATAACCGCAACTTCATAGATGCCACCTGGGCAGTAAGACAAAAGAAGAGTAAAGAAATTTTTATCAATTATTAAGCTCGCCGCAAAAGCAGCTAGCAAACCTAAGAGAACTAGTAAAAAAGTTGCAATAAAACTATGTAAAGCATTACGAGCTATCTCACTAAAAGTTTTGTTAGCAAATCGACATCCAACCGAAGCTCCAAGAATAAGTAAACAATAATCTATTATGTTTGGTGGAAGCTGATAAGAAGCAATTTCTGAAATTTGTAAAAATCCACTTGCAAACAAAGTTCCAGACAGCAAAGCTGCCGGAATTCTAAATTTATCAAAAATGATGATTAAAATAATTGAAGATATAATGAGTAAGATTAGATGGAGAATATTTTGATCTTTAATTATTTCTTCAACGATTTTAGTATTTTCAGCGTCATAGAAACTATTTACGAAAAATGGAAAAATAGTAATAATAATTATTAATCTAATTAAATGAGAAGTTGCTACCTGGCTTAAGTCTGATTTTTCATCTTCAGCTAAAATCATTAAAGGACCTAAGGCGCCCGGAGCAGCAGAAAAAATAGATGTTTTTCTTCCATATTTTGAGAATATCTGTAAGTATTTTGAAACTATTAATACACTAACAACAATATAAATAAGCATTATTAGAGAAGTGAAAGCCCATTGATGCATTTGAGAAAATAAACTTTTATCAATGTAATTACCAATATATAGACCTAACAAAATTAGTATTGAAGAAAGGACTAATTTAGGCATTTTTGTTTTTAAACCCATTAATGAAGCAAGAGATGTGATGAGCATTGGGCCTAAAAACCAAGCCAATGGAATATTGAAGAATTCTGCAACTATTGCACTTGGAACAGAAATAATAATAACCAAAGCAAATTCTTTAGAGAATATTGCTTTAAAATTTTCTTTATTAAAGGGTATAGCTTGGTTATTCTGCATAATTCATGATTTTAGGCTTTATAGGAACAGGACGTATATCATCTTCAGTAATTGAAGGTATTTTTAAATCTAATTTAAAAATCAAAAAAATTTATATCTCCCCTCGAAACAGAACAATAGCAAATAAATTAAATAAAAGATTTAAAAAAATTACTATTTCTAGAAATAATCAACAATTAGTCGATAAATCGAATTGGGTATTTTTGGCAGTTACTCCAAAGATTGGAAATAAAATTTTAAAAAAGCTTAATTTTAAAAAAAATCAAAAAGTTATAAGCTTTATTTCTACAATAAATTTAGCTCAGCTAAAAAAAATGATTGGCAAAACATCAAAAATTGTAAGAGCTATCCCGCTTCCTCCTATTTCAATTCGGAAAGGTCCTGTACCTATTTGTCCTCCCGATAAACAAATAAAAAATTTCTTTGATAAACTGGGAACTACTGTTGAAATTAAAAATGAAAAATTATCTATGAATTTCTGGGTAACATCAGGAATGATGGCGCCTTTTTACGAGTACTTAAAAGTATTATCTAACTGGTTAGTTAGAAGAGGAATAAAAAGAAAAGAAGCCCAAAGATATATTTCTTCTCTTTTTGTAGCTCTTGCTCAAGACTCAGCTGTTAATTCAGGAAAAGATTTAAAATATCTTGTAAAAGACTCTCAAACTCCAGGAGGATTGAACGAACAAGCCGTAAAACAATTGAGAAAAGTTGGATTTTATAAGAATTTAGAGAAATCTTTGAATAGTATTCATAAGAGATTAAAAAAAGTATAATTTTCTATGCAGTCAGATTCGAATATTCTGCAAGTTAATAATCTTTCTAAATTTTTTGGAGGATTAGCTGCAGTTTCAAATTGTTCTTTAAAAATCAAAAAAGGCTCTATCACAGGCATTATCGGGCCTAATGGATCAGGCAAAACAACATTATTTAATTTAATCGCAGGCAATCTAGAGTCATCGAAGGGTACAGTCTTATTTAATGATGAAGATATTACTAATATTCCTTCTTACGAATTATTTTCAAAAGGTGTCCTAAGGACTTTTCAAATTGCTCATGAATTTACAAATCTTACAGTGTTGGAAAATTTAATGATGGTTCCAGGTAAACAGTCTGGTGAAAATTTAGTTAACGCTTTATTTAAGCCAGATATAGTTAAAAAAGAAGAGGCGGTAGTTAAAGAAAAAGCATTAGAGGTAATTGATTTTTTAAATCTCAAACATCTTTCAAATGAACTTGCTGGAAATTTATCGGGAGGACAAAAAAAATTATTAGAACTTGGCAGAACTATGATGGTTGATGCCAAATTAGTTTTACTAGACGAAGTTGGCGCAGGAGTTAATCGAACTTTGTTAAAAGAAATAGGAAGTGCAATTTTGAGGTTAAACAAAGAGAAAGGTTATACATTTTGCATGATTGAGCATGATATGGAATTTATTAGTCGATTGTGTAACCCAGTTATTGTAATGGCTGAAGGTTCTGTTTTATTTGAAGGGACTTCAGATGAAGTTAAAAATAATGAACAAGTTATTGAAAGCTATCTAGGAAGAGGATCAAAATTAAAGGATAAAAGTTAATGGCTTTTTTTGAAGGTATAAAAATGACAGGAGGTTATGGCAACGGCCCTGACATCATCTCTTCCTGCTCGGTCAATGTGAATAAAGGCGAAATAGTTTCAATACTCGGTCCAAATGGAGCAGGGAAATCTACAGCTATGAAAGCTATGCTAGGATTGTTGAATCTTAAATCTGGCAAGATTATTATAAACGGCAAAGACATTTCTCATTTGAATCCACAAGATAGAGTTAAACAAGGTATCGCATTTGTTCCACAAACTAGAAATGTGTTTGCTGGATTAAGCGTTGAAGAAAATTTAGAGATGGGCGCTTTTTTAAGAGATGAAAATCTTAAAAAAATTATTGATGAAGTTTATGAGTTGTTTCCTATTTTAAAAGAAAAAAAATCTCAGTTAGTTGGTGAATTATCAGGAGGACAAAGACAGCAAGTAGCATTAGGAAGAGCCTTAATGATAAAACCATCCGTCCTAATGCTTGATGAGCCAACTGCTGGAGTTTCACCTATAGTCATGGATGAATTATTCGATCACATTATAAAAGTAAAAAAAACAAACGTAGCTATTTTGATGGTTGAACAAAACGCAAAACAAGCTCTAAGCATATCGGACAGAGGCTATGTCTTAGTCACAGGAGAAAATAAATACTCAGGAACTGGAAAAGAACTGCTAAACGATCCAAGAGTAAGAAGTTCTTTCTTAGGAGGTTGATATGGATTCTTTAAATGCAATAGTTTTACTTTTAAATTATTTATTTGTACCTGCTTTATCTTATGGATCTCAGTTAGCTCTAGGAGCAATTTTTGTCTCTTTAATTTATGGGATCTTAAGGTTTGCATATTTTACTGCCGGTGATCTTATGTCTTTTGGTACGATGTTTACAATTTTATTTACTTGGTATTTTCAATATCTTGGAATTAGTTTAGGTTTTCTTCCTACAGCATTACTTGCTATGCCTTTTGGAATTATTATTACTATACTTTATGTTCTTGTTAAGGATAAATTAGTTTTTAGCTATTATCGTACACAAAAAAGCCCTCCAGTTATGTTAGCAATGGTTAGTATAGGCACAATGTTCGTTACACAAGCAATTGTAAGAATAGTTATCGGACCATTTGATAGGAGGTTTTTTGACGGAGAAAAATTTATTTTGAAAGCAAATGAATTTAAGGAGATGACAGGTTTAAATGAAGGATTAACGATTAAATCAACACAAGTCATTACATTGTTGGTTACAATTATTGTTGTTTCTATTTTATTTTGGTTTTTAAATAAGACAAAAACTGGAAAAAGTATGCGAGCTTATTCAGATAATGAAGATTTAGCACTTTTATCTGGAATAGATCCTAAAAAAGTAGTTATGATTACTTGGGTAATAGCTGCAATTTTGGCTACTATTGGTGGAGCTCTTTATGGTTTAGATAAAAGCTTTAAACCATTTACTTATTTCAACAATATGCTTCCAATTTTTGCTGCAGCTATCGTAGGAGGCATTGGAAATCCTTTTGGAGCCTTTTTGGGAGGATATGTTATTGCATTTTCAGAAATACTTTTAACTTATGCTTACAAAAAATTCTTTGTTTATTTACTTCCAGCAAGTTTAGAGCCCGATGGCTTATTACAATTGCTATCGACCGATTATAAATTTGCAGTATCTTTCTCAATTTTAGTAATAGTTTTATTATTTAGACCTTCAGGAATATTTAAAGGAAAAGTTTTATGAGAAAAAATCTAGACATAATAAGCGCATATTCAATAATGTTAGGACTCATAATTTTGGTAGGATTTTTACAGTCTTGGAGCATGGCATTATCAATTTTGTGCCTTTGTTTGATCTCTGCAGTAATGACTATGGGAGCTAACATTCAATGGGGATACGCAGGATTAATTAATTTTGGAATTATGGGCTACACGGCTCTTGGAGGCTTAGCAGCAGTTTTGGTTTCAGTTCCTCCTGTTCGAGAAGCATGGCAGGTAGGAGGTTTTAATATGATATTATGTGCCTTTTTGATTGCTTTCATGGTTTTTAGCATTCGTTTTATTATGAAAAATTATAATCAGTCAAAAAAAAGAAGTTATGGAATTGCAGCTATTATAATAGTTGGGTTAATTCTTTTAAGATTAATATCTGCGCCAGCTATAGAGTCAATTGAGTCCGTTAGTCCAGCAACTACAGGCTTTTTAGGAGGAATGGGTCTCCCAATATTATTTTCTTGGATAGTTGGCGCCTTTTTTGCTGGCGCCTTGGCATACATTATTGGAAAAATTGCTTTAGGACTTAGAGCAGATTATCTTGCAATAGCAACACTACTAATATCAGAAATTGTTATTGCAGTAATAAAACATGAAGATTGGTTAGCTAGAGGTGTTAAAAATGTAATTGGCTTAAAAAGACCAGTTCCATATGAGGTGGATTTACAATCTAAGGAGTGGTTTATAAATTTAGTCGAGAAATTTAACCAAGGTACATTAAATTTAATTACTAATACTTTAGAAAGACAAGAGGCGCTAAAACAACTTGTTATCGAATCTTCAACGGTATTTGTAAAATTATGTTTTGCAGGACTTTTTACCGTTGTAGTAATAATTCTCTTAATAGTTACTCAAAAAGCACTTTATTCTCCTTGGGGAAGAATGATGAGAGCCATCAGAGATAATGAAGAAGCAGCCAATGCAATGGGAAAGAATGTTGTTAAACAACACCTTTTAATTTTTGTTCTTGGTTCAGCCATTGTTGGCATAGCAGGGGCTATGATGGTTACCTATGATGGATTATTTACACCAGGAAGTTATAGACCAATGAGGTATACATTTTTAATTTGGGTAATGGTTATTGTTGGTGGAAGTGGAAATAATTTTGGTGCAATTTTAGGAGGTTTTGCAGTTTGGTTTTTATGGGTCGAAGCTGCTCCTATCGCATTGTTCTTGATTAATTTTTTTACTAGCAGTTTAGAAGAAACTAATGCTTTTAGAGTTCATTTAGTTAATAGCATTCCATACTTTAGATTTTTAATGATGGGAATTGGTTTGCTGTTAATTATGCGTTATAGACCAAAAGGAATTTTGCCAGAGAAAATAAAACACATATAAAAAACCTCAGCAGTTTTCACCGCTGAGGTTTGTAAGATTAAATTTTATCTTTGTTTTTTATTTTTAAATTTACCGCCCTTAATTTCTTTTTCTATGAAATTACCAACGTGTTCTCCAACATCTGTAAATTTAACTGCAGTAGCACCCTCATAATCTATTGCTTTTCCTTTAGCTAAAAGATTTAGACCTTTTTTAAGCTGACCAGGATAAATTTTAGTTCCAGGCGCATTAGCTACGGACATTACATTTTTGGCAATTGAACCTCGGTCTGCAGAACCACCTGCTTGCATCGCAAGAACGATTAAAGCTGCAGCATCATAAGATTCTCCAGTATATGGACCAGATGGGTCAATTCCAGCTCCTTTGGCAACTTTTGCAAATACTCCTGCTCCTTTACCTAAAGAACCTGGTAAAGAACCAAAAGATTTGTTCAAGCTTTTACCGAAAGTATCAGTAAGTGAATCACCGATCATACCATCTGATAATATAAATGTATCAAAGGCACCAGAATCTAAAGATCCTTGAATAATTCCTTTACCACCTTGGTCAAGGTATCCAATTACAGCAACTGCATCTCCACCAGCTGATGCTAGTGTAGAAACTTCTGCGCTATAGTCGGCTTTGCCATCTTCGTGCGCAGTTACAGTTGTAACTTTTATTCCATGAGCTTTAACTGCTGCAGAATAAACATCAGCTAAACCTTTACCGTAGTCGTTATTAGTGTATGTAACAGCAACACTTTTAACGCCTCTATCTTTTGTTATGTCTGCAAGAATTTGTCCTCCTCGAGCATCCGATGGAGCTGTACGGAAAAACAAACCTTTATCTTTTAAAGTTGTTAGACCAGGAGATGTTGCAGAAGGTGATATAATAGTAATTCCATTAGGAACCGCTACGTTTGATGCGACCGCTCCAGTAACACCAGAACAATCTGCTCCCATAATTGCAACTATACCTTGACTAACTAAACCCTCTGCAGCGGTTGTTGCAGCCGCTGAGTCAACACAAGTTGAGTCTGCTCTTAAAGGTTTAATTGTTTCTCCACCAAGCAAAGAACCTGAGTCAGAAGCTTCTTTAAAAGCTAATTCTGCAGATGCCGCCATAGCTGGAGTTAAAGATTCAATAGGACCAGTAAATCCTAAGATTATTCCCATTTTAATTTCTGCATATGCACTTGACGCTAAAACCGACAAAGACAAAATAGCAGATAAAAATATTTTTTTCATATTTTCCCTCTCGTTAGTATTTTATATTTATAATATTATTGACTTTTAAAGCTTAATATTCAATGCCAAAATTTCTTTTATTTACTACACAGATTTAAGCTTTTTGTCATTATTTACTGATGAAAAAAAAGAAAATATCTATATACGAATATAAAAAATAACGATAATCAATTTACTTATGAAAAAAGAAATTACTTATGAAGACTATAATAAAATTCAGATTTTGGTTGGAACAGTTTTAAAGGTAACTAAAAATGAAAAAGCACGCAAACCTTCATTGGTAGTGGAAGTTGATTTTGGAAAAGATATAGGAATCAAACAATCTTCTGCTCAAATAACACATTACTACAATTCGGAGAATCTAGTGGGAAAACAAGTTATTGGAGTTTGTAATTTTCCAAAAAAAAATATTGCTGGAGTTGTTTCAGAGGTATTAATTTTAGGAGCAATCGAGAAAGATGGTAAAGTAGTTTTAGTGCATCCTTCTCAAAAAACAGACAATGGTCTTGAAATAGCCTAATGTATGATCAATTCCTTCCGTTAATTCTTTTTGGTATCGCCACTGCTTTCACGCCAGGACCGAATAATATCTTGTCTTCTTACTCAGGATTTAATTTTGGTTTTAAAAAGACCATTCCTTTAATGTTAGGTGTTATTCTTGGTTGGACAACTATGCTAACCGTTATGGCTTCTGGCTTAATTATTATCTTTCAAAAATATATTTTTTTACAAAGTATAATTAAAATTTTAGGAACAATTTTTTTAATTTATCTAGCTTATAAAATTGCTTTTAGCTCAACCAATGAGTCAGAAAATATAAAAAAACCAGTTCTTTTTTTTGATACTTTTTTATTTCAGTTTATTAATCCTAAAGGTGTAATGGTTGCGATGATAGCAGTTTCAACATTCATTGATGTTCAAAATAACTATTTAAGAGATGCGACGATAGTAATAATAACCTATTTTTTTATGGCCGTTTTTAGTGTTAGTTCATGGTGCTTATTAGGTAAATATTTGAGAAAATTTGCCACAAGTAAAAACTTTATTAAGAAATTTAACTATATAATGTCTTTTTTACTTATAGTTTGTGTTATTATGTTTTATGTATAGCGCATGAAATTTAATAGTAAAAATTCCTTTAAATCCTTTGATACTATTTCTTCTTCAGGAAAAGATTATAAAATTTTCAATTTAAAAAATGCAGAAAAAAATGGTCTTGAAGGTATTTCTAAATTACCTAAATCACTTAAAGTTTTATTAGAAAACCTTTTAAGATATGAAGATGGTTTAACAGTTGATAAGAAGCAAATTTTAGCGATTAAAGATTGGTTAAAAAATAAAAAATCTAACACGGAAATAGCATACAGGCCTGCTCGAACATTGCTGCAAGATTATACTGGTATTCCTGCAATAGCAGACTTAGCAGCCATGCGAGATGCGGTTAAGTCTAAAAATAAAGACCCAAATAAAATTAACCCGCTGTCAACAGTAGATTTAGTAATAGATCATTCAGTAATGGTTGATGAGTACGCTTCAGGCAAATCTTTTAATCAGAATGTAGAAAAAGAATTTTTAAGAAATGGAGAAAGATACGCTTTTCTTAAATGGGGTCAAAAAGCTTTTGATAATTTTAGAGTTGTTCCTCCCGGAACAGGAATTTGTCATCAAGTTAATTTAGAATATTTAGCAAAAGTAGTTTGGTCATCAAAAAGTGGCAATGATCTTTATGCTTATCCCGACACTTTGGTAGGTACTGATAGTCATACGACAATGGTTAATGGATTATCAGTTTTAGGATGGGGTGTTGGTGGAATAGAAGCAGAAGCTGCCATGTTAGGTCAGCCAATCTCAATGTTAATCCCAGAAGTTGTTGGAGTTGAAATTAAAGGAAAATTATTAGAGGGATTAACAGCTACAGACTTAGTTTTAGCTATTGTAGAAATGTTAAGAAAAAAAGGAGTAGTAGGAAAATTTGTAGAATTTTATGGAGACGGTTTAAAAAATCTTACTTTAGCTGATAGAGCCACAATAGCAAACATGGCACCTGAGTATGGTGCAACATGTGGTTTCTTTCCTGTAGATGATGAAACTTTAAAATATTTAAAACTTTCTGGAAGAGATAAAGAAACAATTGATCTTGTTGAAAAATATTCAAAAGAACAAGGCCTTTGGTCAAGCGAAGGAATAGAATTTACTGACACTTTATCTTTAGACATCAGCACAGTAGTTCCAAGTATATCAGGTCCTAAACGACCTCAAGATAAAGTTTTATTAACCGAGTCCGCTACTAGTTTTGCTAAAGCTTATAAAGAAAATTCAAAGAGAGAAAAACCTCTTCAAGCAGATGTTGTTGGAAATGATTTTAAAATCACCGATGGAGACATTGTGATAGCGGCTATTACTTCTTGCACCAACACTTCAAATCCGAGCGTAATGATAGGGGCAGGATTGCTTGCAAAAAAAGCAGTAGAGAAAGGTTTAAAAATTAAACCTTGGGTAAAAACTTCTTTGGCCCCAGGATCAAAAGTAGTTACAGATTATTTAGAAAAAGCAGGATTAAATAAATATTTAGATCAACTTGGTTTTAATTTAGTTGGATATGGTTGCACTACTTGTATTGGAAATTCAGGGCCACTTAAAAAAAATATATCTGAGGCAATTCATAAAGAAGATTTGTATGTTGTTTCAGTATTATCGGGTAATAGAAACTTTGAAGGTAGAATAAGTCCAGATGTTAAAGCTAATTATTTAGCTTCACCGCCGCTTGTAGTTGCTTTTGCTTTAGCTGGAAATATGAATTTTGATTTATATAAAAACCCTCTAGGAGTAGGCAAAGATGGAAAAGATGTTTTTTTAAAAGATATCTGGCCGAGTAATAAAGAAATCGAAGAGATAATGCTATCATCTATTAATGCCAACATGTTTATAGATCGTTACTCAAACGTTTCTGAAGGACCTAAAGAATGGAGTTCAATTAAAACAGTAGACAGTAGTATCTATAATTGGGAGTCAAATTCTACTTATGTAAAAAAACCACCTTTTTTTGATGATCTACCAGATAAACCAGAAGGCTTCAAAGCAATTAAAGATGCAAGAGTATTACTTTTACTGGCTGACTCGGTTACTACCGATCATATTTCTCCAGCCGGAAATATTAAAAAAGATAGTCCTACGGGTGATTATTTTATGAAGCATCAAGTACAACAAAAAGATTTTAATTCATATGGAGCTCGAAGAGGTAATCACGAAGTAATGATGAGAGGAACATTTGGAAACATAAAGATAAGAAATGAAATGGCTCCCGGAACAGAGGGTGGTTTTACTACTTTACAACCAGACGGAAAAGTAATGAGCGTTTATGATGCTGCTATTGAATATAAGAAAAGAAAAAATGATTTGGTTGTTATCGCAGGTAAAGAATATGGAACTGGCTCATCTAGAGATTGGGCTGCAAAAGGAACAAAATTATTAGGGATAAAAGCTGTAATCGCGGAAAGTTTTGAAAGAATTCATAGATCAAATTTAGTTGGAATGGGAGTTTTGCCACTTCAATTTAAAGAAGGCTTTGATAGAAAAAAACTAAATATAACTGGATCTGAATTAATTACTGTAGTTGATATTGATAAAGGAGTTAAGCCTAGACAAGAAATATCGTGCGAAATTAAATATAAAGATGGTTCAAGCAAGACAATAAAAGTTTTATGTAGAATTGATACCGCGAATGAAGTCGAATATTATAAAAATGGTGGAATTCTTCAGTATGTTTTACGTAACATGATAAACTAATTAATGAGAAATATTACAGTTAAAGTTCATCCATCAAAAGCTAATTTAAAAAAGAAAGACCAGCTTGCCTGGAAAATAGCAGAGATTGCATCTGATAAAGCAAAAATTAATAATGATGCTGTAGAAATGGTTATAAATAGAATTATAGATAACGCTTCTGTAGCTATTGCATCTTTTAACAGAAAACCAGTCATATCTGCTAGAGAAATGGCGTTAGCTCATCCTAGAAAGAATGGAGCAACCATCTTTGGGTTGAGTTCAAAAATTAAAGTTGATTGTGAGTGGGCAGCTTGGGCTAATGGAGCAGCTGTAAGAGAATTAGACTATCATGACACATTTTTAGCTGCAGATTATAGTCATCCAGGTGATAATATCCCTCCAATCTTAGCTGTAGCCCAACAGGTAAAGTCAAATGGCATGGATTTAATTAGAGGAATTTTGACAGGCTATGAAGTGCAAGTAAATCTTGTAAAGGGCATTTGTTTACATGAACATAAGATAGATCATATTGCTCATTTAGGACCTAGTGTAGCTGCTGGATTAGGAAGTTTATTAAGATTAAAAACAGATATAATTTACCAGTCAGTTCAACAAGCTTTACACACAACTATTTCAACAAGACAATCTAGGAAAGGCGAGATCTCAAGCTGGAAAGCTTTTGCCCCGGCTCATGCGGGCAAACTTGCAATAGAAGCAGTAGATCGTTGTATGAGAGGTGAAGGGGCTCCAAGTCCAATCTATGAAGGGGAAGATAGTGTGATCGCCTATGTTTTATCTGGACCAGGAAAAAGATATATTGTTCCTCTTCCTAAAATAAACGAACCAAAAAAAGCTATTTTAGAGACCTATACAAAAGAACATTCTGCAGAATATCAATCTCAAGCTTTAATCGATTTGGCAAGAAGCCTAAATAAAAAAATAAATAATTTATCTAATATCTCAAAGATTATAATAGAAACAAGTCATCACACACATTATGTTATTGGAACAGGAGCTAATGACCCTCAAAAAATGGATCCTTATGCTAGTCGAGAAACATTAGATCATTCTATTATGTATATTTTTGCAGTAGCTTTAGAAGACGGTTCCTGGCATCATATTAAATCTTACACTCCTCAAAGAGCTAGAAGAAAAAGTACTATTAAATTATGGCGTAAAATTTCAACACGAGAAAATAAAAAATGGACTAAAAAATATCATAATCCAAATCCCAAAAATAAATGTTTTGGAGGAAGGGTTATTGTTAAAATGAATGATGGATCCGTAATTTCAGAAGAGATTAATGTAGCAGACGCTCATCCAAGTGGGAAAAGACCTTTTAGAAGAAAGCAATACATAGAGAAATTCAAAAGTCTTACAGATGGATTAATTTCAACAAAAGAGACAAAAAGATTTTTAAATTTAGTTCAAAACCTAAGATCACTTAAACCTTCTCATTTAAGAGCATTAAATATAGAAATTGGCTCTAAGTTTAGAAAATTCATAAGGAATAAAAGCTTTATTTTTTAAAATTTTAACCTAAAAAAACCCTCATATGTTGCATTTTAGCAACATAAAAACGTTGATTTTAAAGGGTTTTTTTAACATCAGCAATTCAAGATTGTGTAGTTTAAATTGGACAAAAGGTAGGAATCCCTCTATGAATCGATCTGCTAGCAAGAAGAATTAAGTTAACTGAGAATATAAAGGTAATTACTATGAAAAAACAAATATTAACAATCATAGCATCATTTTTACTATTTACTTCAGCTAATGCCATAGAGTTTGGTATCGGAGTAAGTGGATCGATGGCAATGGTGAGCGCGGAAGGTAGTGAGACAGAAACTTCAAACACAGGTGCTGAGGGATCTGTAAGAGCTACATCTGTAGACGCTATGACTGGAGTAGGTTCGATTTTCGCAGAAGTAATTTTGGATAACGGAATAACTTTTGGAGCTGAAATTGTGCCAATGAGCGCAGACGTTTCAGACGCAACACACTCTAGAACAGATACTTCAGAAACTGCATCAGGAGAAGGTGTTGATGGAACTAATACTAGAACTGCTGACGCTGAAGTAGAAAACTTCACAACTCTTTACACTGAAATTCCTTTAGGAGGGATGTACGTTAAAGCAGGTTTATCTCAAATAGATATTAATACGTTAGAAAATAATTTAACAAATGGTAGTTCTTACAAGAACGATACTGTTGATGGCGTTACATATGGACTAGGTATTAAAGGTGAGTGGGCTGGTTTTTATACTAAATTAGCTATGGAGAGAACGAATTTCGATGAATATGTATCGGGTTCAGGAACAGGAAACACAATCACTGCTGATCTAGATGTAGACCAGATCAAATTCTCAATAGGAAAAGCATTTTAACTATTAGACTTTGATAATTAAAAATTTAAAGCCCAACTTCTTAAGTTGGGCTTTTTTTTTTACATTTAATGCAGTTAAAAATGAATTATATACTTAATAGATAGCATGTACTTAGAACAATTAATTATTTCACTTCAAATTATTCTAATTGATATTGTTATGGTAGCAGATAACGCTATCATAATAGGATTAATAGCAGCAAATTTTGCTCCAGAAAATAGAAGGAAGATTATAGCCTGGGGAGTTGGGGCAGCATTTATTTTTAGAATATTTTTTGCGACAGGAGCTAATTATATATTTGAATTTGCTTGGGTTAAAATTTTAGGTGGAATACTTTTACTATGGGTAATTAATAATTTAAGACAAGACTTTTTTGGCAAAAATGTAATTAGATCGCCACAACTAAAATCTAAAGAAACAAAAAGTTTTTCTTCAGGAGTTTATCAAGTGTTAATAGCAGATTTAACCTTAAGTTTTGATAACGTTTTAGCAGTAGTTGCTGTAGCTAAGGGAAATTTTAATATAATGGTGGTTGGTCTTCTTTTGTCATTATTTTTAATTTTTACACTAGCTAGTTTCTTTGCTGAGTACATAAAGAGACATCAATGGCTAGGATACGTTGGATTATTTGTTATTTTAATTGTTTCTATTCAATTAATCATTGGCGGTTTAGTAAATATGGAAGTGCTCTCTATAAATGAAAAATACAAATTCTTATTTAGCATATAATAGGTTTTTGTATTTTTAAAATGATAACTAGAAATTATCCAACGAATATTTCAAAGAAACAGATTTTTTTGTTATCTGTTCCAATTTTTTTTTCAAATTTAGCAATTCCTTTGGTAGGTATAATTGATACTGGTCTAATGGGTAATTTAGGCCAAACCAAATTTTTAGCAGCAACTAGTATTGCCACTTCAGTTATGACAATGATCATCTGGAGTTTTGCTTTTTTCAGGATGGGAACTGTAGGAATAGTTGCCCAGTTATATGGCAAAAGTGATTACAGAGAAATTGCAAAAACTTTATTAAGAAATTTTTTGATGGCTATGGTAATCGCAATAGTTATTATTTTATTTAGACCTTTAATAATAGGTCTGACTGAAAATTTCTTTTCTACTTCTGCTGAAACTCAAGAGCTGATAAAAACCTATATATCCGTAAGAGTATTTTCTATACCAGCAGAATTCGTAATCTATATTTTGGTAGGTTTTTTTCTGGGCATTCAAAAAACAAACGTTTCAAGTTTATTGATAATTATTTTGTCTGCTTTAAATATAGTTTTAAGCTCTTTCTTTGTATTGTCATTAAAATTAGACGTTTTTGGTGTCGTTTTAGGAACTTTAATAGCAAGCTATATAACAGTAATTATTTTTTCTTTATTTACATACAAATTTATAGTTAAAAAATTTCAAATAACTCCAACTTTTCAAAAACTAATAGTTTTCTCCAAGCTTTTAAAATTATTAACTATTAATTTTGATATTTTTATAAGGACCTTTGTCCTTACATTTTCATTTCTCTGGATCACATATCTTGGTTCTAAATTGGGCGAAGACTATTTGGCTGTTAATGCAATTCTAATGCAATTTATAATTTTAGCAGCTTTTTTTCTTGATGCTTATGCTTTTTCTACAGAAGGAATAGTAGGATTTACATTAGGCAAAAGAAACAAAAAATCTTTTTCATTAGTTGTAAAAAATTCAATACAATTAAGCTTTTTTACAGCTTTGATTATTTCTATATTCTACTTAATCTTTTTTAAACAAATCATTAATATTATTACTGATATAGATATCATTAGATTTATTTCTTATAAGCATGCTCTTTGGATCATTATGATTCCTCCAATTGCTTCATTTTGTTATCAATTAGACGGCATATTTATTGGAGCCTCACAAACTAGAGATATGAGAAATGGAATGCTGTTTTCAGTTGCTTGTTTTATAGTTATATCTATATATTCTACGAAATATTTTGGTAATCACGGCTTATGGTTTTCACTGCTTTTATTTACGGTGCTTAGGTCGCTTACTTTAAGATATTTTTTGAACAATATTTTAAAAAAATTTTAAATGCAATTTCTTTATAAAGTGCCAGGCTATTCACTTCTTCTTTTTGGGGCTTTTTGCCTTAGCTGGGGAGGCTTTATTGTGAGATCATTTGAAACTACAGATGCTTGGGAAATTTTATTATTAAGATCATTTTTTTTCTTTTTAGGAGTCTCAGTTTTTTTATTATCTATGTATAAAAAAGATGCTTTTCGAACTATAAAAAAAGCTGGCCTAGCGGGTTTATTAGGTGGTTTTGTAATGTCATTTAGCTTTATAGCTTTTGTGTTTGCAATGATGAATACCTCAGTAGCAAATGTTGTTTTTATCATTAGCACTCAAACAATGTTTTTGGCAATTTTTGGTTATTTTTATTTGAAAGAGAAAGTCTCAGTTATTGGATTACTTTCAATAGTTTTAGCAATGATGGGAATTACTGTAATGATAGGAGATTCAATTTCTGGTGGAACTTTATTTGGTAACTTAGTTGCTCTAACTATTCCAATAAGTTTTTCAATACTAGTTATGATCATAAGAAAAAATTCTAATTTAGATTTAGTACCAGCGATCTGGTACGCATCTATTTCTAGTGTATTGATTTCTTTTTTCATGGCTAATGATTTAAACTTTACAAACAATGATATTCTTATGGGTTTTTTGTTAGGAGTACCTCAACTTACATTTGGCTTTGTTTGTATTACCATAGGATCTAGAACAACTAAATCAGTCACTATCGGATTATTAATGCTCGTAGAAACAATTTTCGCACCTTTGTGGGTATGGTTATTTCTTAATGAGATTCCACCTTTGAGTGTGTTTATTGGAGGTAGTATTATAATTTTTGCAATAATCATTAAAAGCTTAGATAAAAACAGGCCTTCTGTCGTTCAATAAAATTTGACTTTTTGCCCTTTTTCGAGGAGAATCTAAATGTAACGGGAGAGACTAATTTATTTAGCGCCGAAGGAGCAACTACCCTAGAAACTCTCAGGCAAAAGGACCGTTGCCGTAATAACTCTGGAAAGTAGGCTTAAGCCTCACCGAAGGATTAAATCTCTCAGGTACATGGACAGATAGGGTTAGTTTAGAGTTATTATGGAAGTACAAAAAACAGCTTTATATAATATTCATAAAAATCTTGGGGCGAAGTTCGTCCCTTTTGCAGGTTATGAAATGCCAATTCAGTATAAAGACGGGATTGTAAAAGAGCATATTTCTACAAGAACTTATGCCGGGTTTTTTGATGTTTCTCATATGGGGCAATTTTTTTTGGAAGGCGATGAAACGTTAACAGAGGCATTAGAAAAGATTATTCCCGCAGATTTAAAATCTTTAAAAATAAACCATTCAAAATACTCTTTTTTACTCAATAATGACGGAGGAATAATCGATGATTTAATTGTAACAAAAACTGAAAAAGGATTTTGTATAATCTTAAACGCTGCTTGCAAGGAAAATGATATTAAACAAATTTCAAAATTTTTAAAAAATAATCATAAGCATCTTTTAAGTAATGATTTATCTTTAATAGCTTTACAAGGACCCAAGTCGGTAGAAATATTAGAAAAATTGATACCTGGTGTTTCTAATTTAAAATTTATGACTGGTAATAATTTTAATTATGATAATGAAAATTTATATGTAACAAGATCAGGTTATACAGGAGAAGATGGCTTTGAAATTTCTATCTCAGATAAAAAAGTAGAAAAACTAATCAATTTTTTAATTTCAAATGAAGTCAAACCGATAGGTTTAGGTGCTAGAGATACATTAAGATTAGAGGCAGGTCTTTGTTTGTACGGACACGATTTAAATGAAAAAATCAACCCTATAGAAGCTAATTTAAAATGGGCTATAGCAAAAAAAAGAAAAGATGTTGGGGGTTTTAATGGATGGGAAAAGATTAAAAATTTATTGACTAATGGAAGTGAGAAAATTAGGGTTGGTATTAAGCCCGAGGGCAAAGTTATAGCTCGGGAAAATACGAAAATATTTTCACTTGACGATAACGAGATAGGTCTTGTTACCAGCGGAACCTTTGGCCCAAGTGTAAATGCACCAGTTGCAATGGGATATGTCAAATCTAATTTTGCTAAAATTGGAACACTAATAAAGTTAGAAGTAAGAGGAAAAAAATATGGAGGTAAAGTTTCAGGGCTTCCATTTTATAAAAAAAGCTATGTTAAATAAATTAAGGAGGTAAAAATGAGTGAAAAAAAATTTTCAAAGAAACATGAATGGGTCTCACTAGATGGTGATGTAGCTACAGTTGGCATCACTAAACATGCTACTGAATTGCTTGGAGATATAGTTTTTGCAGAGGTACCAGATGCAGGAAAATCTGTAGAAAAGGAGGGGCAAGCAGCTGTTGTTGAGTCAACAAAAGCAGCTAGCGATGTTTATTCACCTATCTCTGGAGAGATTACTGAGGGTAATAAAAATATAGTAGATGACCCTAGTAGCATTAACAAAGATCCAGAGGGAGCAAGTTGGTTTTTTAAATTAAAGATTAAAAACAAAGGAGAATTTGACTCTTTAATGTCAAAAGAAGAATATGACAAATTTTGTAAGGATAATCCAAATTAAATGATAGACGATACTTCACAAGAATTTATTAATAGACACATTGGCCCTTCTAAAGAGGACCAATCAAAAATGTTAGACCATATTGGCAGTAATTCTTTAAAACAGTTAATAAAGGATACTGTTCCTGAAAATATATTGTTAAAAAATGAATTGAATATGGACCATTCAATCTCTGAAAGTGAAGCTTTAAAAAAACTTAAATTAATTGCTCAAAAGAATCAAACTTATAGAAATTTTATTGGCATGGGTTACTACAATTGTTTTACTCCCCATGTTATTCTTAGAAATTTATTAGAAAATCCAGGGTGGTATACTTCATACACTCCTTACCAACCAGAAGTGGCTCAAGGCAGACTAGAAATGTTATTAAATTTTCAACAGTTAGTCATTGATTTCACCGGCATGGATATTGCAAATGCTTCCTTATTAGATGAGGCAACAGCTGCCGCTGAAGCAGTCGGTTTAGCTCAAAGAGTCTCCAAAAATAATTCAAAAAAAGTTTATGTGTCTGAAAAATGCAATCCCCAAGTTATTGATTTGATAAAAACTAGAATAGAGCCTTTTGGACTAGAACTTCTAATTGGCAATCAAAGTGAATTCATTAAAAATTTAGATGGAGATTTAATATGCGGAGTTTTAGCATACCCAGATACTCTTGGAGAAATCGTAGACCCTAGTGAAGCAATAAGTTTAATAAGAAAAAAAGGAGGAAAAGCTATAGTGGTTTGTGATCTCCTATCTTTAGCAAAATTAAAAACACCTGCAGAACTCGGGGCTGACATTGCAGTAGGTAATGCTCAAAGGTTTGGAGTTCCTATGGGTTACGGAGGACCTCATGCCGCTTTCTTTGCTACAAAAGAAAATTTGAAAAGATCAATGCCTGGAAGAATTATTGGAGTGTCAGTAGATAAATTTGGTAAAAAAGCTTATAGACTTTCTCTTCAAACACGGGAACAACACATTAGAAGAGATAAGGCTACTAGCAATATCTGCACTGCGCAAGCTTTATTGGCAATAGTATCTGCTGCTTATGCTATTTATCATGGTCCAACTGGAATTTTAAATATTGCTACTAGAACTTCTAAATTGGCAAAATTATTTGCTAATAATATAAAAGAGGGAGGTTTTGAGCTCCACTCAAATAATTTTTTTGATACTGTAACGATCAAAACAAATGAGAAAACTAGAGAAATTTATAAAAAGGCAATTACCGAAAAAGTCAATTTAAGGAAAGTAGATAATAACACTTTATCCGTAGCTTTTGATGAAGCAAAAAGAATCGATCATGTAAACTTACTTTTAAAGATTTTTGGAATTAACAATGATTTAAAAGACATAGAAGATGTTATGCTGGATAATCTTCCAAAAAATCTATTAAGAACTTCAAAATATTTATCTCACCCGGTTTTTAATAAGTATCATTCTGAAACTGAAATGATGAGATATTTAAAAAGATTGGAAGATAGTGATATAGCACTAAATAGATCAATGATCCCTCTAGGATCGTGTACTATGAAATTAAATTCAACAGCTGAAATGATACCAATATCATGGAGAGAATTTTCTCTTCCTCACCCTTATGTTCCCGTTGAACAAATGAAAGGATATACAACATTGTTTAATGATTTAGAAAAAGATCTAAAAGAAATTACTGGATTTGATGCAGTATCTTTACAACCTAATTCTGGAGCACAAGGGGAATATGCTGGTCTTATGACAATAAGAGCATTTCATAAAAACAATAATCAAGCTAACAGAAATGTTTGTTTAATACCTAACTCCGCACATGGAACAAATCCAGCAAGCGCTCAAATGTCAGGCATGAAAGTTGTAGTGGTTAATTGTGATGATAATGGAAATATTGATTTTGATGATTTAAAAATTAAATCTGAAAAATATTCAAAAGATTTAGCAGCATTAATGGTCACTTATCCTTCAACACATGGAGTGTTTGAAGAAAAAATATCTGAAATTTGTGAAGTTATACATTCTAATGGAGGTCAGGTTTATATGGATGGAGCAAATTTAAATGCTTTGGTTGGGATTGCTAAACCTGGAGAGTTTGGACCAGATGTTTGTCACATAAATTTACATAAAACTTTTTGTATTCCTCATGGAGGCGGAGGACCTGGAATGGGCCCAATAGCATGCGCAAAACACTTAAAAGATTTTTTACCCACTCATCAGCATTTAAAAGAGTTGAATTTAGATAAAGGCATGGGTTCAGTATCTGCTGCACCATGGGGGAGCGCAAGTATTTTAGTCATTTCATGGATGTATATTAAAATGATGGGAGCTAAAGGGTTAAAATTAGCTTCAGAAATATCTATTTTAAACGCTAACTATATTTCGAAAAAGTTATCTGAAAAATACAAAATTTTATATACCGGGAAGAACGGTAACGTTGCACATGAATGCATTATCGATATAAGGCCGATTAAAGAAAAAACAGGAATTACAGAAGAGGACATTGCTAAAAGATTAGTAGACTACGGATACCATGCTCCAACAATGTCTTGGCCAGTTTCAGGAACTATTATGATAGAACCAACAGAGAGTGAAAATTTAGAAGAAATTGACAGATTTTGTAACGCTTTATTAAGCATTAAAGATGAAATAGATAAAATTGAGAATGGGAAATTTGAAAAAAAAGATAATCCAATAATTAATGCACCTCATACATATTTAGAATTATCTTCAGATGAATGGAGACATTCATATTCAAGAGCTGAAGCAGCTTTTCCTAAAACTTATTTAAAAGAGTATAAATATTGGGCCCCTGTGGCTAGAGTGGACAATGTTTATGGAGATAGAAATCTTGTATGCTCTTGTCCATCTATGGATGAGTATAAAGATGCAGCTGCTTAAATAATGAAAATAGCAGTAATTGGTTCAGGGATTTCCGGATTATCAGCCGCTTATTACCTATCAAAAAAATTCAAAGTAGATCTTTTTGAACAAGAAGATTATTTTGGAGGTCACTCTTATACCTATGATATTAAAAATCAGAAAAAGACTATTCCAGTAGATTTAGGTTTTATTGTATTCAATGAATTAACTTACCCTAATTTACTTAATTTTTTTAAGGAATTAGAAGTTCCTTTTGAAAAAAGTGACATGTCATTTGCTGTTTCTATACAAGGAAGTAATATTGAGTACGGTGGTCGTGGACTCAAAGCTATTTTTGCAAATAAGTCAAATATATTTAATTTTAATTTTGTAAAAATGATAATAGAGATTATTTCATTTTATAAAAATGCTCCTTTATTAATTAAAAATAATTTAGACGGAGAAACACTTGGCAGTTATTTAGATAAATCAAATTTTTCAAAATATCTTGTTGAATATCACATTATTCCTATGGTAGCAGCAATATGGTCTATGCCTTTTTCTAAGGCTAAAGAAATCCCTTTAAAACTTTTTTTGAATTTTTTTATTAATCATGGTTTATTTAAATTAAGGAATAGACCCCAATGGTATACTGTTACTGATAGAAGCAGAACTTATGTAAAAAAAGTTTTAAATAAAATAAGTGGGGAAATTTTTAAGAACTATAAAGTAATCAGTGTTAACCGAAACGAAAATAATGTAAGGATAAAAATTGGTGAAGATTATTTAGATTACGATCATATAGTTCTAGCTTCACATGCTGATCAAAGTCTAAAAATGCTTGATAAACCAACCGAAGAAGAACAAAGAATATTGAGTAAATTTAAATATGTATCTAACCAAGCCATTTTACATTCGGATGAAAAACTTATGCCAAAAAAAAAACTAGCTTGGTCTAGTTGGAATTCAATATCTAATGGCAAGCAGACATCCGTAACTTATTGGCTAAATAACTTACAAAATTTAAAAAGTGATAATAATTTTTTTTTAACTTTAAATCCCTTTTGTGAAATAAATAAAAAATCTATAATCAAAAAAATAAATTTTACTCATCCTCATTTTAATTCAGACACATTAAAGCATCAAAAATCTTTATTTTCACTTCAAGGAAAAAAAAGAACTTGGTATTGTGGAAGTTATTTTGGTTATGGATTTCATGAAGATGGAATAAAATCTACTATTAATTTGATGAAAAATTTTAAAATTTGATGAATTCATGTATTTACAATGGAGTAATAACACACACAAGGTTTAAGCCAGTTAAGCATTTTTTAAAATATAAAACCTTTTCATTTTTTATAGATTTAGATGAAATTGAAAAATTAGATAAAGATATAAAAATTTTTTCTTATAATAAATTTAACATTTTTAGTTTTTACGACAAAGATCATGGTGATAGAGACGGAAAAAATTTAAAAGTTTGGGTTTTAGATAATTTGAAAAAATTTAATATCGATGAAAATATTAACAATGTAAAATTACTTTGCTATCCAAGAATTTTTGGCTATGTTTTTAATCCACTAAGTATTTTTTATTGTTATAAAGGTAATTCATTAAAAGCAATTTTTTATGAGGTTAAAAATACTTTCAATGAGCAACATACATATATTTTTAAAGTTAAAGACAAAAATAAAATAGAACAAAAATGTAAAAAAAAATTTTACGTTTCTCCTTTTATGGACATGGATACTTACTATAATTTTAAATTATTAAATCCCAATGAAAAATTGTCTATTTCGATAAAACAAGTTGATAATGAAGATATCATTTTAACCGCTGTCCAAACTGGCAAAAAGAAAGAATTTACTTTTAAACAATTAATTATAAATTTTTTCAGATACCCACTAATGTCCGTTAAAATAATAAGTGCGATACATTTTGAAGCATTACTATTATGGAGAAAAGGAGCAATATATAGAAAAAGAGATAAAAAAATTAAAAATAATTTGAGTTACGAAAACAACTAATGAGTTTATTTAAAATTTCAGAAAAATTTGTTTTAAACAAATTAAAATCCATAAAAACTGGCAATTTAAAATTAGTCAACTATGACGGCCAAGTTTATCATTTTGGAAACTTTGAAGAGTCATTTACCGCAGATATTAAAATAATAAATCCTAATTTTTATTTAAATATTATTTTAGGAGGCAGTTCCGCTTTGGGAGAAGCCCACATAAATAAAGATTTCTATTCTACTAATTTAACAAATTTAATTGAACTTACAGCAAAAAATATAAAACTTATTCATTCATTTTCAGGTAGTGCAAAATTACAAACAATAAAAAATATTTTAAAAAAAATTTTTGCATCCAATACAAAATCTAATAGTTTAAAAAATATTTCTAAACACTATGATCTTGGAAATGAGTTTTTTGCTAGCTGGCTAGATAAAACTTTAACTTATTCAAGTGCTATATATGAAAATAAACATGATGATTTAGAAACAGCTCAAAAAAATAAGTATCAAAAGTTAATTGATTTACTTCACATAAAAGATGGTAACAAAATTTTAGAGATAGGATGTGGCTGGGGAGGGTTTTCAGAATTTTTAGCTAAAAGAAGAGATGTAATTATTGATTGTATTACAATTTCTAGAAAACAATATGATTATACAAAAGAAAGAATATTTAAAAGTAATTTAAATAATAAAGTTAATGTAATGTTTTTAGATTATAGAGATTTAAAAGATAAATACGACAAAATTGCTTCAATAGAAATGATAGAAGCAGTTGGGGAAAAATATCTAGATGAATATTTTAGGACAATCAAAAATTCCTTAAAAATCAATGGGCAAGCAGCTATTCAAGGGATTACTATTAAGGATAATTTATTTGATCGTTACAGGATAGAAGAAGATTTTATCCAAAAATATATTTTTCCAGGTGGTTTTTTACCTTCTTTAGGGCACATTAAAAAATTAGCTAAAAAAAACCAATTAGGATTAGAAAAAATAAACTCTTATTCGGATGACTATGCAAAAACCCTTTTAACATGGAAAAATAATTTTTTTAAAACATGGAATACTATTTCTCCTTTAGGTTTTGATGAATACTTTAAAAGAATGTGGGAATTTTATTTATGTTATTGTGAAGCTGGATTTAAAGCAAAAAATATAGACTTGATTCAATTTTCTATGTCTAATAGACAATCGGCATGAAAAATATATTTGTATTAATATTAATTTTTTTTATAACAGGATGCTCAAGCAATATGAAACCAACAGATTTTAAAGATCAAAAACCAAGATTGATTATTGAGGACTATTTGTCTGGCAATGTTAAAGCATGGGGTATTCTTCAAAATCGTTCTGGAAAAGTCACAAGACAGTTTTCCGCAGATTTAGACGGGAAGTGGGATGGGAAACAATTAATTCTTGATGAAAAATTCAATTGGTCAGACGGCGAAGTTCAAACAAGACAATGGAAAATTAATAAAATAGATGAACATAATTATGAAGGAACTGCAGGAGATGTAGTTGGAACTGCGAAAGGATTTTCATATGGACCAGCATTTAAATTTGAATATGTTTTATTAGTTCCAGTAAAAGGTAAGGAAATTAAAATTACTTTTGATGATTGGATTTTTAAACAAGATGAAAGAGTTGCTATTAATAGAGCAACTATGACAAAGTTTGGAATTAAAGTTGCTGAACTTACTGTAATGTTTGTGAAAGATTAACGTTTATACAGTTTGTAAATCAAGAATAAGTAAATTTTATAAGGCAATATTCTCAAAAATTTTAAAATTAATGTTAATTGTTTAGGAAAGTGAATTTCAAAAGAGCTAGACTTATTAAGACCATTATATATTTTTTCAGCAGCAAATTCTACAGATCTTAAAAATGGCATAGGGAAATCATTTTTATCGGTTAAAGGTGTTTTGATAAATCCAGGAGATATCACTGAAATTCTAACATTATATTTTTTAAAATCAAAAAAAATACTTTCAGCAAAATTATTTAAAGCAGCTTTCGAGGGGCCATAACCACTTGAATTAGGCAACCCCCTATACCCAGCAATTGATGAAACTATTGAGATATGGCCGCTTCTTTTGTCTTTATAATATTTCTCTACTGCTTTAACACAATTTAAAACACCAAAATAATTTACATCCATAACAAATCTATTTTGTTTAAGATTGATTTCTTTTTCTTTTTTTGGATCATAGGTACCACTACAAAAAATACAAAGATCAATATTTGTAAATTCTGAGATAATTTTATCAAATGTTTTTGAACAGTCCTCTTCATTTACAACATCCAAAGGGTAAGAAGAAATATTATGATTTTTCGCCATATCATCTAAAATTTCTTTTCTTCTAGCAGAAACCGCTACTTGCCAACCTTCTTTGGCAAACTTTTCGGCAACTGCTTTACCTATCCCGCTACTTGCTCCAGTTATCCAGATTTTTTTCTGATTTTCAGACATAAATTAGTTATATATTAATTTATGACTAAGAATAAATATTTATCTCTATTCTTAATACTTTTAATCACTTTTATACCATCAGCTATAGGGGGTTTTATTACCGCATCTTTTAAAGAACCTTGGTATTCAGAGATAATTTTACCAAGTTTTAATCCACCGAGCTGGGTATTTGCTCCTGTTTGGACAACTTTATATATCATGATGGCATTAGCAATCTGGAAAATCTGGATAAATTCATTTGATTTGAAAACTTTGCAACTTTATTTTATTCATTTATTTTTTAATGGTACTTGGAGCATTGTTTTTTTTGGTCTTCACCAAATTGCATTTGCCTTGATTAATTTGTTTATTATTTTAATTTTTATTGTTTTACTTATGAAAAGATATTTTTACTTAGATAAAATTAGTTTTTATTTAATGATACCTTACCTTTTATGGTCAAGCTATGCTTTAACACTTAATAGCTCAATACTTGTACTAAACTAAAACCACTTTTTAGGATAATTTCTTTTTAAAATAATTTTATTAATAAAAATAGATAACAAAATTATTAATATCGTTCCTGTTACTACTGGAAATAAAACGAAATCAAAAGATAAATCCATAAATAAAGCAACCAGAGGGTTTGAAGCAGCTGGGGGATGCATTACTTTAAAATAGACCATCAACATGACTGCAATTCCAACAGATAAACCTAAGGAGTAAAATGATAATCCTATTGTTTCATTAAAAATAATTCCTATAAGAATAGAAATTAAATGTCCAAAAAAAATATTTTTAGGCTGAGCAGTTTCTAGCTCATAAAGTACAAATACTATAAAAACTGTAGCCCCAAAAGAAAACATTAGCCAAACCCCTGCAGAAGTCTCTAGTGTTAAAAAGGCAAGAATGCCTATAACCATAGCCGCTGATATACCTGATACAATTGGTTCTAAATTTTTTTTTATTTTCATATATTTTTTCTACAATTAAGTTATATACATTCTGAAAGATAAAAAAATGATTTCTATTTTTTTTAATAGAGTATTTAGAGCAATAAAGATTGATATTGATCTTTATGAAGAGGTTGAAAAAGATAAATCAGCTACTCTTCAAGCTGGAACAGTTGTAGTTCTCTCTAGTTTAGCCGCAGGAGTAGGAGCTTTACAGATGGGTGTGTCTAATTTTTTATTAGCACCGGCTTTATCTTTATTAAGTTGGTATGTTTGGGCTTACGTAATTTATTTTGTTGGCGTAAAACTATTTGGAGGACCAAAAACAAAAAGCAATCACGGCGAGCTATTGAGAACAATAGGTTTTTCTAGCGCTCCAGGTTTAATCAGAGTATTTGGTGTCACCCCAGATTTAATGACCGTAACTTTTATTGGCTCAGCATTTTGGATGTTAGCCTGCATGGTTGTAGCTGTTAAATCAGCATTAGACTATGAGAGCATGTGGAAAGCTTTAGGAGTTGTAATTGTTGCTTGGTTGTTCCAAGCATTTTTTCTATTTTTAGTTATTGTTCTTTTTAAAGGAATTTAAACAGGAAAAATCGTTTTAGATAATTTACAACTATCACAAATCTTATAGCCACTTATAATAAAATTTGGATTTACACTTTCATCCTCTTTTTTACACTCTTCACAAGTATTGTCTGGTAATTCTTCCATATAGGACAAGATACACCTTTTAATATCTTGAATCTATCCTAGAATCTAAAAATGAAAAAAATTATTTTCCTTATATTAATTTGGCAAATTCCATTTTTCTATTACGGTGAAACAATGGCAGGAAAATTAAAGGTATCCACTGGAAAAGCAAATGAGAATTTAAGTTTTAAAAAAGCCTATTTTGCTGGAGGCTGTTTTTGGTGTATGGAGGAGTCTTTCGATAAAGTTGATGGAGTTATTAAATCAATTTCAGGATATTCTGGTGGAAAGATGAAAAACCCCACTTACCAAGATGTAATTTATAAGGACACAGGTCATGTGGAGGCTATTGAAATCACATATGATCCAAAAAAAATATCTTATGAAAAACTTTTAGCTATTTTTTGGAAAAATATTGATCCATTTGATAAATATGGTCAATTTTGTGATAAGGGCAAAAGTTATAGATCAGTTATTTTTTTTAAGAGTGATAAACAAAAGAGTATTATTCAAAACTCAGTTGCTGAAGTAGAAAAAAGATTTAATTCTAAAGTTGTCACAATGGTGTGGAAATTTGATAAATTTTATCAAGCTGAAGATTATCATCAAGACTATTATCAAAAAAATTTTTTACGATATCTTGCTTATAAAAAAGCTTGTCAGAGAGAAGAGGTATTAGATAAAATATGGAATTAAAACAAATTATACTATCTTCTATATTTATATTTTATTTTGGCCATGTTAATGCTGAATTAATAAAACCAAATAAAAAATTTGACCCATACGATGTAGTTAAAATTCAACTTGTTGCACTTAAAAATAATGATGAAAAAGATCAGGGAATCAAACAAACATGGCTTTTTGCTCATCCTGATAATAAAAAAATTACAGGACCTTATGAGAGATTTAGAATTATGATTTATGGTCAGCAATATAAATATCTTATGAATCATTCATCACATAAGATAAAATTGATAACAAATAGTCCTAACACTTATGTTTATAGAATTGAAATCTTAACAAATGATAAGAAATTATTTTTCTATGAATGGCATGTTCAAAAAGGCAGTGATAACAATTGCCAAAACTGTTGGTTTACATCGGCGGTATCTCAACCAGTAGATCAAGGAAACACAATTTGAAACGACCTCCCTTTATATATCGTTATATAATTGTAGGATGCATTCTGGTTTTTCCACCAATTCTAAGCGCTCATTACGGATCAATTTATTTAGGCAGAGAAAATGGAGTTCTTCTAGGTTTTTCTGTTGGAATAATTTGTGTAACTTTTGCATGTTGGAAGTTGTATATCGATGATTGGAGGGATGACGAAGATTAATGAAGTTTATTACCTCTAGATCAGAAGCTTTAGACAAACTTAGAAAATATATAGAAAGTGATATTTCAAATTATAATGCTAAAAGAAATTTTGACTTTGGTGTTACTAATAGAAGTAATGTTTCTTGCTTGTCACCTTATATAACTCATAGATTAATTACGGAGTATGAAACTGCAAAAATTGTTTTAAAAAAACACCCTTATCAAAAGGTAGATAAGTTTATCCAAGAAATATTTTGGAGGATCTATTGGAAAGGTTGGCTAGAACTAAGACCAAAAGTTTGGACCGATTTTATAGAAGATCTGAAGACAATCAAAGAAGATAAAGATTATTTGAAAGCAGAAAATGGTGAAACAGATATCGAATGCTTTAATGATTGGGTAAACGAACTAAAAAATTTTAATTATCTTCATAATCATACCAGAATGTTATTCGCAAGTATTTGGATATTTACTTTAAGATTACCTTGGCAAAAAGGAGCAGAATTTTTTATGAAACATTTATATGATGGAGACGCAGCCTCTAATACTTTAAGTTGGCGTTGGGTTGCGGGAATACAAACAAAAGGTAAAAATTACTTAGCTCAGTCTTGGAATATAAGTAAATTTACAAACAACAAATACAAGAATGTTAAGTTAAATGAGACTGCGTTACCAATTATAGACAAAAGAGAATATAAAATTTCTCCTTTTCAAATTAGCAAAAATGAAGATGTAAATGATAATCTAATTATTTTTGAAAATGAAATGCACGAGAATTTTCTCGAAAAAAAAAGATATAAAAAAATCTATTTTGTTTTGTTGGGAAATGAAAATAGATCAGTAAAATTATCTACAAAAGTATTGGATTATAAGAAAGATGTTATGAAATCACGCTTAAATGAAATTAAATACGAATCAGAATTACTTGACGGAAAAAGTTTAACAAACCTTGCTAAAACCTCTAAATCATTTGATGTCATATATCCTTCTATTGGTGAAAATTTTTCATTTTTTAAAATGCTTGTTAAAAAAAATAATCTAGATATTAATTTTATTACGCGAGAAGAGGATGAATTTTGCTGGAAATTTTCAAATAAAGGGTATTTTAATTTTAAGTCGAATATACCAAAAATATTATCAACTTTTAAATTGAATTAGATCTAGAGCATTTTTTAGAACAATATTTTACTCTTTCCCAATTTAATTTCCATTTTTTTCTCCAAGTGAAAGGCTTACTACAAACTAAACAATTTTTTTTAGGTAAATTATTTTTTTTCATCACTTAGTAAATGTTTATTTTTGATAAAAAGAAAATAAGCTGCAATTTCGTAAAAAATATTCAATAAAAAAAATAAAGGCTTGATCTTAAATATTTTATACAGAAAGTTGTATTTAGGCACGTTTTTCCAAATAATCAAAAAAGACTCTGCTCCATCAATTATTTTACCGTCTTCTATGATATGCATTCTTCTTAAAAGTTCTTTATATGATTTTGATGTAATTTTTTGAGCCTCTTTATTATTAGTAACATCTATCCATTCAATTTTATCATTACTGTGTTTTTTGTAATGGCTAATTTCAGCCTTACAAATATTACATGAATTGTTAAAAAAAACTTTAACCATTAGTATTTTCTTTTATAAAATTATTTGCGGCTTTAAAAATTCGAGTTTTTCTTTCTTTGTTCATTTTTTCTGACACTCTAACCATCATCGCTAATCTAGGATTTTTTAAAAAGAATTTTTTATTTTTATCAATAAATTTCCAGTACAATCCATCCATAACATCACACCAAGGCCCTTTCTTAAAGTGCATCATTTTGAGAAAGTAACTTGAACCACAAATATAAGGTTTGGTTGCAAAAATTCCACCATCACTAAACAAACCCATACCATAAACATTTGGAGACATTACCCAGTCTGAAGAGTCAACAAACATTTCCATAAACCATTTGTAAACTTGTTTAGGATGTATCTCACAAAGATTCATAATATTGGATAGTATCATTAATCTCTCAATGTGGTGGGACCATCCGAAACGTTCTGCATTTTGAATTGAGAAATCAAGTGGAACTAAACCAGTAGTTCCATCATACCAAGATTTTTTCATTTTTCTTTTATGATTAAAAAAATTTGATTTTTCTAATTTATTTTCAAAATTTTGATAAATACCTCTCATAAACTCTCTCCATCCAATAATTTGTCTGATGTATCCCTCATAGGAATTAACAGGAACTCTATTTTCTATCCTCTTTAATTTAAAGATAAGTTCATCAGGTGTTATGAGTCCAATATTGATTATTGGACTTAAAGCGCTGTGAAACATAATGTTAGATCTTTCACTTACAGCATCTTCATAGTCGCCAAATAATTTTATTCTTTCTTTAAGAAATTCATCAAGTTTTTTATGCGCATCTTTTCTAGTAGTAGGAAACCAAAAATTTTCAGTATTTCCAGGATGATCATTAAAATTTAAATTAATAAATTTTTTTAAGTCATTAGTATGTTTAGAGTGATTTATTTTGGAAACACTTGGAATTTTAATATTTTTTGGTAATTTTTTTCGATTATCCTCGTCGAAGCTCCACCTATCTCCTTTTGGTTTTCCATTTTTATCCATTAGAATGTTCAATTTTGTTCTAATAATTTTATAAAAATTAGCCATAAAAGGTTTCTTATATTTTGAAAGATATTCTTTAAATTCATTTCTAGTTGTTAAAAACATAGGTGAATTTAATTGATTAACAACTACACCTGTATTTTTTAGTAATTTCAGTATTTTTTTTTCAAAAGGCCTATCTTCTATTTCAAAAAAACTTACTTCTTTAATTTTTTTATCTTTAATTATTTTTTCAATTTTTTTTTCGTAAGATGTTTTAAATTTGGAATTAACATCTTCATAATGTACCTTGAAATTGTTTGATTTAAGCTCATCTCTAAAAGACCTCATTGATGATAAAAAGAGAAGAATTTTTAATTTATGATGTTTTTCATAGGTACATAAATCATAATCTTCAGCCATAAAAAAAGTGTGATCCTTATACTTTTTTAAATATTGTGGACTAAATAATTGATTTCCAAGTATTATAAATAGCTTCATCTAAGCCAAATTATAGAATTTTAAATAGAAATAAACGCGTCATTATTTGCCTATTTATTTAAAATAATAGTGATAAAAAGCCGTTATGAAAAAATTAATTTTAGGAGCAACGGGATCAATAGGATCTTCTTTGGCTAAAAAAGTAGTGTCAGATGGAGGAGAAGTCCATTTAGTTGGTAGAGACAAAGCAACTTTATCTAAAATTGCTTCCGAATTAAACTCAACTTTTACATCTTGCGATGTACTAGAAGAAAATTTTTCTGAAAAAATTTTTAGCGATTTAGGAGATACCCCAATAAATGGTTTAGCATATTGTGTTGGGTCAATAGATTTAAAGCCTATAAAATTGACAAAAAAAAGTGATTATATGCAGTCATTTAATTTAAATTTGATTTCAGCAATTGAAATTATAAGAAGAGCTTCTGAAAGCTTAAAACAAAACAAAGGTTCAATAGTTTTATTTTCTACAGTAGCAGTTAGAAGAGGTTTTACTAATCACAGTATCGTTTCATCTGCTAAAGGAGCAATTGAGGGATTAACTGTATCTTTAGCTGCAGAGTTTGCTCCAAACATAAGGGTGAATTGTATAGCTCCAAGTATATCAAAATCTAAAATAGCAAATTTTATTTTAAAAAATGAAAAAATGGCAGATAGCATTGCTAAAATGCACCCTTTAAAAAGAGTAGGAGAGGGACGCGACTCAGCGTCAGTTGCAAATTTTTTATTAAGCGATAATAGTTCATGGATTACTGGACAAATTTTAGGTGTAGATGGCGGAAGATCATCTTTAACATAGTTATGAAAAAAATAGTTTATATAATTTTAATAAGTTTAATGACTCAATACGCATACTCTGCGGGCAGCGATAGCTCAGACGAAAGTAAATCAAACTATTATGATGATGCAAAAAAATTAGTAAAAAGAGCAGGCAAATTAGAAAAAAAAGAAAAAATTGATAAAGCTAAAAAACTTTATTCTCAAGCTTTTCAAAAATTGGAAAAAGCACATTCTTCAGAGAAAAAGAATCCAGATATTTTAAATTATATGGGTTATACATCTAGAAAAATTGGCAACTTTGAACAAGCTGAAAAATTTTACCTTACAGGGCTTAGCATAATGCCCGATCATAATGGTATTAATGAATATCTTGGTGAGCTGTATGTTCAAACAAATCGATTAGATAAAGCCAAGGAAAGATTGGATGTTTTAAAAAATTGTAACTGTGAAGAATATAAAGAGCTAGAACTAATTATTAAGACTCGGGGATCTAAGGTATATTAAGAAAGATCCAAAGCAAATTTTTTAAGTTTCTCAATAGGGATTAATTCTAAAGTTTTTATATTCGTTTTTTTTAAGTAAATAGAACATGCTACATTTTCCTCTAAAGCTCTGGCATACCAAGTAGCACACAAACACCAACTGTCACCTTCTTTTAATCCTGGAAATCCAAACTCTGGATGAGGTGTTATTAAATCATTTCCAACTTTTTTTGACCATTCGAGGAAATCATTAGTAACTTTTGCACAAACTGTATGAACACCTCGATCATTTTTATCGGTGTTACAACAACCATCTCTTAACCAACCAGTTAAAGGTTCATTAGAGCAAGGTTCTAAAGTTTCTCCAAAAACATTTTTCTGTTTTTCTTTACTCATTTATTTAGAATTATCTTATAATTTAGTTGGGTTTGGCTGTCCTTTATACACTTTTTCAGGGTCAAACTTTTTTTCTTTTTCTCTAAATTCTAGCTTTACTTCCTCTGAATTATTTATTTTACCCAATGGAATAGATCTATAAAAACATGATTTATAACCAACATGGCAACTTGCTCCATTACCGATATCTACAGTCATCCATAAAGCATCTTGATCATCATCAATTCTTATATCTATAACTTTTTGAACAAAACCACTTGTTTTTCCTTTATGCCATAAAGCTTTTTTAGATCTGCTCCAGTAACAAGCTTCCTTTTTTTCTATAGTAAGTTTTAAAGCCTCTTCATTCATATATCCATGCATTAAAACTTCTCCCGTTTTAAAGTCAGTTGTAGTTACAGGAATAAGTCCTTTCTCATCAAACTTAGGAGACAAGAATTTCCCTTCTTCTACCTCAAATACGCTATCTCTTTTTTTAAACATTGCCGTAAAATAATGAAAAAAAGACAAAATAGCAATTTGCATTAATGAAATATGTCCTATAAAAATGAGCGCTATATGAAATTAGTAAAAGACATTGATAAAACAAGCTCAAAAAAACCTGAAGTTTCAGACAAACAGGCCGAAGAGGCTTTTAAGACTATACTGAGCTGGATTGGAGAAAATCCTAATAGAGAAGGTCTGTTAGAAACTCCAAAAAGAGTCGTTAAGGCATTCAAAGAATACTTCAAAGGATACCATCAAGATGCAAGCGCAGAATTATCAAAAACTTTTGGAGACGTTGAAGGTTACGACGATATGGTGGTAGAAAAAAATATAACATTAGAAAGTCATTGCGAACATCATATGGCTCCTATTATTGGCGTTGTTCATATTGCCTATATTCCAAATAAAAAAGTAGTAGGTCTAAGTAAACTTGCAAGGACTGTAGAAGTTTTTTCTAAAAGACTACAAACACAAGAGAGACTTACTATGCAGATAGCTAAAACTTTAATGAGTTCGCTTGAAGCAAAAGGAGTTGCAGTAACTATTGATGCCGCCCATCAGTGTATGACTATGAGAGGTATTAAGAAAGAAAGAGCTACTACTGTAACAAATTATTATCTTGGGACCTTCAAAGAAGATCTTAGCTATCAAAATAGATATTTGAGATATATAGCAAAATAAATGTCTGAAAAATTCAAAGCCGTTGTAATTGATAATCAAAACGAAAAATTTACTAGAGAGATAAAAGAAATAAATAAAACTGATTTAAAAGATGGAAATGTCTTTGTAAAGATAGACTATTCAAGCTTAAATTATAAAGATGCTCTTATTTTAAATAATGGAGGAAAAATAGTAAGAAAGTTTCCATTTGTGCCTGGAATTGATTTTTCTGGAAAAGTTATTGAAAGCGAAGACAGCAAGTTTAAAAAAGATGACAATGTTATCTTAACAGGCTTTAGAGTAGGCGAAGCTTATTTTGGAGGCTTTTCTCAATACGCAAAAGTTGATTCAAATTTTTTGATAAAAACTCCAAATGATTTAGATAATCATAAAGCCATGATGTTAGGCACAGCAGGTTTTACTTCTTTGCTTTGTGCGTTTGCTGTTAAAGCTAAAGAAGAATTACTAATGGGAGAGAAGGTAAAAGATGTGCTTGTTACTGGAGCCACAGGCGGAGTAGGAAGTATAGCTGTTATGGTTTTATCTAAGATGGGTTATGATGTTCATGCAGTTACGGGAAAAAAAGATAAAAATGATTATCTTAAAGATCTAGGCGCAAAAAATATTATTGATAGAAAAGAATTCGAAGGAGAGAGCAAATTATTAGAAAAAGGTATCTGGGACGGAGTAGTTGATACAGTTGGCGGTACGGCTCTAACAAAAATTTTTGCTCAAACTAAACCAGGTGGAATTGTAGCTGCCTGTGGTAATGCTGGAGGAATTAAAATTAATACTACTGTGATGCCTTTTATTATAAGAGGGGTCAAACTCTGGGGAATCGATTCTTCAGGTTCTTCAATCAAAAGAAGAGAATTTATATGGAACGAAGCTTCAAAACTAATTGATTTTAATAAACTTAAATCATTAACAAAAGAGCTATCATTAAATGATCTTTTAGAAACTTATCCTAAGCTATTAAAGGGTGAGTATTTCGGAAGAGCTATAGTAAATCCTAATAAATAATCTATAATTTAACTTCCTATGGATTGGGACAAATTAAAAATTTTTCATACAGTTGCAGAAGCTTCAAGCTTTACAAAAGCCTCAACGATACTAAATTTAAGTCAGTCAGCTATTAGCAGGCAAATACAAGCATTAGAGAATGATTTGAACGTTCAACTTTTTGAACGACATGCAAGAGGTTTAGTGCTCACAGAAAATGGTGAATATCTCTTCAATTCTGCGCACGAAGTCATTTCTAAATTAAAGGATGTAGAGTCTAATTTAAGTGGTCATAAAGATAAGTTAAGCGGAAAACTTACAGTAACTACTGTTGTAAGTTTTGGCACAACTTGGCTTACACCTCGAATAAAAGAATTTATGGACCTTCACCCGGGAATGGAAATAGAGCTAATATTTGATGACAAAGAACTAGATTTGGCTACAAGACAAGCTGATGTAGCAATTAGAATGAGAAGACCTAAACAACTGAACTTAATTCAAAAAAAATTTGTTGATTTTAATTATCACATCTATGGATCAAATGAATATTTAGAAAAAAACGGTTATCCAAAATCTTTAAAAGATTTAGATAAACACAAGTTTATTACTTATGGAAAAGGTGCGCCCTCTCCAGTGTATAATCCAGATTGGGTTTTAAAAATTGGAGCAAAAGATGGCAAGAAAAGAAAATCTTTAATGAAAGTAAATAGCGTTTATGGTTTGTTATTAGCTGTACAAAGTGGAGTTGGTTTGGCCGCTTTACCTGACTACATTGCACATAACAAAAGTGGTATAACAAAAGTTTTACCAAACGAACCAGGAAAACCAACTGAAACACACTTCGTTTATCCTGCTTCTTTAAAAAATAATGCTAGATTAGTCGCTTTTAGAAATTTTTTATTTAGCAAGGTGAATGAATGGAAATTTTAAGTTTTATAATTCCTTTTATTATTTTATTAACAGTCGTTGTATTTATCCATGAATATGGACATTATTATTTTGCTAAACGATATGGAGTAGGTGTTACAGATTTTTCTATAGGTTTTGGAAAAGAGATTTTTGGTTTTAATGATAAATCAGGTACAAGGTGGAAATTTTGTTTAATTCCTTTAGGAGGATATGTAAAGTTTTTTGGTGATAGAAATGTTTTCAGTCAAGCTGAACAAGAGGAGTTATTAAAAAAATACAGTGAAGAGGATCAAAAAAAACTTTTCGTTACAAAACCCTTATATCAAAGATCTTTAGTAGTTGCAGCTGGTCCCTTAGCTAATTTTGCTTTAGCCATTTTAATTTTTTCTTTCATTTATATGTTTGCTGGAAAAGATTTTACTCCTGCTCAAATACAAGAAGTACAAAAAGATGGCCCAGCTTATTCTTCAGGAATAAAAGCTGGAGATATAATTTTATCAATTAACAATAAGAAGGTGAACAGTATATTGGAAGTTTCAACTTATATTAACACAGCCTCGACTGAAAATATTGATATTAAAGTTTTAAGAGACAGTAATGAAATTATCTTAAATGTTACACCTATGATTGTTAAAGGTGAGGATTCTCTTGGAAATAAAGTAAATAAAAAGATAATAGGTATTAAAATATCTCCTCCTAATAGCGAATTTAATAGGGAGAAATTAGGACCAGCTACAGCTTTATTTTATGCAGTAAAAGAAACATGGTTTGTTACAATGGCTTCGCTAGATTTTATTGCTTCTATGTTCAAAGGGAAGGGTGATACTACTCAATTAGGAGGACCAATTAAGATTGCTAAAATCACTGGCCAAGTTGCTCAACATGGTTTTATAGCTTTTCTAAGTATCATGGCTTACATTTCAATCAGTCTAGGTTTTATCAATCTTTTTCCAATTCCTATGCTTGATGGAGGTCATTTAATGTTTTATGCTTTTGAAAAAATTTTAGGAAGGCCTTTGACTCAAAGAACTCAAGAGGGATTTTTTCGAATCGGATTGTTTTTGCTTATTTCTTTGATGTTCTTTACGACATTTAACGATCTTAAAGATTTAGGCTTGTTTTAAGCCATTTTTTACCTTCAAAAACATCAATAAAATCAACATTTTTAACATACAATATATTGTGTTAATATTTATTTGAAACACTAGAAAAGTGTTGATTTTATTAGGAAATTGTAGAAATTCGATATTAACAATAAGGGGCATAAATGAACAAAAAACAACTAGTAGCAAAAATATCGTCCACATTGGGCCAGAGTAAAGCAGATGCTGAAAGAACTTTTGACTCAATAACGACTATTATTTTAGATGCACTGAAAAATGATGATACTGTTAAAATAGCTGGTTTTGGTACTTATAAAGTAGCAAAAAGGAAAGCTAGAGTAGGTAGAAACCCTAGAACAGGAGAATCCATTCAGATTGCTGCATCTCAAAAAGTTAAGTTTTTACCAGCTAAAAGCTTAAAAGAAATGTTTAATCGATAAACGGATTATTTAGCCCTTATTTGAAATATCAAATAAGGGCTAAACTACTTGCAAAAACTGCATAGCTCAATTTAGGATAAATCAGTTCTTTAAAATCTTCAAATCTCTATAAGAAAATAATTATCAAACAAGGGAGTTTTATGAAAAAATATTTAGGTTATTTTTTTGCAGGTACCGCAGTATATTTTGCGTTTGCTGGTCTAGGCTATGCTGAGACCACAGTATCAGCAGAAACACAATACATATTTAACACCCTATTATTTTTAATGTCAGGTTTCTTGGTCATGTGGATGGCCGCTGGATTTACAATGTTAGAGTCAGGATTAGTAACATCAAAATCTGTGTCAGCAATCTGTGCAAAAAATATAGGACTATACTCAATCGCTGGAATTATGTTCTGGTTGGTTGGTTACAACTTAGCTTATGGTATTCCAGAAGGTGGATATATTGGATCATTTACACCTTGGAGCGACGCGTCTGCTGTAGATACAGGTTATTCTGACGGATCAGACTGGTTTTTCCAAATGGTGTTCTGTGCAACAACAATGTCTATCGTATCAGGTACATTAGCTGAGAGAATTAAGATTTGGCCGTTTTTCTTATTCGCGGCAATTCTAACAGGAATAATTTATCCAATCGAAATGGGTTGGCAGTGGGGCGGTGGCTGGTTATCAGCTGCAGGTTTCTCTGACTTCGCAGGTTCAACATTAGTACATGCCGCAGGTGGCGCAGCTGCTTTAGCTGGAGCAATTGTACTAGGTGCAAGAACTGGAAGATTTAGTAGTAGTGGTGGAGTAAAATCAATGACACCATTTGCTGCCTCTTCAATTCCATTAGCAACCCTAGGAGTTTTTATACTCTGGTTAGGTTGGTTCGGATTTAATGGTGGATCGCAATTAGCTGCTGGAACATTTGAAGATGTTTCCTCAGTTGCTACAATTTACATCAATACTAACTTAGCTGCAGGAGGTGGAGTATTAGCTGCTGCAACTGTTTCTAGATTACTTGGTGGTAAAACAGATGTAGTAATGATGCTTAATGGTGCGATAGCTGGATTAGTAGGAATTACTGCTGAACCTTTAACACCAAGTCCATTAGCTGCGATATTTATCGGAGCAATAGCTGGAATATTAATGTACTTCTCTACAAAATTATTATTCAAGATGAAAATAGATGATGTAGTTGGAGCCATACCTGCTCACTTAGTAGCCGGAGTATGGGGAACATTAGCAGTTCCTTTAACTAATGGAGACGTCAGTTTTGGCGCTCAATTTTTAGGGACAATTTCAGTAGTAGTATTCGTTTTTGTAGTATCACTAATAGTGTTCCAAATTATGAAAGCTACAATTGGATTAAGAATTAGTAAAGAAGCTGAAAGACTAGGAACTGACAAAGCAGAAGTTGGTGTAATAGCTTACGGTATAAGAGACTAAAATCTTCAACTATCTTTTCCCTCGTTATTTGGAGAAGATTAAGGCTCGGGATCCTCCATGGTACCCGGGCCTTAATTATTTCAAGGCTACTATGCATTTAAAGCATAATTGTCTCTAGGAAAAACTGGTAGAAATTTCTCAACATGGAGGATAAATGAGAAAAAATTTTCTAATTTTATTAAGTATTTTTTTTACTCTAGTTCTTACTGGAACTAGCAGTGCAGAGACTACAATGTCTCAAGAAGGACAATATATTTTTAACTCGCTTGGATTTTATCTTGGCGGAGTATTAGTTGCATTTATGGCGGCAGGGTTTTGTATGTTAGAAAGCGGTTTAGTAACTACTAAAAGCGTATCTACGATTGCCGCGAAAAATATAGGTAAATTTGCTATATGCTCAATAATATTTTTTCTAGTAGGTTATAATTTAGCATATGGAGTACCTGAAGGTGGATATGTAGGGTCTTTTACTATTTGGAGCGATTCTACTAACGCAGAAACAGGATACTCTGGTTATTCAGACTGGTTTTTTCAAACCATGTTTGTTTGTGCTACAGCTTCAATAGTTTCTGGCGCAGTAGCAGAAAGAATTAAAATTTGGCCATTCTTCATATTTGCTGCAGTAATGGCAGGAATAATATATCCAATATCAATGGGATGGCAGTGGGGTGGCGGATGGTTATCCGCTGCAGGTTTTTCTGACTTTGCAGGCTCAACTTTAGTGCATGCTTGTGGAGGAGCTGCGGCATTAGCAGGAGTAGTTGTTTTAGGACCTAGAAGTGGAAGATTTTCATCTCTAGGCGGTAAAAGAGTAATGGTACCATTTGCTGCTTCAAGTATTCCGCTTGTTACACTTGGCACATTCTTACTTTGGTTTGGGTGGTTTGGGTTTAATGGATTTAGTCAATTAGCAATGGGAACTTTTGATGATGTAAATGCAATATCTAAGATTGCGGTAAATACTCATTTAGCTGGAGCAGCAGGAACTGTTACAGGAGCAGCTATTACGAGGTTGCTTGGTGGAAAAACAGACATAGTAATGATGTTAAATGGTGCTTTAGCTGGATTGGTTGCAATTACTGCTGAACCTTTAACTCCTGGGCCTATTACCGCTATGATAATCGGATCAATAGGAGCCGTTATAATGTATTTCGGAACAAAGATGCTTGAAGGTTTTGGTATTGATGATGTAGTCGGGGCAATCCCAGTACACATGTTTGCAGGAATATTTGGAACTTTAGTTGTTCCTTTTACAAATGCTGATACATCTTTAGGTACTCAATTTGTTGGAACACTTTCAGTAGTATTATTTAGCTTTGTACTTTCATACCTAGTTTTTATGGCTATGAAAGTTACGATCGGCCTAAGAATAAGTAAAGCAGCAGAAAAACTTGGAACCGATAAAGCAGAAGTAGGTGTAATAGCCTATTCAATAAGAGATTAATTACTCTCGATTCCTCGAGTGTTTGTTAATAGTAAGAGGCCTGAGAAATCAGGCCTTAACTATTTTCGTCCCATAACTTCTTTAAATTAATATTTGGAGACAGCCCAAAAACTGAATTAATATTAGTGCAATGAATACTTAAAGAAGGGATAGGCGAAAAACATTCTTCCTTTTCATAGATTTCATGTAAGTTTTTTTCAAATGGATTATTTTGATTAGTCGCCATATCAATTAATTTTTCAAAATATTTTTCAATCATTTTTTTGCTTGTCATGAAAGTGAGAAGTGATTCTTTCACTGTTCTCCAATGTATATTTTCACCAATTAAAATACTTGAACTATTCATCTTTTTATAAAGATAAGGATAATCAGAAGACAATATAAATATTTCACTTTCTAAAATTGATGAGAATTTTTCATATGCGAATAGCATTTCTGATAAAGCTTCAGTTTTATGAATATAATCATCTTCAACGAAGTAAATTAAATCTTCACATTTTTTTGCATGATTAAATGAACTTCGAATAGAAGCCATAGTAGTAGACATATTACTATTAGAATCATTAATATTTTCTACAGGAATATGCTGTGCTTCAAAGCCCTCTCCAGTTATTTTAGATAATATTTTTTTTATATCAGAACTAGGCGAATTTACATCTATGATAGTAAATCTAATCTTAATACCTCCAAATTTTTCTTTCAAATCTTTTGCAGAATTAGTCAATGAATTAATTGTTCTAAATGTATATTCTGATTTATCCTCTTCAAAAATTCTTTTTTTATTTTGAGTCACCAATTGAACACTCGTACAAGTTTTGACAATTATATCTAAACTATTAACTTTCCGAGTAATTAGGGTTTCTCCAAGACCTAATGAAATAGACTTTTTACCTGGTATACTAATAAGATCTTGATAATTTTTCTTTGATACGGGAAACTCAAGAGTACTCTGATCAATTAATTCATATCCAAATATTCGGCAAATTTTTATTAAAACTTTCTTTATTAAACCAGTTTTTTTTATGCTTTTAATTTCTTTCATTGATATATATTTTAATATCATGAATATTAAATCTTCTAAAGAGCTTGTTAAAGAAGCGAATGAGACTATAAAAATTATGTCTCCTGAACAGGTTAAAAGTTCTTATGATAAAGGCGAAGTAACCCTGATTGATATAAGAGATATTAGAGAACTATGGAAAGAAGGAACTATCGAAAATGCAATTCATATTCCGAGAGGGATGTTAGAATTTTGGCTTGATCCTCAAAGTTCCTACTATCAAGAAAAAAAAATAGGAAATATAAAAAATATAGTTTTATTTTGTGCTCTTGGACTTAGGTCAGCTTTAGCAACAAAAGCTTTAAAAGAAATGGGCTTTGATAATGTAGCAAACGCCGAGGGTGGTTTTGACTCACTTAAAAAAGCTGGTTTCAAAGTTATTCATAAAGAAAAAAAATAAATTATTTGCTGGACTCTATTATAACAAATTCCAATCTGTCCTGCCCCCAAAAAATTTTATTATTAGATACAAAGCTTGGAGCTCCGAAGATTCCTTTTTCATAAGCCTCATTAGTTTTTTTTCTTAAAGAGTCTTTTATAGAGGATGAAGCAGATCTTAGATGAAAAGTCTTTGGATTTATTTTTAAATTTTTAAGAACTTTTTGAATAACATTTTCGTCATTCATATTTAAACCGTCCTGCCAAATTGCATTAAATATACTATCTATATAGTGGCTTTTATAATTATCTTCTTCTGCAACAAAAACTCCTCTCATTAAATTTAAACTTTTAATTGGGAAATAAGAATTAAATTTAAATTTTATTTTATTTTTTTCAGCTATTAATTTGCAATCACGAATCATGTGTTTTGCTTTCGCTGGAATAAAAGCTGGGGCTTTAATGCCATGTAAATTATGAAGACCTCCTAATAAAATTGGTTTGTATTTAATTTTAATTGAATTTTTTCTTTCTATTTTAATTATTTCTTTATGTGCTAAAAAAGAATAAGGGCTAATAAAGTCAAAATAAAAGTCAAAAGGTTTAATCATTGAAACTAATTTTTTTTGCGAAAAAAATTCTAAAAAACCAATAAATTAACAAACCAACTGGCCCTGTAAAATACGTTAAGATTAAAGAAATAATTACAAAAAATCTAGGAACCATATATTTTTTTGAATCTCTTGAAATCCAAGTCCCTAAAAATAAACTTATTGCTAAAAAATGAATCCAAAATAATAAAAGAAAAGTTTCGCTAGCAAACATTGAGTAAAGACCATCTAAGCCACTATATAGTTCAAAACTGTCTAACATATTTCCTTTTAAAAAAATATCATACGCTACAAAGGCGTAGGCACTTGCTAAAATTAAAGGAGCAATAACAGATTGTACAAAAAAATTGGTTACCGTATGATTTGGAAGAATTATCAACAACAGCCAAAATGGTATTACACCCCAATTAGCGATTAAATAAATATTTTCATAGCTCAATATACTCAGAAGATTATTTATCATGAAAAATAATATAGTATATTAGCTTAATGAATCCCACATCAAATAAAAGTGATTTTGAAGACCTTACTACTAGTTTAAAAGATTTAGCCTATTCTTATTTAGAGAAGTATAGTCCATCAAAACAACAGCTAAAAGTTTATTTATTAAAAAAATATTTAACTAAAATTAAAGGCACTAAATCAAAAAAAGAAGTTTCATCAATTATTGATGAGATTATTAAAAATCTTGAAAAAAATAGAATTGTTAATGATGAACTTTATTCAGATTCTAAAGCACGTATGTTTTTAAGGCGAGGTTATTCTTTAAACAAAATTAATCAATCTTTAAGAATTAAAGGTATAGACAGCAAATATATTAAACAAAGTATTGATAAAATTAAAGAAGATCAGATTGAACCAGACTTTGTGTCTGCATTAAAACTATGTAAAAGAAGAAGAATTGGGCCACTGAGACCGCAGGCTAATAGAGAATTATTTTATAAAAAAGATATGGGAATTCTTGCTAGAGGTGGTTTTGCTTTTGACTTATCAAAAAGAGTCTTAAATCTTGATGTTGATGAGTTTAATAAATTACTTAAGATCGTTTAATTTTTTTTCTTCTTCATCTTTTACTAGTTGATCTAATTTTCTTTTAAGAAGATTTCTTACAATAATAAAAAAAAGTACTCCAAAAAAAGTAACAGATATTACTATAGCTAATATTGTTTTAAGCATTTAAGTTTTTGCTTCGTCTTATTAGAATAGTTGGATTTTTATAATCTTCTTTTCCATATTCAAATGATTTATTGTCTAAACTAGTCACTATAGCTCCAGCACTTTCAGCTATAGCATGACCAGCTGCATCATCCCATTCATTAGCTCTAACTTTGTCAACATACAAATCATACTCTCCTGTTGCTATGACGCAATATTTATAAGAACTACTTAATTTTCTAAAAGATGTTACGCCAAACTCTTTAAGTTTATTTAATATAAGTTCTGGTGGATTTTCATGGTTTGTTAGTGCAATTACTTCATTACTAGGAGTTTTTTTTTTACAGTTTAATTTTATAACTTGATTATTTTCAAGTAAGAAAGAATTATTTTTGCCATAAGAATAAAAAATTCTATTCTTTTTTGGGACTCCAATTAGTCCGATGACTGGAAGATTATTAACAATTAAACCAGCATTTAAAGTGTATTCATCTCTTCCTGCAATATACTCTTTTGTTCCATCAATTGGATCAATAAGCCAGTATGTATTTAGTGTATTCTTTTTTTTTAAGTCTACTGTTTCCTCTGAAATTATAGGAATGTTAGGAGTCAATTGAATAATTCTATCACAAATAATTTCGTTAACTCTTAAATCTCCATTCGTGACTGGCGAACCATCTTCTTTAGTATTTATTTTTAGACCCTTTTTTTCAATTTTAACAGACTCATCTCCTGCTTTTTTAAAGGTTTCAATAAGTCCCTCTGATATATTCTTGAAATCTTTACTCTTTGTATCGTATTGCATAATGGAAAGTTTTATTTTTTTATAATATACACATTTAATGATCAATTCACTAGGCATAAAAAAAGCACCTAAGGATACTAAAGTTGTTGTTGCAATGTCAGGCGGAGTGGACTCTTCTGTTGTGGCGGCACTAATGAAAGAAGGCGGATATAATGTAACTGGAATTACTTTAAAATTATATGATGATGCAAAATCATCTAAAGAAGGAAGACAGTGTTGCGCAGGTCAAGATATTTTAGATGCAAAAAGAGTATCTGAGAAACTTGATATAAAACATAAAATTTTATTTTATCAAAAAAAATTTAAATCCGAGGTCATTGACTCTTTTATAGATAGTTATGTTGCAGGTGAAACTCCTATTCCATGTGTGCAATGTAACCAAACAGTTAAATTTAGAGATTTATTTAAATACGCTAAAGATTTAAATGCTGATGCATTGGTTACCGGCCACTATGTTTCTAGAATTCAAAAAAATGGCCAAGCGTACATGTATAGAGCGAAGGATCAGAATCGAGATCAAAGCTATTTTTTATTTAGCACATCCCAAGAACAACTTGATTATCTAAGATTTCCGCTAGGCGAGATTGATAAGTCAAAAACGAGGTCTATAGCCCAACAATTAAAACTCAATGTTGCAGATAAACCGGACAGTCAAGACATTTGTTTTGTTCCAAATGGAGATTACAGTTCGGTGATTAAAAAATTTAGACCTGAGTCTTTTGAACCAGGAAAAATATTAGATACTTCAGGTAATCAAATAGGAGAACATGAAGGAATAATTAACTATACTATTGGTCAAAGGAAAGGGATCAGAATATCAAACGATAAACCTTTGTATGTTGTAAATATTAATGCAGATAATAATACAATAATAGTAGGAGCCAAAGAGTTTTTAGAGATCAAAGAAATCAAATTAAGAGATTTAAATCTTTTAGGAAATAAAAAAGATTTTGAAAATTTGATTAATATAAAAGTTAGATCTACAGGAAAACTTCTTAAAGCAAAAATAGCTATTTCAGACAGAAACGCAAAAGTTGAAATATTAGAAAGCGAAACCGGTATCTCACCTGGGCAAGCTTGTGTTTTTTATACAAAAGATGAGTTTGGGGATAAAGTGCTCGGTGGTGGCTGGATTCATAAGGCATATAATAGAAACTTATCCACTTAGTTAACATCTAATTTTAGAGCACGCATAAGGTGATATCATTATTTTTTTAATATGATTTAATGAAACTAATTAAGAGGCAACTCTTAACTGGCCATTTAAGGAAAAACCGAGAGGTTCAAGCTTAAAGGGCAGAAAACGGGAGACAGCAGTACTAAACATCTCCTGTGGTGGTGACGAAGGTAGTACTTCAACAGCGTCACAAAATTTAAAGGTTCGGTAGGGAAACCTACTGGATCTTTAATTTTTTATGGAGCTCTCTTCCAAAAAAATCTTGAAAACAAATAGAATAAAACAACTCCAACAAAGTAGTTCCATTCCAACGCGTGCTTGAAATGTGTGTTTCCTTTAGTAACTAAAATAGGCAGGCTTAAAATTGCTACTGAAGCAAGAACGCTTACCAAGATAATCTTTAAAACCAGTATTTTTTTATTAATTAATTTTTCTAACTTAGATTTAAGTTTATAAAAATGATAGACTAAAATTCCCTGCGCAATTATTTCAAATATAATAAAGAATAAAAGCACTACTCTTCTAAAGAGCTTATAAATTTGAATATCAAATTTTACACCAAGTAATATAGAGTGAATTATTAAAAATATAGCAGATAATATTCCAAATGTTTTAAATTTATGGTTAATATTTGATGAATTAAGATTATTTATTAGTAGATTATTATTTTTCCAGTAAAGAAATAAAAGTGCGGCTGTTAAAAACATTGCAGGTTTAAATATCAAATATTGAGGGAAAGTTCTCGAAGCTCTACTTATTGATAGGCTTCCATCTAAATAGGGAATAGAAAAAGCTGACCTTCCGATTTGATCAACTTCAAAAATAGTACTCTCAAGAAATTCGGGATTTTGTGAAATAATCAAACACAAATTTATTGCGAGCAGTGGAATAATAAAAATCCATAAACTCAATTTTCTTATTTGAGCTATTTCTTTCATAAATATAAATATTGATTATTTTCTCTTATTTCTTTTTCTAGCTCTTCTTTTTTTAGAGCCAATTTTCCTTCGACCTCGATGTTTTTTGGGATAACCCATATTTTTGCCTCCTTTTGTATATTTTGTTGTATAAAACTTATGTAAGTTTCAATTATACTTATTTTATGAAAAAGTCTATAAGCACATTTTTAAAACATCCAACCAAAGACAGCAGCAATAGGTCAGCAAACCCTCCAGTTACTAGAGCATCCACTATACTTTTTAACTCCATGCAAGAGCTCTTACAGCATGAAAAGAGGATTAAGGCGAATAAAAAAATTAGTTATTACAGCTACGGAAGATATGGAAGCTCAACAACAATAGAGCTAGAAAATATACTCAAAAAATTGGAACAAGCTTATCATGTTTTTCTAACTGGAACTGGCTTTGGCGGAGTCGCGCTCGCAATAATGAGTCTATGTAGACCTGGTGATGAAATTTTAGTTTCAGATAATGTTTATGGGCCAACTAAGGAAATATCAGAACAACTTGTAAAAGAGTTTAATATAAACGCTAAATTTTATGATCCTGATAGATTTGAAGATTTGAAAGACAAAATTACAAAAAAAACTAAAATGATAATAGTAGAAAATCCTGGAAGTAGTACATTTGAATTTCAGGATCTCTCTAAAATTGTAAGTCTAGCTAAAAAAAAGAATATTTTAACTTTTCTTGATAATACTTGGGGAACACCATTATATTTAAAGCCACTTAAACTTGGTTTTGATTTATCTTTCACTTCAGCCACAAAATATTATTCTGGGCACTCCGATGCAATGGGCGGATCATTAGCAGTAAATAAAAAAGTTTTTAAAAAAGTAATGTTTTTTTACAAATTATCAGGTTACAGAATGGCTGCTGATGAAGCGTATTTAATTATTAGAGGTCTAAGAACCTTAGATGTAAGACTACAAAAACATTATGAAAACACTAAGATAGTTATTAATTTTTTAAAGAAACAAAAAAAAATAAAAGAAATTCTTTATCCTTATAAACCTTCTTCTAAAAATTATAAATTGTGGAAAAAATATTATTCTGGAGCTAATGGTCTATTCTCAATTGTTATCAAAAGTAAAAAAAAATCTTCAGTAATTAAATTTGTTAATTCTCTCCAATTATTTGGCATTGGTTACAGTTGGGGCGGTTTTGAAAGTCTTGTACTTTTTCAAGATTTAAGAACTAACACCAAATATACTCAAACAAGACGATACTTTAGATTTGCTAAAGATGAATATATTGTTAGACTTCACATAGGGCTTGAGGATCCAAAAGACTTAATTGAAGATTTAAAAACATCTTTAAAACTTATTAAATAATGTCAGAAAAATTTATAAAAAATAGATTAACATTTATTGTTTTAGTTGCCGCCTGTTCGGTAATTCTTATTTCTATGGGATTAAGGCAGACCTTTGGCTTATTTTTTCAAGTTTTTGAAGAAAATTTAGGAGTTACTAGAACTGAATTTGGGTTGGCGATTGGAATTCAGATGATTTTTTGGGGAATGTTTGCTCCAATATTTGGATTATTAGCAGACAAGTTTGGAGGCAATAAAGCTGTCTTTGTAGGTTTTTTAGTATTTGGTATTGGTATTTACACATTATATTCTGGGCCTAATACAGGAATTTTTTTTCAAATTAGTTTAGGTGTTCTAGTTGGAATTGCTCTTGGGGCTACAGCAATGAGTGTCCCAGTTTCAGAAGTTGGAAAACATTTTTCTAATGAAAAAAGAACTCTCGCCACTGGTATTGTCACAGCAGCAGCTTCAGTAGGTTATTTTTTAGCTCCATTATTTACAAAATATAGTCTTGGAAACGTAGGTTGGGAATTAACTTTGAAATATTTTATGTATTTTATTTTGTTTGGACTTGTTGCTTCATTGTTTCTTTTACCTAAAAAACAAGAACCAATCTTACAGACTAAAAAAAATCAGAATTTTATGGAGGCCTTGAGAGAAGCATTTTCTCATAAAGGTTATATTTTATTGCTTGGTGGTTTTTTTGTTTGTGGTTTCCAAATAACTTTAGTTGGAACTCACATTCCAGGATATATGCAAGATAGAGGTTTAGCGGGATGGCCAGCAACTATAATTTTAGCTCTTATTGGTTTATTTAATATAGTTGGGACTCTGGGTATGGGCTATCTTGGAACAAAATATAGTAAAAAAATTTTATTAAGCTTACTTTATACATTCAGAGCGATAATAATAGCCATTTTCATATTTTCTCCACCATCTTTAGGCATGTCAATTTTCTTTGGAATTACTTTTGGAACACTTTGGCTTTCAACTGTGCCTCCAACAAACGGAATTGTTGCTCAGATATTTGGAACCAAATATTTAAGTACACTTTTTGGCATTGTATTTTTAAGTCATCAAGTCGGTTCATTTTTGGGGGCTTTCCTGGGCGGTTACTTTTACGATCTATATGGCTCGTATGATTACGCTTGGTATTTAGCAATTGCTTTATCAGGATTTGCTGCTTTAGTTCACCTTCCTATTGATGAAAGGCCAATTATTAGATCCCCTATAACATCTTGACTGTTTATAACTCAATTGAAAGTTGAAGTATGAGTCCGAAGATGAATCAAAACTGAATCAAAAGGTGAACATCGGTGCTGATATTTATAGGGGTTGTGGATAATTATGCTTTTTTTGTTTTAATAAAACAGGTTATTTTAATATTGTGCATTCAATATCAACAAAGGAGCAAAAATGTTTTCAAAAGAATTAGGAGCTAAATTAGATAAGTATCACTTACTTAAGCACCCATTTTACCAAAAGTATTGGAACGAAGGAAAATTAACAAGAGAAATTATAAAAGATTATGCTGAGCAATACTATCAACATGTAAAGGCATTCCCAAGATACATAAGTGCTACGCACTCTATTTGTGAAGATCTAGAAAAAAGAAAAATTCTTTTAGAAAATTTACAGGATGAAGAAAATAAAGATGGAGATCATCCTAAATTATGGAAGAATTTTGCTAAAGCAATGGGAGCAGATGAAAAAGAAATAGAAAAAGTAAAACTTGATTGGTTCACAAAAGATATGATTGATAACTTTTTCTCTCAAGCAAGAAAATCTTATGCAGAAGGTTTAGCCTCATTATATACTTATGAAAGACAAATTCCTGAAATAGCTGAAACAAAAATTCAAGGTTTGAAAAAGTTTTATGGAGTAAGTTCTAAAGAAGGTTTAGAATTTTTTGAAGCGCATAAATCTGCAGATGTAATTCATAGAGCTGAATGCGAAAAACTTCTAGACAGTCTCTCTAAAGAAGAGCAAATTAAAGCTGAAAAAGCTTCTGTTTTAACTGCTAGATATCTCTGGAACTTTTTAAGTGGAATGACATCTAAGCATAAACTTGAACAAATTGCTGCTTAAAGTTATTTTATAGCTAGTATTCATGAAGAACGATAATCACGTTTGGGATAACAAACTCCCAACCGCTCAGATGCTCGGTCGGTGGCAACCTTGGCATGCTGGTCATCAAAAACTTTTTGAAGAAATACTAAAAAAAACTGGTCAAGTTAATATTATGGTGCGCGATGTTAAAGGCGTTGATGATAATCCTTTTGACTTTGAAACAGTAAAAAAAAATATCTTTGAAGCATTAAAAGAATATAAAAATAGAATTAAAGTTACTTTAGTTCCAAATATTACTAACATTTGTTATGGAAGAGGTGTTGGTTATAAAATAGAAGAAATAGTTCTTGATGAAAAAACACAACAAATTTCAGCAACTAAGATAAGAGAACAGATGAGAAAAGACGGAAAACTCAAATAAATGCGAGCCGTTCTCACTTGACCTGTTATTAAGTGAAATATATAAAATACCATTCGAGAGGGGATAATATCATTAATGATTTATAACAATCCATTTTTAGGATTATCAGATTTTGTAGCACCGATTGCAATGCAAGGATTCGTTATTGCAATGATTGCTCTAGTTATTATTGGGACCCTAATAGATATAATTCATAAAAAAAATGTTAAGTACTTTTTTAATAACGCAAAAAAAGCAAAAAAAAATGCAAAAATTCAACTTACAACCAGTCAAAAAACTTCTGTAATATTAAGAACTGTTGCTTCTGACATTGCTACTACTTCAGAATTAGGAAGAGGAAAAAGAAGAGTAGCTCATCTTTTAGGAATGTACGGAACAATTTTATTTTGGGTTGGATCCGTAGTAATGATTTTTTTTTATTCAAATCCAACTTCGGAAACCCCATCCTTTTGGCCCATGATTTGGCATGTCGGTGCATTAATGACAGTTATAGGGGGAGGTTGGTTTTGGTTTTTTTTAAGAGTGGATGTATATTCAGAAGCTCAGCCTTGGTATAGGATAATTAAAGCAGATTTATTTGTTCTTGCTCTTATTGCTTCTTCTTTAACAGGATTAATTTGGTCATATCTTCAATTTTTAGATTTGAACGATAGGTGGGATGATAAAGTATTTTTAGTTTTATTTGTTATTTCAAATTTAGTTTTGTTTGGAGGTGTTTACTGGTCAAAATTTGCTCATATGTTTTATAAACCAGGCGCAGCTATTCAAAAAAACTTAGCTGAAGCAGATGGGTCTAGAGACAATTTGCCACCACCAGCTGATGCACCAGAACAGTTTGGGCTAGGTATAAAGAGAGAAGAACCAAAGCATTATTAAAAAATTTATGATAAAAAATTTAAAGGAAAAAAAATAATTTATGTCAACTTTTGTATATATGACTCGATGTGATGGATGTGGACATTGTGTGGATATTTGTCCTTCTGACATTATGCATATAGATGAAACTATTCGAAGAGCAAAGAATATAGAACCCAATTTTTGTTGGGAATGTTATTCTTGTGTAAAAGCTTGCCCTAATCACGCTATAGATGTTAGGGGTTATGCTGATTTTGCTCCAATGGGACACAGTGTAAGAGTTAGAAGGGAAGAGGAAAAAGGAACTATATCTTGGAAAATAAAATTTAGGAATGGAACAGAAAAAGATTTTGTTTCTCCAATCACCACTAAACCTTGGGGAAAGTTTATTCCAAAACTTTCAGAAGGTGACACTCCTAACCAAGGAGAAATTAAGTCTCAAATCTTATACAGAGAGCCAGAAAATTTAAATACAAAAAAAGATCTTCCTACAGTTAGCAAAGATTCTTTTAAAAAAGGAGTTTATTACTAATGGGTAAAATAAAAACTCATATAGTAGAAAGTGATATTCTTATTGTTGGCGGAGGTATGGCAGGAACTGGTGCTACTTTTGAAGCAAGGCACTGGGGTAGAAATTTAAAAATAGTTTGTGTTGAAAAAGCTAACATAGATCGAAGCGGTGCAGTAGCTCAAGGACTTTATGCAATTAATTGTTATATGGGAATGCAGTGGGATGAAAACCAACCTGAGGACCATGTGCGTTATGCAAGAAATGATTTAATGGGAATGGTGAGAGAAGATTTAGGGTATGACATGGCTCGTCATGTTGACTCCACAGTACATATGTTTGATGAGTGGGGTTTACCGATGATGAAAAATGAAAAAACAGGAAGATATTTAAGAGAAGGTAAGTGGCAAATAATGATACACGGCGAGAGTTATAAGCCTATAGTTGCTGAAGCTGCCAGAAAATCTGCTGACAAGATTTATAATCGAATAATGATAACTCATTTGTTAATGGATAATGAAAAAGAAAATAGAATTGGTGGTGCAGTTGGATTCAATATGAGAACAGGAGATTACTATGTTTTTAAAGCCAAAACTGTAATTGTTGCGGCAGGAGGAGCTTCACATATTTTTAAACCTAGAGCAGTTGGCGAAGGAATGGGTAGAACTTGGTATGCACCTTGGAGTAACGGTTCTGCTTATGCACTTCCTATAGCTGTTGGTGCAAAAATGACTCAAATGGAAAACAGAATTGTTTTATGTAGATTTAAAGATGGTTATGGTCCAGTCGGAGCTTACTTTTTGCATTTAAAAACTTACACTCAAAATGCTAACGGTGAAAATTATGAAAAGAAATGGTACGATCATACTAAAAAAATGGTTGGGGAATATATAGACCATCATCCTACCCCAACTTGTTTGCGTAATCATGCTTTTATACAAGAAGTAATGGCAGGCGGTGGACCAATTCATATGGTTACAAAAGAAGCTTTTCAGGACCCACATTTAGAAACAGTAGGTTGGGAGAATTTTTTAGGCATGACAGTAGGCCAAGCTGTGGTTTGGGCCTCACAAAATATAGATCCAAAATATACAAATCCAGAATTAACTACCTCAGAGCCTTATGTAATGGGTTCTCATGCAACTTGTTCAGGAGCTTGGGTAAGCGGCCCAGAAGATCTTTCTCCACCTGAATATTTTTGGGGTTACAATAGAATGTTAACTGTTGAGGGTCTTTTCGGGGCAGGCGATACTGTAGGTGGAAGTGCTCATAAATTTTCATCAGGATCGTTCACTGAAGGACGTTTAGCTGCTAAAGCTGCAGTTAAATATATTGAAGATAAAAAAGCTGAAGGTATTAAAGTAAATCAAAAGCAATATGAAGAACTTAAAGAAGTAATCTATAAACCTCTTGAAAATTATACAGTTGGTAGAAATGAAATAACAGGTGGAACAGTTTCACCAAGTTATATTTTACCTATACAAGGCCTCCAAAGACTTCAAAGAATAATGGATGAGTATGTTGGGGGAATAGCTACCAACTATATGACTAACGAAAATATGCTTAATAAAGGTTTAGAATTATTAAAATGGTTAGAAGAAGATCTAGAAAATGTTGCTGCTGAAGATTATCACCAATTAATGAGAGCATGGGAATTAAAACATAGAGCTCTTACCTCTCAATGTGTTACAGAGCATACTAAATTTAGAAAAGAAACAAGATGGCCAGGATATTATTACAGAGGAGACCATTTAAAACTTGATGATGAAAACTGGCATTGTTTAACAGTTTCTAGAAGAGATCCTCAAACAGGCAAATTTACAATGGAAAAAGTTCCTGTTTATCATATCGTAGATGACAAAAAGGATAAGAAAGCTTCATAGACTTAAATGAAGTTCCTTGAAAAATCCGATAAAGAAATTCAAGAAATAGCTCAACCTATTTGGGACAATCTAGTAAAAACATCTAATATTAAAGATTATGGTGGTTTTACAAAGGATTTTTCATCACAAATGTTATATGGGGCAAACGAAGTAGAGCTGGGAAAGCAATGGGCTAACAATAAACTATTAACCAGTCTGTCAGAAAAACAAGAATTTTTAGGATGTATTAGACGAGCTCAATTCATAACAGTTCTTTATAAGCAGACTAGCAATACGATCCAAGGAGAATTTCTTGGTCGATTAGTTCTTGGTGTTGAAGACGGAGAAGTCAAAGTCTTTGGAGCAACCATCTATTAGGTGCGTCAAGTTGTCAAAATATAATTTTTTGAAAAATTATATTCTCATGTTACACCAAATTAATGTTCGCTATTAATTTAAATCAAAAATTTAAAACTAAAATATCTAATTTCTTCAATATAAAATTATTTCTTCAAATCGGCTTATATGCATTCTGGGCAGTGATTCTAACTGGCACTTTTATTAAGTTTTTTAATTAAATCTTTTCATAAAATCCAAACTTTTAAGGCTTATCTATTCATTGACATAGTTATATTTGAGGCATACTTAAGAGTATGCTTGAAATTTATCTGCCAATTGCGCAAGTAAACGTAGATATTTTCTTACTTCTTTTTTTAAGTCTTTCAGTGGGAGTATTATCTGGACTGTTTGGAGTCGGAGGAGGTTTCTTGATGACTCCTTTTCTTATATTTATGGGAATCCCTCCTGTTTACGCAGTACCGAATGAAGTAAACAATATTTTAGCTACCTCGGTATCTGGTTCCCTAACTCATTGGTATAAAAATACCTTAGATTATAAAATGGGTTTATTAATTGTAAGCGGCGGTATTGCTGGAACAATACTAGGAATTACTACGTTTACCTATTTTTCAGAAATTGGAAAAATAAGCTTAATAATCTCTTTACTATATATGTATTTGCTAGCGATCGTTGGAACTTTGATGATAATTGAAGGTGTTAAGGAAGTAGATCAAGCTAGAAAAAAGATAATTATAAAGAAAAAATTACATGAACATAATTGGTTGCAAGGACTTCCGTTTAGAACTCGATTTCCTAAATCTAAACTTTATGAAAGTGCATTAACTCCAATTTTACTAGGATTAATAGTTGGGTTTGTTGCTGCGATGATGGGTATTGGAGGAGCGTTTCTTATGGTTCCAGCTATGATTTATATAGTTGGTATGCCAGTTAAATTAATACCTGGAACATCTTTATTTGTTACTATTTTTATTAGCGCGATTGTAACTATACTTCATGCAATTAATTATGGTTCAATCGATTTAACTCTTGTAGTTCCGTTAATACTTGGTTCTATTTTAGGTGTTCAGTTAGGACAAAAATTAGGTCAATACTTAGACAGTTCTCATTTAAAAACATTGTTCGCTTTATTACTTTGTGCTGTAGCGATTGCTATTGCTTATGACTCATTTTTTAGGGATAAAACCAATGAAGCTATTAATAATCAAGTAGTAAATACTGATTTAAATTTCTTTTCAGAATTTACTTTAAATTTTTCTAACGAGTCTCCTTTATTATACGGAGCATTTGCTATACTTCTAGCGATAGCTTTAGGAGCTTTAGCAGCTTGGATGAGAAAATTCATGAGTCCAGTAATAAAAAGATTGTTAAGTGATTTTAGAAACAAAGATAAGACAAAAAAAGAAGAAGTAAAATTTCCTGAAAAATAATTTTTTAAGCACTTCTATAAAGCTTAGTCATCACAAATTCTCTATGACCTAAAGCTTCTGCGCAGGTAAGTCTACCATTAGCTACTCTCAACATTGTCTTAATCAATTCATCACCTGCTTCTGATAAATTCATTTTTCTTGATAAAATTTTTGATACATCGCAATCTACATGTTCTTTCATTAATTTTGCAGTTAGAGGGTTAGCAGTAAGTTTAACCACTGGTTCTATTGGGTTTCCAATAATATTACCTTGTCCAGTTGGAAATAAATGAATGTTGAACCCTCCAGCAGCTTGTAAAGTTACACACTCTGCCGCAGCAGATGACGTATCCATAAAATATAAACCTTTACCTTTTTTAGGTTCTTCTGCTGGTTCTAAGACATCAATAAATTTCAAGTTTCCAATTTTTTGAAAATTTCCAAAAGCTTTTTCTTCTATTGTAGTCAAACCTCCAGCAATATTTCCAGCGGTTGGCTGGCTTTCAGAAAGATCATCGGTTGCTTCTTTTAGAATAAAATCATTATAAGCATTCCATGTTTTCATAAACTTATCTTTTGCTTCTGAAGTTGCACCTCTAGCAGCACAAACTGTTTCAGCGCCAGTTAATTCAGAAGTTTCTCCAAAGCATAAATGAACTCCAAATGGTTCAAGTTTTTCCATTAAATTACCTACTGTTGGATTTGATGCTAATCCAGATGTAGTATCGGACTCCCCACATTTGACTGATATCCATAAATCACTTAGCGGACATTCTTCTCTTTGCTTTTCAGAAGCCCATTGAGAAAATTCTTGAGCTTTTTTTGACGCCTTCATTATTGTTCCAATATCTCCAGTTCTTTCGATATGAAATCCTTCAACTGGTTTTCCAGTTTTGGCTATTTCATCTACAATTCTTTTTGTCCATTTAGGCTCTATTCCGATAACTATTACAGCCGCCACGTTTGGATTTTTTCCTGTTCCTATCATTGTTCTAAAATGTAACTCAAGATCTGCTCCAAATTGTAATCTTCCGTATGAGTGAGGTAGGGCGATAGTGCCTTTAATATTATTTGCAACTGCTTCTGCGCAGGCATTAGAAATATCATCTACAGGAAGAATAATTACATGATTCCTTGTTCCAGCTCTTCCATTTTCTCTTTTATAACCTAAAAAACTTTTTGGAATTTCCATTAAATTACCACTTCTTTGTTTTTACATTATGAACATGAACATGTTCACCTTTTTTAATTGATTTAACTACTTTACCTATATCGTGTCCATATTTTAGTATTGTGTCACCTTCTTTAAGATCTTTAAGTGCAATTTTGTGACCTAAAGGAACTGCATTTGTAGAATTAATATTAATTGTTTTATCATTTTCCATAATCCAAGCGTTGCATTCCTGGCCTTTTTTTGTTGTTTCTATAACAACAACACCAACGTTGTCTTTTTCATCGTGTATTATGAGGTCGGGCTGTGACATAAAATATTTAATGGATATAGACTAAATTTTGATATATTTAAAGTATGTTTTAAATTTTTTTTAAGGAATTCTATGGCAAAAATGACAACTGAAGAAGCTTTTGTAAAAGTTTTACAAATGCATGGTATTGAACATGCTTTTGGAATAATTGGGTCAGCTTTCATGCCTATCTCCGATATTTTTCCCGACGCAGGAATAACTTTTTGGGATGTAGCCCACGAAACTAATGGAGGATTAATAGCAGATGGTTACACTAGAGCGACAGGAAAAATGTCTATGGTTATTGCTCAAAATGGTCCAGGCATTACCGGTTTAGTTACACCAATCAAAACTGCTTATTGGAACCACACTCCATTACTTTTAGTAACACCTCAAGCAGCAAATAAAACAATGGGACAAGGCGGTTTTCAAGAAGTAGAACAAATGAATTTATTTAAAGATATGGTTTGTTATCAAGAAGAGGTAAGAGACCCATCTAGAATGGCTGAAGTATTAAATCGAGTTATAGAAAAAGCAATTAGAGGTTCAGCTCCAGCACAAATTAATGTACCAAGAGATTATTGGACCCAAGTAATTGATATAGACTTACCTCCGATTGTTAGATTAGAAAGGCAAGCAGGAGGAGCAGAGGCTATTAATAAAGCAGCAAAATTATTATCTGATGCAAAATTTCCAGTTATTTTATCTGGAGCTGGGGTTGTTATAGGAGGAGCGATAGATGATTGTGTTAAATTAGCTGAAAAATTAGACTCACCTGTATGTTCAGGCTATCAACATAACGATAGTTTCCCAGGAAGTCACCCTTTAGCAGTCGGACCTTTAGGATACAATGGCTCTAAAGCTGGTATGGAATTAATAGCAAAAGCAGATGTAGTTTTAGCTCTTGGAACTAGATTAAATCCTTTCTCTACTTTACCTGGATATGGAATTGATTATTGGCCTAAAAATGCAAAAATAATTCAAGTTGATATGAACTCTGACAGAATTGGCTTAACAAAAAAAGTAACAGTTGGTATTTGTGGAGATGCAAAACTAGTAGCACAACAATTATTAAACAAACTCTCTCCTAAAGCAGGAGATACCGATAGAAAGAAAAGAAAAGATTTAATTCATCAAACTAAATCTGCATGGTTACAAAAATTATCAAGTTTAGACCACGAGGATGATGATCCAGGCACTGTATGGAACAAAGAAGCTAGACAAAGAGACAAAGATAGAATGTCGCCAAGACAAGCTTGGAGAGCTATACAAGCTGGAATGCCTGAAGATGTAATTATATCTAGTGATATTGGAAATAACTGTGCAATAGGTAATGCATATCCAACTTTTGAAAAAGGAAGAAAATATTTAGCACCTGGTTTATTTGGTCCATGCGGTTATGGATTTCCATCTATACTTGGAGCGAAAATTGGTTGTCCAGATACTCCTGTTATAGGTTTTGCTGGCGATGGAGCTTTTGGAATTAGTATGAATGAAATGAGCTCATGTGCTCGAAAAGAGTGGCCAGCTATCTCAATG
>QCGX01000001.1 GCA_003278125.1 Pelagibacteraceae bacterium AG-390-C22 | reverse complement strand
GAAATAAGTTCTGTGATTTCTTTGTTCACAAATATTCTTAACGCTTGAAAAGTTTTTGTACTTGGGTTTATTCTGCTTTCATAATTTTTCTTTTTACTTTTTTCAATAATTTCTACCAATTGGTCAACTTTTTTAATCTTTTTTGTTAAGCGAGTTTTAATTATATTTCTAGCAATTCTTGATGCATCTTTTTCTTCTCCTAAAATCTTAATAATAGATTTCAATTTCTGTTCACTAAATTTATTTATTACTTCTTCAGCTGAAGTGGGTGAAAGACCCATTGACATATCTAGTGTTGCTTTAGAATTAAATGAAAAACCTCTCTCTAAATTATTTAATTGAATTGAGGATAAACCTAAATCAAACACAACAGCATCGGCTAATTGACTCCCAATAACAGTATTTACCTCGCTAAATTTTTTTTGATGAAAAAAAAATCTATTTTCGTGTTTTTTTTCTAGCTCTTTGCTTATATTAAAAATAAATTTATCTCGATCCAAAGCTATGACTTTTGTTTTGGAGAATTTGAGTAATTTTTTTGAATAACCCCCTCCTCCAAAAGTACAGTCTATATAAATACCACCTCTGTTGGGAGAGCAAATTTTGATTACTTCATCCAACATCACCGGAAAATGGAGGGGATCCGATGATGAAGTTGGATTGATCATAATGGTATAATTTTATCATTAAAATTTTTGTTTTCTTAGAAATGCAGGAATCTCAAAATCTTCTTCCACATTTGAATCCTGGTCAAAAAGTTTTTCTGTGTGTTCATCCCCGTGGGAGTCGTCTAAATTACCATTAGAGTCATCTAAATTATTTTCAATTTGAGTTTCACTATCATTAGAAAAAAGTTGTGGAGTATGTTCTTCTTCATTATTTGATTCTACATCAAAATTTGAATCTACATTCTTTGACATTAAAGAACTTTCCTCATTACTCTCCATATAAGAAGCATTCTCCATAGAAACTCCTGTAGGAATATTGTCAACTTCAGACTCTATCTCTGGAACGCTCTTAACTAAATTATTATCTGTTGAGCCTTGTTCTTGTTTTGCTATTTCAAATTTTTCATCTAATTTTAAAGCAGTTGCCCCTTCAATTGAGTTAAAAGTATTATTCTCAATATTATTTATATTTTGAGAAAATAATCCTTCAGAATGACCGTTATTTTTATTTTGTATTCGTGAAACCATATTTAAAACTGTATTAGAGTCAGTTTTATGACCGTCCAAAGCAGTTGCAACTATTGACACTCTCATTTTGCCTTCCATATTTTCATCTTTAATAGCGCCAAAAATTAACTCTACCTCAGGATCAACTTCAGCTCTAACTTTCTGAACTGTTTGATCAACTTCAAATAAAGTTAGATCTTTTCCACCTGTAATATTTATTAGTAATCCTTTTGCACCTTTTAAAGAATATTCATCAATTAATGGATTGTTTAAAGCCATTTCCGTAGCAGCCATAGCTCTGTTTTCACCCTCTGCTTCTCCCGTTCCCATCATTGCTTTCCCCATAGAACTCATTACTGTCTCAACATCAGCAAAATCTAGGTTTATCATACCTGGTCTTACCATTAAATCTGTTACACTTTGTACTCCATGTCTTAAGACATTATTGGAAAGATGGAATGACTCTTCGAATGTTGTTGCTTCATTAGCAATCTTAAAAAGATTTTGATTGGGAACAACTATTGTAGTATCTAAATGTTTTTTCAAAGCTTCTAAACCTTCCAAAGCTCTTCTCATTCTTTTTGAACCTTCATAATCGAAGGGTAAAGTAGTAACACCAACAGTTAAAATATTTAATTCTTTTGCTGCTTTAGCGATTACATGTGAAGCTCCTGTTCCAGTTCCTCCTCCCATTCCGGCTGCAATAAAAACCATGTTACTTCCTTGAATATAATTCTCTATTTCACCAATAGATTCATCTGCTGCTGCTTGACCGATGTTATGCTTTGCCCCTGCTCCTAAACCTTTTGTTAGATTCATTCCTATTTGAATCTTTGCATGAGCTTTGCTCATTTTTAAGTCTTGCGCATCTGTATTAATTGCAACAAATTCAACACCATCCATTCCGGACTCGATCATAGCATTGATTGCATTTCCTCCAGCACCTCCAATTCCTAAAACTAAAATTCTAGGTTTTAATTCCTTTAATTCTCCTCCTCCAATATTTATACTCATACCATCTCCCCTTTCTGTTTATTTTCCCATTTAAGATTTGATCTATTTTGATAAGCTTTTTTTCTTGCCAACAATTTAAACTTTTCGAATATTTTTGGTTCCCAGATTTGAAAAGTTTTTCCAAGACCAACAAATAAAATATTGCTCTTTATATTAGCGTGTTTAAGTAATTTGTCTGTTATTGACACTCTACCTTCAGTATCAAATTGTAAATTCACACTTTCAGATAATATTGAAGTTGCAAAATAATCTCTTTTTTCCTCAAATGGATTTAATGAGTCTATTGTGTTAGATAATTTCTCAATTCTATCTTGTGAACAAGCCTCAAGAGCGGAATGATTAAATGATGGATAGCTAATAAATCCGTTATAACCCATAGAATTTAAGTGAGATCTAAAAGTTGCAGGCACTGATACCCTCCCTTTTTTGTCCAATTTGTTCTCGTAACTTGATAAAAACATTCTTTTTTAAAACCTTAATTGCTTTTAATATTTTCAAATCACCCTCCATTATGGGATTATTTGGGATGGTATGGGTTTTAATTTAAATAGTCAATACAATAGTTTTTGATTATTAGTACAAAAAGAGAACACTTAATAAGGAGAAATTGCCAGACAGTCTATAAGCCGGGTTCTGTCATTAAAGAAGTCATTTCTCTAGGCTTAAATTCGCATCTAAGCTCAAGCGGCTAACCCAGAAGACTAACTAAAGACTGTTTTTAGCATTAAATGCAGTGTCTTCTCTATTTAACCTTGCTCCCAGTGGGGTTTGCCATGCGTTTTTTGTTACCAAAAAACCGGTGAGCTCTTACCTCGCCGTTTCACCCTTGCCTTGATTAGGCGGTTTATTTTCTGTGGCACTATCCCTGAAGTCACCTTCGCCAGTCATTAACTGGCACTGTGTCTTTATGGAGCCCGGACTTTCCTCTATTAGCAAATCTAATAGCGACTATCCAACTATCTGGCGAGATATATGTAATGATTCAAGCAGTAAAATCAAGCTAATTTTTAATATGATTAGCCAAAAAATCGCTAATTTTAAAAGTTTTTTCATCAATTTTGCCTGTCACCTTATTAGGCAAAAATCTTCTTTGAAATGCTTCTATTAAAAAAATATCTTTTTTTGATCTCCTGTTTTTGTCAAAATATCGATAACCAATTTTAAATATATTTGCAAAAAATAATTTTTTAATTTTTTTATCATTTAAATTTAAAGATTTTGGTTGTAATTTTTTGTACCAAATTCCAATTTTGTTTTTTTGCAATTTTTGCCATGGAAACTTTTCACCAGGATCTTTTTTTCTTAAGGGAGCTATATCTGAGTGACCAACAACATTGGAATTTTTAATTTTATATTTTTTTTTCAAATTTTTACACAATTTGATTAACTTGTTCACTTGAGCGATTGTAAATTTTTCATACCCAAACTCATGACCTTTGTTTACTAGCTCAATTCCAATCGAATATTTATTAAGATTAATATAATTTTTCCATTTTGATTTTCCTGCATGCCAAGCAATTTTATTATCATCAACCATTTTTAAAATCTGACCTTTTCGGTCTATTAAATAATGAGTGCTAACCTTATGTTTTGGATTTAAAAGTCTTTTAATAGATTCAATCCTAGATTGCATTCCTGTATAGTGAATTACAATAAGCTTTATATCACTGTTTTTTCTAGGTTTTTTTGAGAAATTTACAGAATGTAAGGTTTGAATGATCATTGAATAAGTGAAAATTTACTATATATAGCTAGATAAAACCATGAAATTTAAAAAATATATAATTATATTTTCTTCCATCTTGCTTTTAACATCAACAGAAATAAGAGCTTCTGACGAATGTTTTGAAGGAACAAGTAGAGCGATTTTTAAATTCAACATGGCCCTTGATAACGCAATCATAGAACCTATTGCTAAAGGGTATAACAAACTTCCAGAGCAGATAAAAAATGGAACAAGTAATTTTACCTCAAATATTGCTACGCTTCTTTCAATTCCAAATCTTTTAGCTCAAGGAAATATGAAGGGAGCAGGAGATGCAACTGCAAGTTTTTTGATCAATACAACTATAGGAATCATCGGATTGGCTAACCCTGCAGAAAAATTAGGATTAAAAGCACAAAAAGAGGATGTTGGTCAAACATTAGGAGCATATGGAGTGGGTCCAGGTTGCTATTTTGTTTTACCAGTTTTAGGCCCAACAACAGCTAGGGACTCTGTGGGAATAATAGCTGACACTTTTGTTGATCCTTTTGCTCATGTAACGTGGAGAGAAAAAGAATTGTTTGGCGCATCAGGAAATCAACTTGATTATTTATCTGTAAAGGGCGCTACTGCTGTAGATTTCAGAGCTGATAATGAAGTAAATTTTGATAGCTTAGAAAAAAATTCTATAGATCTATACGCTTCATATAAAAGTTTATATCTACAAAATAGAGAAAATAAAATAAATAATTCCAGTGAAAGTGAAAACGACTGGGGTAATTTAGATAATTAAAAATAGTCTAAAATGAAAAAGGCATTTTCAATTATAGTTTTATTTCTTTTAATATTTCAATCGTCTTTTGCGAGCACCTATAGTTCTGATCCTCAAACATTTGTTAAAGAAATGGTTAATGATGCAATCAATACACTGTCGAACAAGAATTTAACGAATGAAGAAAAGGCAAATTTCGTAGAAAATTTGGCTATAGATAACGTAGATATTAACGCATTAGGATTATATACATTGGGAGAATTAAGAAAATCAGCTGATAAGGGTAATTTGGAAAAATATCAAAGAACATTTGAAAAGTATTTTTTAAAAAGTTTGACTTCAAGATTAACAGATTATTCATCTAATAAATTTGAAGTAATAAGTTCTGAAAAAAAAAGTTCAAACTACACAATAGTAAAATCAAAAATAGCTAAAAGTGAAAACCAGCCTGAAATAAAAATCGACTGGAGAATCTACACTAAAAATCCCGAGAAACCCCTCATAAGAGATCTTATTGTTGAAGGATTAAGCTTGGCAAGAACTCAGAAAGAGGAGTTTGCTTCAATTTTAAGTTCAAATAATAATGATATAAATATTCTAATTACTAAATTAGAGGAATTTTTAAATAATTAATTCTGGTGGGCCCGCCAGGACTCGAACCTGGGACCAATACATTATGAGTGTACTGCTCTAACCAACTGAGCTACAGGCCCAAAAACAATATTTACCTCAGAAACAATTATTTTTCTAGAAAACTTTTTAGCTGTTTTGATCTACTTGGGTGCTTAAGTTTTCTCAAAGCTTTTGCCTCTATCTGTCTAATACGTTCTCTAGTGACAGAAAACTGTAATCCAACTTCTTCCAATGTGTGGTCTGTATTCATACCAATTCCAAATCGCATTCTCAGCACTCTTTCCTCTCTAGGTGTAAGAGAGGCTAAAATTTTCGTTGTAGACTCACTTAAATTAGATTGAATGGCAGTATCTAATGGCTGTAAAGCATTTTTATCTTCGATAAAGTCGCCTAGACTACTATCTTCCTCATCTCCTACTGGAGTTTCGAGTGATACTGGCTCTTTAGCAATTTTTAAAACTTTTCTTACTTTTTCTAAAGGCATTGCTAATTTTTTAGCTAATTCCTCTGGAGTAGGCTCTCTACCAAACTCACTCATTATTTGTCTTTGAGTTCTAACAATTTTATTAATTGTCTCTATCATGTGCACTGGAATTCTGATTGTTCTAGCTTGATCTGCGATAGATCTTGTAATTGCTTGTCTGATCCACCAAGTGGCATAAGTTGAAAATTTGTAACCTCTACGATACTCAAATTTGTCAACAGCTTTCATTAAACCAATATTGCCTTCTTGTATAAGATCTAAGAATTGTAAACCTCTGTTGGTATATTTTTTTGCTATCGAAATTACTAATCTTAAATTGGCTTCAACCATTTCTTTTTTAGCTATTCTAGACTCTCTTTCTCCTTTCTGAATCCTGCTTACTAGTCTTTTAAATTCTCCTACGGACAATCCTATTTTTTTACTAAATTCAACTAATCTTTCCCTAATTTCTGAAAAATCCTTTTTAAATTTTTTGAAAAAGGCTTTCCATACAGTATTCTCTTTTAAGAATGACTCAAATTTAGGATTTATCTCATTATCTATGTAATATTTTAAAAATTCTTCTCTAGAAATTTTATTATCCATCGCTAATCTTAATAATACGCCTTCCAAAGAAACTATCTTTTTATTTTCTTTATAGTGAGATTGAACTAGCTCCTCTACTATATGTGGGGCTAGTTGCAGATTTTTAAAATTATCAACTAAAATTGATTGAATTTTTTTGAAGTTTTTATTTTTTGATACAGATAATTCTTTTGAATTTAGTAAACAATTTAATTTCTCTATTTGGTATTTTTGAAGTTTTGAGTAATTTTTATTTAAAGATTCAAGAATATTTATAATCTTTGGTTTGATTTCTTCTTCCATTTTTGCCAGAGAAACATTGAACTCATCATCATCTGCTGGGTTTTCTTCATCTTTTTTTTCATCTTCGCCCTCATCTTTTTTATCCTTAGATTTTTTATTTATCTTTAATTCATCATCATCTTCTAAAGCTTCAAAGTCTTCATAAGTTGAATCTATGTCAATTATATCTCTAACTAGAAGTTGTTGATTTTCAATTTGTTCTTTCCATTCAAATATTTTTTTTCCTACTATTGGACTTTGCGTTAAAGCATTAATCATTACATCTTTTCCTGCTTCAATTCTTTTTGCTATCGCGATTTCTCCCTCTCTGGATAAAAGCTCCACCCCTCCCATTTCTCTAAGATACATTCGAATTGGATCATCACTTTTATCTGAAGATTTTTCTTCAGCAGTATTAGTTGAGTCCTTTTTTTTATTAGACTGATATTGGGATTTCTTTTCAACTAGCGTGATCTTTTCATCAACTAAAACTAAAAGAGCTTTTTCAATATTTTCTGGAGTTCCATTTCTTTTGCCTAAAGATTTTCCTAATTCTTCATAGGTAATAAATCCCCTATGCTTTCCTTTATCTAATAGTCTTTCAAAGGATTTTGTAATTAGTTTTTCGGTCATCAAATTATACGGTTAGATAGTGGAATATATATAATAGTTAGTTTAAAAAAATCTATCTTTTTTTATTCCCTGTTTACCTGACTTTTAAGCTTAATAAGTTCAGAGTAAGAGTTTTCATCGAGGTTATTTATTAACTCCTTTTCAAGAGATTCTATTTTTTTAAGATTTTTTAACTCTTCCAACTCAATCAACAGTTCGCTCAAAAGTTCCAATATTGCTTCATCATTTTTTACTTTCACAATTATTTGAATGTTTGAATTTTCTTGTATTTCTTCAATTAATTTTTTGTAATCGGCGCTAATTTTTGATTGTATCTTTTCTCCATTATCTCCTTCTAGCAAAGAACTGATAATTATCTTTTTTAAACTCTCATTTTTTTCAGATGAAAAAATTATTTTTGATATGTCTTCAATTTTTTGGAGCACTATTTTTGGAAAATTTAACATTATAAATAAAATAGAAAATTCTTTAATTTGAACTTTTGAAAAATGACTATTTTTTTGATGTAAGGTTTTAGTTTCATTTAATATTTGATAATTTTGCTTATTTTTATATTTCTGAAAACTTTGATAGCTTCTTTTTGTATTTTGTATCGGAGTTAATTTTTTAATTTTTTCCAAAAACTCTTCTAGAACATATTTTTTCAATGTTTCGTCTTTAATCAAGTAACACATTTTTTTTATCTCTTTTTCAAACTTAGAAATTTCAAAGGGATTATTTCGGTCAATTTTTTTTAAATGATAGTCCCAAATATAATTTTGGATTATTTTTTTTTCTTTTAAAATAAATAAAAATTTTTCTCTACCATTCTGTCTTATATAATCATCTGGATCATTTCCTTCTGGCATAATGGAAAAATAGATTTTACTTTCGTCATTAATTATTGGAAAAAGTTTTTCGGCAATTCTTAATGCAGCATCTTGTCCGCTCTTATCACCATCTAAACATATAATAGGATTAGAAAAAAATTTCCAAATTATATTTATTTGGTGATTAGTTAATGCAGTTCCTGAATTAGCAATTACGTTTTTAATTCCACTTGAATAAACACTAACTACATCTATATAACCTTCTACTATAATCACTTCGTTGGTTTCTGAACGGCAAGCTTTAGCTTTATCTAAATTAAAAATCATATTTCCTTTTTTATAAAATTCAGTCTCAGGTGAGTTAATATATTTTGCCAACTTGCCTTCCTTTATTATTCTTCCCCCAAAAGCAATGGGATCTCCAGAAATATTATTCACTGGAAAAATTATTCTTGAATTAAATCTGTCAATGTATTTTCCACTCTTATCATGTTTATAATATAAACCTGTTAAATTTATATCTTCTTCAGAATATTTTTGCAGTAAATCTTGATAAAAATTATTTTTCCATGGGACATAACCTAGTTTAAATTCTTCAATAATATTTTTATCTAAACCTCTTTTCTTCAAATAGTCTAACGCCTCTTTGTTATTTGCATTAAATAATTCTTTATAAAAATAGTCTGAATATTCTTTATAAATATTTTTGTAATTTTGAAATCTTAAATCTTTTTTTTTATCAAAGTTTGAAAATCTGTATGGCTGCATGCCTGCTTCTGCTGCTAGAATTTTTACTGCTTCACCAAATCCAATGGATTTTGTTTTCATCAAAAAATCAAAAATGTTTCCATGTTCACCGCTACTAAAACAATGATAAAACTCTTTTTCATCGTTTACTGTAAAAGATGGACTTTTTTCATTTTTAAAAGGAGACAGTCCTATAAATTCTTTTCCTCTTTTTTTAAGTTGCACGGATTTACTTACGACTTGTGATACTTTTAATCTTAATTTAATTTCTTCTAGATATTCTTTTGGATATTTCATTTAACTTAAAAGTCCTTTAATTATTCCACTTACTTTTGAAAAATCCAATGTATCCGCATACTTAGATTTTAACATCCCCATAACTTTTCCCATATCTTTCATAGACGAAGCTCCTACAGATTTGATTGCTTCTTCGCAAATTTTTTTTGTTTCATCTTCACTTAGTTGTTTAGGTAAAAAAGTATTAATTACATTTATTTCTTTTGTCTCGCTCTCTAGAAGTTCAGTTCGTCCAGCTTTTTTATAAACTTCACAGGATTCATTTCTTTGTTTTATCATTTTTTTTAAAATGACAATTATGTCAGAGTCTTTAATCTCCTTTTGACCTTTGGACCGACCAGCAATTTCAGCATCTTTTATTGCTGAGACTATAAGTCTTAATGTTGGGTATGTATTTTTATCTTTGGCCTTTAAGGCTTCGTTTAGCTTGTCTTCTATTTGTTTTTTAAGAGGCATAAATTTTAAAAATTTATTTTAATCACAATTCTTATCTAAAATAAAAAGAACTTTCTTGACGATTTTATTTCTATTTCATATGTTTCGCAAAATCATGTTTATAAGTTTTTTACTTTAACTTATGAGTTGTATTTGAAGCAATTTGGTCAAAATATAAACTCTTACAAAAATCTTAAAAAGATCGATTCCAACGCTATTTTAATTCTTCAAAACGGTAAATTTTTTAAAGGTGTAGGTTTAGGCTATCAAGGAACAGCTACAGGAGAAGTTTGCTTCAACACATCTATTACAGGATATCAAGAAATTATTTCTGATCCCTCTTATGCTGAACAAATTATTAATTTCACATTTCCTCATATTGGAAATGTTGGGTCGAACAAAGAAGATCACGAGTCTGATAAAATTTGGACCAAAGGTGTGATAATAAATACTGAAATTACTGACCCATCTAACTACAGATCTCTAAAACATTTAGATCAGTGGCTTAAAAATAATAAAATAGTAGGAATAACTGGTATTGATACAAGGAATCTAACAAATCTCATAAGGGACAAAGGGGCGCCTAAAGGAACTATATCTTTTTTAAGAAATAGTAAATTTAATATTAAAAAACTTCTTAAAACTACACAAAATTGGAGTGGTTTAAAAAATTTAGATCTAGCAAAAAAAGTTACAACCAAAAAAAATTATATTTGGAAAGATTTTAAAACTTGGAAAAAAGGAAAAGGTTTTATAAAAAATAAAAAAAAATCTTTACATGTTGTAGCTATTGATTATGGAATTAAAAAAAATATTTTGAGATATTTTTCAAACTTCAATTGTAAAATTACAATAGTTTCCTGTAAAACAAGTGTAAGTGATATTTTAAAATTAAAACCTAATGGTATTTTTTTATCAAATGGTCCTGGCGATCCTGCAGCAACAGGAAAATATGCTATTCCAATTATAAAAGAATTTATAAAAAGTAATTTGCCTGTGTTCGGAATTTGTTTAGGTCATCAATTGCTAGGCTTAGCTTTAGGGGCAAAAACTAATAAAATGAATTTGGGACATAGAGGTGCTAACCACCCTGTAAAAAATTTGATCAAAGGAAATGTTGAGATAACGAGCCAAAATCATGGATTTGAAATAATTAAGAAAAGTTTACCAAGGAATATACAAGTTACTCACCAATCTCTTTTTGATAATAGTATAGAAGGGATTAGACTAAAGTCTAAACCAGTTTTTTCTGTTCAATATCATCCTGAGTCTAACCCTGGACCACAGGACAGTGTTTATTTATTCGAAGAGTTTGTAAAAAGTATGAAAAAAAATGCCAAAAAGAAAAGATATTAAAAAAATTTTAGTAGTTGGTGCTGGTCCAATAATTATTGGCCAAGCTTGTGAATTTGATTATTCTGGCACTCAAGCTTGTAAAGCACTCAAAGATGAAGGCTATAAAGTAATTTTAATCAATTCGAATCCAGCAACAATTATGACAGACCCTGATATCGCGGATAAAACTTATATTGAGCCCATTACTTTAAAATTTTTAGAAAAAATTTTAATAAAAGAAAAACCTGACGCTATCCTTCCAACTATGGGGGGTCAAACAGCATTAAACCTAGCTATGGAGGCAGAAAAAAAAGGTATTCTTAAAAAATACAAGATTGAACTTATTGGAGCAAACTCTAAGGCTATTGCAAATGCAGAGGATAGAAAAAAATTTAGAAAAAATATGCTCGATATTGGTTTGGACCTACCTAAATCAAAAATAGTAAATAATTTTAGCCAAGCATCTAAAGTTTTAAAACAAATCGGTCTTCCAGCTATAATAAGACCTGCTTTTACTCTGGGAGGCCTTGGAGGAGGAATAGCGAAAAATAAAAAAGAATTTTTTAAAATAATTAAAAGTGGCTTACAAGAGTCCCCTGTTAACCAAGTGTTGGTCGAAGAATGTTTAGAAGGATGGAAAGAGTTTGAAATGGAAGTTGTAAGAGACAAAAAAGACAATTGTATAATTATTTGCTCAATCGAAAATGTTGATCCAATGGGGATTCACACTGGAGACTCCGTTACTATTGCCCCGGCTTTAACTCTCACAGATAAAGAGTATCAAGTGATGAGAAATGCATCTATTGCTTGTTTAAGAAAGATAGGAGTAGAAACTGGAGGGTCAAATGTTCAATTCGCGATAAATCCTAAAGATGGAAGAATGGTAATTATAGAAATGAACCCAAGAGTTTCTAGATCATCAGCATTAGCTTCTAAAGCTACTGGATTTCCAATTGCTAAAGTCGCCGCAAAGCTTGCTGTTGGATTCACTTTAGACGAATTAAAAAATGAGATAACAAAAGTTACTCCTGCTTCATTTGAACCAACTATTGATTATGTAGTAACTAAAATTCCAAGATTTACTTTTGAAAAATTTTCTTCATCTAAAGCAGTTTTAGGAACATCTATGAAATCAGTTGGAGAAGCTATGGCAATAGGTAGAAATTTCAAAGAGTCTTTGCAAAAAGCATTGGTTTCTCTTGAAACAGGTTTTTCAGGTGTAGACCAAATTTTTAATTTAAAAGTTAAAAAGATTGAGAAAAAACTAAAAGAAAATATACCTAATAAGATTTTGCTTGTTGGTGAGGCTTTAAGAAAAAAAATTAATATAAAAAAAATACATAGACTCTCGAAAATCGATCCTTGGTTCTTAAACCAAATAAAAGATATTATAGATAATGAAAATAAGATTAAAAAAGATGGGTTACCTAAAACATATAATGAGTTTAATTACGTAAAGTCCATTGGCTTTTCTGATAAGAAATTATCAGAACTTACAAAAATCTCTGAAGATATTGTAAGAAAAAAAAGGACAGCCTTAAAAATTTTACCTGTATATAAAAAAGTTGACACTTGTGCATCAGAATTTAAATCATTTACGCCTTACATGTATTCTACCTATCAAAGAAACTTTTCTTTGAACACTGAATGTGAGGCAGAACCATCCAAAAGAAAAAAAATTATAATTCTTGGAGGAGGTCCAAATAGAATTGGTCAAGGAATTGAGTTTGATTATTGTTGTTGCCAAGCTAGTTTTGCTTTGAAAAAAGCTGGATTTGAAACAATTATGGTAAACTGTAATCCTGAAACTGTTTCAACAGACTATGATACTAGTGATAGATTATATTTTGAACCATTAATAGAGGAATTCGTTTTCAACATTATTAAAAAAGAAAAAACTAAAGGAAATTTGGTTGGTATTATAACTCAATTTGGAGGACAAACTCCAATTAAATTAGCTAAATTTTTGCATGATAACAATCTTCCAATATTAGGCACTCAATACACATCTATAGATCTTGCTGAGGATAGGGATAGGTTTAGAAATCTTTTAAATAAATTAAAATTAAAACAAGCTGAAAGTGGTATAGCAAAAACTTTTTCTCAGGCTTTAAAAATAGCTGACAAAATTGGTTTACCATTAATGGTAAGACCATCCTATGTATTAGGTGGAAGGGCAATGGAAATTGTTCATGAAAAAAAGCAGCTCAAAAATTTTGTTCTTGAAGCATTTAAAGTTGCAGAAAAAAATCCAATCTTAATAGATAAATTTATTGATAATGCGATGGAAGTTGATGTCGATGCTTTATCTGATGGTAAACAAGTTTTTGTTGCTGGTATTATGCAGCACATAGAGGAAGCTGGTATTCATTCAGGAGACTCGGCATGTAGTTTGCCTCCAGTTTCTATTAAACCTTTTTTAATAAAAGAAATTGAGAACCAAACAAAGAAGCTAGCCTTAGCGCTTAAAGTAAAAGGTTTTATGAATGTCCAATTTGCAATTAAAAATGATAAAATTTTTGTCATAGAGGTCAATCCCAGAGCAAGTAGAACTGTCCCATTTGTATCTAAAGCAAAAAATCTTCCCTTAGCTAAAATTGCATCTAGGGTAATGGCGGGTAAAAAATTATCTAAATTTAATTTGAAAGATAGAACAAAAAAAATGTTTGCTGTCAAAGAAGCTGTTTTTCCTTTTAACAAATTTCCAAACAGTGACCTTTTACTTGGACCGGAAATGAAATCCACAGGTGAAGTCATGGGATTCGATGAAAACTTTGGAATGGCTTTTGCAAAAAGTCAAATAGCAGCCTCCAATTCTCTCCCTACTAAAGGATTAGCGTTTATATCTCTAAAAAATAGTCATAAAAATGAAGGGGTGGCTTTAGCAAAACAATTATCTAAACTAAATTTTAAACTTTGTGGTACTGGTGGAACTGCAGATTATATAAATAAGCACGGAATTAAGTGTAAAAAAATTAATAAAGTTAACCAAGGGTCCCCTCACATTGTTGATGTTTTAAATGCAAAAAAAATTGCTTTAGTAATTAATACTGGTGGTGGCAACAGTGAAAAACAGCTGAACGATGCTTTAGCATTAAGAAGGGCAACTTTAGCAAATAAAGTCCCCTATTGTACAAATATGTCTACTGCAAAGGTTTGTATTGAGGGTATAAAATCTCTCAAAAATAAAGATGTCAAAATAACGTCTTTGCAAGATATATAAAATTTTATTTTACTTTCCAATCAGTCTCGAATGTTACATAGTTAATTTGTATACATCTGCGTTCTTTTTTAATTTCTTTTTTTTCCATACCGTGCCAAGAGTCTGGTCCGCTAGTGAAGAAGTATCCATAATTGTGCTTGTAAGGAACTGTTTTAACTTTTGTAAGTTTTTTATCATAAAAGTCAGTTCCTAAATTTTCAGATTCATTATGCAGATTAATAAAAACTATTGATGACATAAGTTTTTCTTTAATATCACAATGAGGCTTAAGCCAAAAACCTTCCCTGTCACAAATAACTTCTAATCGCACAAAAGAATTGCTTAGATCTTTTCCGATTAAGCTGCCTATCTTTTTATAAACTTCAGGAGATCTAAGCTCCTCAATAAAATTTGTAAGATGTGGAAATTTACTTGTATTTTCTTTTGTAACATAGCATCTTATTTTTTTTGCCTTACCTCCTTCTTTTATACCTGAACGAAATGCACCATCTCCTCCATCTAGTGCTCGCGTACCATCATAATTTAAGTTTTCTTTTTTAGGATCAACAATAATTGCATTACTAATTTCTTTGATAGCATCGGCAGTTAAGGGTTGATTGATCTCAAAGTGTTTAAAAGGATCATTAAAGGATTTTGTTCTACTTTCGAGAGATTTAAATAATTCCATTTTTTCTCATTTTTTCTTTTATTAAAGGTGCAATTCTATTTACTTCATCTAACTTATCATAACTCCAACTGTCAATACTATCTGTTAGTTCTTTTATTATTCCTAACTCTTTAAATTGATTATAAAAGCTTTTAAATCTTCTAATGCTTCTATTTGGCTTCATCATAGCAGTGTAAACTGGTTTACCAGTTACAGCGGCCTCCGAAATCATTGAGGTTGAGTCACAAGTTACAATTATATAATCAGCTAATGCTAAAGAACTTAGATACGCTTTTTTATCTATTGTTTTTACTACATGATGATTAAAACCAAAAGTATTAAAGGCTTTTTTAATTATCCTTTCTGGAGTCCTGTATGAGGGTATGATAACAATTTTGAATTTATCAGGAGTGAACAAATTTTTAATTTTGTTAAAAATAAAATGTATTTGTTCTTCTGAATAATTATAATATTTATTTGGTCCGCCAATAATAAAAGCTACAACTTTTTTTTTTCCTTTATCTAGTCGAAGATATTTTGAATTATCTGTTATTTCTTTCTTTGTTAAATAATGTATAGAGCCTTTAGTTGTTAAAACATTGTCTCCTTTAATATTATCGTGTTCAGGACTGATAATAAGATCAAAATGTTTTAAAGATACTTTTGGATCTTGTATGTGAATATTAAAAATTTCATTTCCAAATCTTTTTTTAAGAGCAGCTGAAGGGATCACGCTTTTTCTTCCGCATGAAATAACTATTTTACAATCACAGACAAATTTTTCTGTTAATAAGTTTTCAGAGATTGGTGTGAATTTTGGTGGAATTAAATTCCATAATGGCTTCAATTTAATTTTTTGATGCTTAAAGTTAAGTTTTAGTGCCTTAGCCAGGCCTTCAGTTTGGCTTATCATTCCGTGCATGCCTTGTGTTAAAAGAAGTGCTTTTAATTCCAACATTAGTTACTATATAAACCTATCGTTATGAATAATAAATCAACTAAACATACAAAAGTGTTAATTCTTGGATCAGGGCCTGCTGGTTATACTGCGGCAATTTATGCTGCAAGAGCAATGTTAAAGCCAATATTAGTTCATGGTTCACAACCAGGTGGGCAATTAACAACTACTACAGATGTGGAGAATTATCCCGGTTATTCAAAGATAATTCAAGGGCCATGGCTAATGGAAGAAATGAAGGGTCAAGCTGAAGCTGTAGGAACTAAAATGATACAAGACCACATTAATGAAGTTGATGTATCAAAGAAACCTTTCAAAGCTGTAGGTGATAGTGGTCAAGTTTATACCGCAGACTCAATTATTATTTCAACAGGTGCTCAGGCAAGATGGTTGAACTTAGAGTCTGAAAAAAAATTTAGAGGATTTGGAGTTTCTGCTTGTGCTACTTGTGACGGATTCTTCTTTAAAGATAAAGAAGTGGCAGTAGTAGGTGGAGGCAATGCTGCGGTAGAAGAAGCAATGTTTTTAACTAAATTTGCAACTAAAGTTAAATTAATTCATAGAAGAAATGAATTAAGAGCAGAGAAAATGCTTCAAGAAAAATTAAAAGCGAATAAAAAAATTGAAATTATCTGGGACAGTGTAGTTGATGAAGTGCTTGGAACGAACGAACCAAAAAGTGTTAATGGAATAAAAATAAAAAACACAAAAGATAATAAAATAAAAGAATTGAAAATAGATGGATTGTTCATTGCAATAGGTCATGACCCAGCTACTTCTTTATTTAAAAATCAGCTAAAGATGGATAAAGATGGATATCTAATTACTAAGCCCGACTCTACTGAAACAAGTATCCCTGGAGTTTTCGCTGCTGGAGACGTAAAAGACAAAATTTTTAGACAGGCAGTAACTGCAGCAGGTATGGGATGTATGTCTGCTTTAGAAGCTGAAAAATATCTTTCTCATACTAAGTAAGACTATTACAAAAAGATCTTATTCTCTCCATAGCTTTTTTTAAATTTTCCATTGAAGTAGCATAAGATATTCTAAAATATCCATCCAAACCAAAAGCAGAGCCTTGAACAACAGCAACTTCTGATTTTTCTAATAATTTTTGAACAAAATCTTTATCTGTTTTTAATTTTGTTTTTTTTCCTAACAGTTTTTTGCAATTTGGAAAAACGTAAAATGCTCCTTCAGGTTTTAAACAACTAATGCCATTAATATTATTTAAACTATTAACCACAAAATCTCTTCTTTCTTTAAAAGAATTAGCACGATCTTCTATAAAATCCTGTGTTCCATTTAGAGCCTCTACTGCAGCTGCTTGACTGATTGAGGTAGGATTGCTTGTAGACTGAGATTGGATCTTTGCTATCGCTTTAATTATTTCTTTTGGACCTGCAGCATATCCTATTCTCCATCCAGTCATAGAATAAGATTTACTTACTCCGTTCATAGTTAGTGTTCTATCTTTTAAATCTTTAATCTGAGCAATTGTAAAAAATTTAAAATTATCATAAGTAATATGTTCATAGATATCATCGCTCAAAATATAAATTTTTTTATTTTTTATTAGAACTTTTGATAATTCTTCTATTTCTTTTTTTGTATAAGCTGAGCCTGTTGGGTTAGAAGGAGAGTTTAAAATTATCCACTTAGTTTTTTTTGATATAGCTTTCTCTAATTTTTTAGGGGTTAATTTAAAATTGTCTTTTTCTTCACATTTAACTATTTTTGGTTTGCCTCCAGCTAATAAAATAATGTCAGGATAAGACACCCAATAAGGAGCGGGGATAATAACTTCATCTCCTTTATTAACTGTTGCCATGAAAGTATTATATAAAACTTGTTTTCCTCCAGTTCCCACAGTTATCTGATCCAGTTCATAAGATAATCCATTTTCTCTTGAGAACTTTTTTTTTATTGCCTTTTTTAAAGCTGGAGTTCCATCTACAGCGGTGTACTTAGTATCACCCTTTCTAATAGCTTCTATTGCTGCCTCTTTGATATTATCTGGAGTGTCAAAATCAGGCTCTCCCGCCCCTAACCCTATAATATCTTTACCAGCAGCTCTCATTTCCCTAGCTTTTGAGGTTACGGCCATTGTAGGTGACGGTTTTATACGTTTTAAACTATTGGAAACTATGCTCATTGAATTTTATAATGTTTTTTTTAAATTATTATTAACACAAAATGCAAAATACTTATCAAGAAAAAATACTAGATAATGAGAATACTAACAACTCAATAAAAAAGAAGTTAGAAGGTGGTATTAAATTCAAAATTAAAAGTGATTTTCAACCAGCTGGTGATCAGCCTCAAGCTATAAAGGCATTAACTCAAAATTTAAAAAATAAAAAAAATGAGCAAGTACTTCTTGGCGTGACGGGATCAGGAAAAACTTTTACTATGGCTAAAGTAATTGAGGCAACAAACAGGCCTGCATTGGTTTTGGCTCCTAATAAAACCTTAGCTGCCCAACTTTATGGAGAATTTAAAAGTTTTTTTCCTGACAATGCAGTTGAATATTTTGTTTCTTATTATGACTATTATACTCCTGAAGCATATGTTCCTAAATCAGACACTTACATAGAAAAAGAGGCTTCAATTAATGAGCAAATAGATAGAATGAGACACTCAGCTACAAGATCTTTATTAGAAAGAGATGACGTTATCATAGTAGCTAGTGTTTCATGTATCTATGGTCTTGGCTCAGTGGAAGCTTATAGTAAAATGACTATAACGCTTAAAAAAAATAACGAATACAATAGAGATCAATTAATAAGAACATTTATAACTCTTCAATATAAAAGAAATGACCAAAATTTTTTCAGAGGAACTTTTAGAGTTAGAGGTGAAAATTTAGAAATTTTTCCGTCTCACCTTGAAGATCGAGCGTGGAGAATAAGTTTTAACTTTAATAAATTAGAAAAGATTGAAGAATTTGATCCTTTAACTGGAAATAAGACTAATGATTATTCAGTTATAAAGATTTATGCAAACAGTCACTACATAACCCCTAAACCAACAATGGAACAAGCAATTAGGCAAATAAAATCTGAATTAGCTCAAACACTGGAGAAACACCGGGCAAATAATAAATTACTTGAAGAACAAAGGTTAAGAGAAAGAACTAAATTTGATTTAGAAATGATAGAAGCAACAGGAACATGTGCAGGTATAGAAAATTATTCAAGATTTTTATCTGGGAGAAAGGCTGGAGAGCCGCCTCCCACACTCTTTGAGTATTTTCCAGATAATACGATTGTATTTGTTGACGAAAGTCACGTAACAGTTCCACAATTAAATGGAATGTATAAAGGAGATAGAACTAGAAAAAGTACGTTAGCAGAGTATGGTTTCAGACTGCCGTCTTGTATGGACAACAGGCCCCTGAAATTTGAAGAATGGGACATGATGAGAACTCAAACAGTATTCGTCTCTGCTACTCCAGGCCCTTGGGAATTAAAACAAACTGATAACAAATATATTGATCAAATAATAAGACCAACTGGTTTGATTGACCCGCCTGTTGAAATTAGGCCAGCAAAAACTCAAGTGGATGACTTAATGCATGAGGCAGCAAAAGTTATAGGAAAAGGATATCGTGTTTTAGCAACTACCTTAACAAAAAAAATGGCTGAAGACCTAACTGAATATCTTCATGAAAATGGTCTCAAGGTTAGATATATGCATTCTGACATTGATACTTTAGAAAGAATTGAAATTATAAGAGATTTAAGATTGGGTGTATTTGATATTTTAGTTGGAATAAATCTTTTAAGAGAAGGGTTGGATATTCCAGAATGCGGTTTAGTAGGAATTCTTGATGCAGATAAAGAGGGATTTTTAAGATCTGAAACATCTCTAATTCAAACTATAGGTAGAGCTGCTAGAAACATTGATGGTAAAGTGATTCTATATGCCGATAAAATTACTAAAAGTATTGATAAAGCTATCCTAGAAACTGATCGTAGAAGAAATAAACAATTAGAATACAATAAAAAAAATAATATTACTGCAGAATCAATTAAAAAAGAAATAGGAGATATTTTAGAGTCAGTTTATGAAAAGGATTACGTAAATATCAAAGAATCAAATATAGGCGGTAACCTTAAAAAACATCTAAAGGGATTAAACAAAAAGATGAAAGAGTCAGCTTCTAATTTAGAATTTGAGGAAGCAGCCAAAATTAGAGATGAAATAAGAAAATTAGAAGCGAGTGAATTAGAAATAACATTGAACCCTAAAATAAGTCAGTATAACCTCAAAAATAAAGTTTATCCTAAAGGTAGATCAACACTTGGTATGCCTGGGACAAAAACAAAGAAACAACAAAAAAAATGGAAGCCAAAAAAATAATAGTTACCGGAGGAGCAAATCGAATTGGTAGATCTATAGCTTTAGAATTGGCAGGTTATGATACACAAATTGCTATTCATTATTCAAAATCTTTTAATGCTGCAAAAAAACTAAAAATAGAATTAGAAAATTTAGGTTCAATTGTTCATCTCTTAAAAGCTGACTTAAACAATCTTAGGCAAACTGAAAGATTAATTTCTTATGCTTATAAAAAGATGAAAGGTTTAGATTGCTTAATTAATAATGCATCTATTTTTGAAAATGATAATTTGATTAATTTTTCAGAAAAAAGTTTTTTAAAACATATGAATGTTAATCTGAAAGCTCCTGCAATTTTAATTCAAAACTTTGCTAAAGTCTGTAAAGGTAACAAAGGAAATGTTGTCAATATTATTGACCAAAGGGTTGAAAAATTAACTCCTTTCTTTTTTTCTTATACTTTAAGCAAGTCTAGTCTAGCCACCTTGACTAAAACTTCTGCAATGAAATTAGCACCAAATATAAGAGTTAATGCTGTTTCTCCGGGTCCAACATTAAAAAATAAACGTCAATCAGAAAAACATTTTAAAAAACAGTGGCAATCCACAATACTTAAAAAGAAAGTAGATACAAAAAATGTTAGTTCTGCTGTAAAGTTTTTAATTAATAATAATAATATAACTGGCCAAATAATAAATGTAGATAGTGGTCAGCGTTTAGGTTGGAAAACGCCAGATATAATTAACGCAAAAGAATGAAAATTTTAAAATTTAAGAATAAACAAAAATTTAAATATAATAAAAAAGTTATTATTAAAGATTTAATTTTATTATTATCAGTCGGAATCCATAAATTTGAAAAATTAAAAAAACAAAGTGTTAGATTTAATATTGAAATTACTACTGATCCAAATCTGAAACCAGATGTGAAAACAATTGTTAACTATGAAGGTATTATAAATGATATTAAAAGATTGACTGAAAAGACACACTTCGAGCTACTTGAAACCTTGTCTGAGTCAATATTTGATGAAATTTTTAAAAATAAAAAAATTAAAAAAATTAAGTTAAAAATTGAAAAATTAGATATCATTAAAGAGACAACTTCGGTTGGAATAGAAGTTATAAAAACAAAAATATAATGAACGGTTTAGAACAAGGGAAAAAAATAATAAAAGATAAAATACCTTTGATATCAAAAAATCCTGGAATTTATAAAATGTTAAGTTCTACAGGAGAAATACTTTATATTGGAAAAGCTAAAAACATTCCTAATAGACTTAAAAATTACGTAACTGATTCTAATTTACCTATAAGAACTGAGAGAATGTTATCTCTAACCCATAATCTTGAGACGACAACTACTAATAATGAAAGTGAAGCTCTGCTTTTAGAGGCAAACCTAATAAAAAAACATAAACCACGATACAATATTCTTTTAAGAGACGATAAGTCTTTTCCTTATATCTACATTGGTAATAAAGATAAATGGCCGCAATTAACAAAGCTCAGAGGAAAAAAAACCAAATCTGGATATTATTTTGGTCCCTTTGCATCAATAGGTTCAGCAAACTGGACTATTAAAATATTACAAAAAATTTTTCAGTTGAGAGTTTGCGATGATACAGTTTTTAAAAACAGAGAAAGACCATGTATACTTTATCAAATAAAAAGATGTTCTGCTCCTTGTGTGGAACATATTTCGGTAAAAGAATATAAGTCAACAGTAAGTGACGCTATTGATTTTATATCTGGTAAATCAAGAAGAATTCAAAAAAATTTGTCCAAAGAAATGGAAAAAGCAAGTAAGGATCTTGATTATGAAAAAGCAGCAATAGCAAGAGATAGGATAAAAGCTTTAACCCAAATACAAACATCTCAAAAAATAAATCAAACTAATTTAAATGAAGCAGATGTAATAAGTATTTACAAAGAAACTGGTAAAACTTGCATTCAAGTCTTCTTTTTTAGATCTAAGCAAAATTGGGGTAATCAGGCGTTCTATCCTAAACATGATCCGGATGATACTATTAAAGACATTCTTTCTTCTTTTATATCTCAATTTTATGAAAATAAAACAATACCAGTTCTTATTATAACAAATTATGATGTTGGTGAAAGAAAACTGTTAGAAAAAACTTTTTCAAACAAAGAAAACAAACAAGTTGCAATAAAACTAGCCAAATCTAAAAATGAAATAAATATTTCTAAACTTGCAGAAAAAAACGCAAAACAAGCCTTAACTCAAAAACTAATCCAATCAAATACAAATAATGATTTAATTGAAAATTTAGCAAAAAAATTCAAACTTAATAATAATATCGATTTGATAGAAGTTTATGACAATAGTCATATTCAAGGATCAGACTCTATTGGAGCTTTAATTTGTTTTGGAAACGAGGGTTTTATTAAAAAAAGATATAGAAAATTTAATATTAAAAATGATAAAATTAAAGGAGATGATTATGGAATGATGAAAGAAGTTTTGTTTAGAAGATTTTCAAAGGCTCTTAAAGAAAAATCTGGATCACTTTCTTTGCCAGATTTAGTCATGATCGATGGTGGAAAAGGACAATACTCTGTTTCTAGAGAAGTTTTGAACGAGCTGGGTTTACATGATTTACCTATTTTAGCCATAGCAAAAGGCAAGAGAAGAAACGCCGGAGAAGAAAAAATTTATTATGAAAATAAAGAATTTATTTTAAATAAGAATGATCCCTTGCTATTTTTTATTCAAAGATTAAGAGATGAAGCACATAGATTTGCCATAAGTACTCATAGAGCAAAGAGGAAGAAAAACTTAACCAGATCTTTGCTAGATCAAATTCAAGGAATAGGTCGGCAAAGAAAAAGGGCTCTATTAAATCATTTTGGTTCTGCTAGAGCTGTGGAATCAGCTAGTTATGATGATTTAAAGTCAGTAGAAGGAATTGAAGACAGTATTGCTAAGAAAATATATAATTACTTCCACGAATAAAAATGAAAATACCTAATATATTAACTATAGGAAGAATAATTATTGTACCAATATTTGTGTTAACTTTTTTTATCCCAGGTTTTTTTGGAGATTTAATTCCTTTTTTTTTATTTATCTTAGCTAGCTTTACTGATTACTTGGATGGACTTCTAGCAAGATTATTTAAAGAAGAGTCTAGATTAGGAGAATTGCTAGACCCTATAGCGGATAAAATTATTGTTGCGGCAGCATTGATATTATTAGTAATGAATGGAACAATTAAAAATTACGAAGTGATAGCAGCCATTATAATACTTACAAGGGAAATACTTATATCGGGTCTCAGAGAATTTTTAGCTAAAACAAGTGTATCCATACAGGTGACTAGTTTATCAAAATTAAAAACATTCTTACAAATGCTATCAATTGCAATTTTATTAACAGGAGAAAGTGGGAATAAATTAATTAATTTCCAAGATTACAATGCACAAACTATAGGGATCATACTTTTGTGGCTATCGGCTTTTTTAACACTTTATACTGGGTACGACTATGTTAGAAAAGGAATCGATCATGCTATTAATCAAGATAATAAGGACAATTAGTGAATTTATCTGAAATAAATATTAGAGAAAAAGATTTTCATAACAAACTTCAATCTCAAAAAAGAGGAAGGTTCGAAAATATATTCTATAAAGCTCTTTATAATATCAGTGAAGATTTCTTTGATTATTTAAAAAATAATGCAAATAACGCTGAAATTTTAGACTATGGATGTGGAGTAGGATCATTTGTTGAAGAAGTGTCAAAGTTCGGACCAAAAAAAATTGTTGGAATAGATATCTCAGAAGTCTCAATTAATAAAGCTGTAGAAAGAACAAAAGAGCTCAAAACTAATGTTGACTTTATTGTAGATAATTGTGAAAAAACCAAATTTGCTAATAATAGCTTTGATATCGTTTACGGTTCTGGAATTTTACATCATTTACAAATAAATAAATGTTTAGATGAAATACATAGAGTATTAAAACCCAACGGAAGTTTAGTTTTTATTGAACCTCTTGGAACAAATCCGATAATAAATTTTTATAGAAAATTGACACCTAAATCTAGATCTAAAGATGAACATCCTTTAATGGATAAAGATTTTAAATATATAAAGAGTAAATTCACCAATACAGAAATAAAATATTACGGGCTCTCAACTTTGATATTTTTTCCTTTTTATAAATCTCCAAATAATTCAAGTTTTTTCAAATTTTTAACTATTTTTGACCAATGTCTTTTTAAATTAAAATTTTTTCAATGGTTTGCTTGGTCTGTTTTAATAAGAGCTAAAAAAAGTTAAGCAGCAGTTTTTTTTCTTACTAGATCTTGGTATCTTTGGTTAAGATCGGTAATTACATCACAAATTTTAAAATTGTAATCATTAATTTGAGAGACTGGTGTTATTTCTGCTGCAGTACCTGTTAGAAAACAACCATCAAAATCTTCCATTTCTTCTGGTTTAATTTTTCTTTCTACAACCTTTATTCCTTTAGCTTTCGCAATTTTAATTACTTCCCTCCTAGTGATCCCGTCCAGAAAAGAGTCTGGCGTAGGAGTGTGCAACTCGTCTAATTTATTTTTAAAGAATATATTTGCCCCTGTTGCCTCTGCAATATTTCCTTCATGATCTAACATTAAAGAGTCGGTAAAACCTTTGCTTTCTGCTTCATGTTTTGAAAGTGTGCATATCATATATAAACCTGCAGCTTTAGTATCCCAGGGAATAGAATTTGGGTTTGGCCTTCTCCAATTTGAGATATTTAATTTAATTCCTTTTAATTTCAATTTAGGATCAAAATAAGAGCCCCATTCCCAAGTAGCAATTGCAACATGAATTTTATTTTTCTGAGCTGAAATTGCCATCATTTCACTCCCTCTCCATATTACAGGCCTAACATAACCATTTTTAACTTTTTGAATATTAACAATATTTTTACATGCATCATTAATCTCTTTTTGGTTATAAGGCACTTTAATCCCCATTCTCTTAGCAGAATAAAAAAGTCTTTCCGTATGTTCTTCTAATTTAAAAATCTCACCATCATAAACTCTTTCACCTTCAAAAACGCAGCTAGCATAATGAAGCCCATGATTTAAAATATGAATATTTGCATCGGCCCAATCAACGGTTTTGCCATTAAACCAAATTTTTCCAGATCTTTTATCGTATGGTATGCTTTCCATTAAGAAGTAAATATATAGATTTTTTTGCTACAAAAAAGTATATTTCTTAACAGGATAAGTCAATATAACTTACCATTATGAAAGATCTACTTTATCTTAAGGACGAACAAATTAAAGAGTTTATTCAACTTTTGTTTTATGCTTATCGAGAGACTTTCACAGATCCAAAAGAAGTCTTGTCAAAAAAGTTTTTTGGTCCAGCTCACTTAAGATCGCTAAATCTAATAGAAAGATATCCAGGAATAAGCTTAGGAGAACTAATGTTTAAATTAAAAGTAACAAAACAAAGTTTGAACAGGGTTTTGAGAGATTTAATTAAGTCTAAAATGATAAAACAGGTGAAAGATGAACATGATACGAGAAAAAAAAATTTATTTCTAAACAAAGAGGGAAAAGTTTTTTTTGAATCGGTATATAACGTTCAAAAAAAAAGAATATTTCATGCTTTAAAAAATTCTAATTCAGACTCAGTTATAAAATTTAAAGAAGTTTTAAAAAGAATTATAGATGGAAAATAATAAAATACATATTCTAATTGTTGATGATGATAATAGAATTAGAGATCTCTTAAAAGAATATTTAAAAGAAAACAATTATATAGTTTCAACCTCAGAAAATGCAGAAAATGCTAAAATAAAACTTACTCATTTTAAATTTGATCTAATTGTATTAGATGTAATGATGCCTGGTCAAAGTGGGTATGACTTGACCAAAGAGTTAAAAAAAAGAATGGAAATCCCTATAATTCTACTAACTGCAAAAGGTGAGGTTGAAAGTAGAATAAAGGGTTTAGAATTAGGAGCAGACGATTACATAAGCAAGCCTTTTGAGCCGAAGGAACTTCTGTTAAGAATAAAGAATATTATTAATAAAAATAATAAAATTGATTTAAATATTAAACATTTTGTTGGAAATGCTCAAATAGATTTAAATAAAATGAGTATAAAATTAGCTGAAAAAATTAAAAAAATAAATTCATCTGAAAAAAGAGTTTTAATAAAAATGCTAGAAAATCCAGGGAAAACTTATACGCGCGAAGAGATCGGTAAGATATCTGGCATTAATCAAGAAAGATCAATAGATGTTATGATCACAAGACTACGACAAAAAATAGAAATTAATCCTAAAAATCCAAAATATCTTCAAACTATAAGGGGTTCGGGCTATGTTCTCTGGATTGAATAAATTCTTAAAAATAATTTTACCAAAAAGATTATTTTATAGAGCCCTTATAATAGTTGCGGCTCCTACAATTATATTGCAATTAATTATTACTATTGTGTTCTATGATAGCATATGGATAAAAGCTAACAAAAATACTACGAGATCTCTAGTAGCTCAGTTAAAGACTATCGAAGAGGTATATCAAAATGATAAAAAAAATTTAGATTTTTTTACTGATAGCTACAAAAATAATTTTAATTTTGAAATAGGCATTATTCAAGAGAAGCTTCCTAATATCTCAGGTGAGAGAAAATTTAGTCCAATGGATAGATCTCTTCGTAGAGAATTAAAATCTACCTTTGGTAACAATAACTATTGGTTCAGTACTTCTAAATTTAAAAATGCAGTTGAAATTAAAATTAAGTCTGAAAATGAAGTGATTGAATTTTTAGTTCCAAAAGAAATGGTATCTGCTTCATCTGTAAGATTATTTGTTTTATGGACAACGCTTCCATCTTTAATTTTAGTTTTAATTGCATTAGTTTTTCTTAAGAATCAAACTAGACCGCTTGTTAGACTCGCAAAAGCAGCCGAAAGATTTGGCAAAGGAGATTATGTTAATGATTTCAGACCTTCAGGAGCAGCTGAAATTAGAAAAGCTGCATACGAATTTGATAGAATGGCAAAAAGAATTAATCGTCATTTGAATCAAAGATCTGAAATGTTGTCTGGAATTAGCCATGACTTAAGAACTCCTCTAACTAGGCTAAAATTACAGTTAGCGATGATTAAAGAAAAAGATGTATCTAAAAATATGTCAAAAGATATTGATGAAATGGAAGGAATGCTTAATGATTATTTACAATTTGCAAAAACTCAAGCTAAAGAAAATACTTCAACTATTAATTTATCCAATTTATTTATTGAGATTAAAAAAGATTTAAAAAGTGAAAATCTTAACCTAATGAATTCAGAAGAAACAATTCTAAAAGGAAGAGTATCTTCTTTAAAAAGATGTTTTGAGAACGTCATTAATAATGGGTTAACCTACGGAAAAAAAGTATATGTTAGCCTTCATAAAAGCTCGAACAGAGTAATAGTAAATATTGAGGATGACGGGCCTGGAATATCTGAAGATCAATACAAGAATGTTTTTAAACCTTTTTTTAGGTTAGATAAAAGCAGAAGTCTAAATAAATCAGGAGTTGGATTGGGGCTAGCTATAGTGGAAGATATAATTAATTCCCATGGCGGAAATATTCAATTGGGAAAAAGTCAGTATAAAGGTCTGCAGGTTAAGATTTCTTTGCCTTTTTAGTGCTCTTTTTATTTGATAATTTTTTTATAGCTAGCTCTTGTTTTCGAACCAACTTTTTTAACACTTCAAATTCTTCTCTTGAAACAAGTTGAAACTTATTGATTAATTTATCCCTTGTAAACTTCAGATCAGTTGATATTTCTTTTTGAATATCTTTTGAGGTTAAAATTCCGTTCTCAATTAAGCTAGATAAAGTCTTTAATAATTTTTCAGAATTGCTCATAATTGATCTTATTTGATAGAAAAATTAATTTCAAATATGTTATAAGAAAATATGTATACCCATAATTTAGACCCAGTTTTAATTGATTTTGGGTTTTTAGTTATCAGATGGTATTCGCTAGCTTATATTTTTGGAATTTTGATAGGATGGTGGTTAGGTAAAAGAATCATCTTAAAAAGATTTCAAAATCTAAATTTTAATATTAAAGAATTCGATAACTTAATTACCTATATAATTATATCCCTGCTACTAGGGGGTAGAATTGGTTATATCTTATTCTATAATTTTCAATATTATTTATCAAATCCGTTAGATGTTCTAAAAATTTGGGAAGGTGGTATGTCTTTCCATGGCGCGTTGATCGGGATAATTCTTAGTACTTATTGGTTTTCTATAAAAAAAAATATACCAACTTTTTTCTTATTAGATATAATTGCCTTCGTTGCTCCTATAGGAATATTTTTTGGACGTATAGCTAATTTTATAAATGGAGAGTTGGTTGGCAAAACTACAGATGTTTTCTGGGGAGTAATTTTTCCTAAGATTGACAATAACATAAGGCACCCATCACAATTATATGAAGCTTTTTTTGAAGGTGTAGTTTTATTTATTTTTATGAATTTAATTTTATTTAAAAATAATTATAAGACTGGAACTTGTTCTTATATATTTTTAATTTTTTATGGTATTTTTAGAACATTTTCAGAGCTCTTTAGAGAGCCAGATTCACAGGTTGGATATTTATTTGGCCCAATAAGCATGGGGACGATGTTAAGTTTTTTAATGATATTAGCAGGTATAATTATTTTTTTAAAAAAAGATGACATCAAATAAAAAATTTTTCAATAACTTTAAAGAACTTCCGGTTGATAAATTCATTCAAAATGTTCTTTATAATAAAAAAGACGGTTATTATACATCAAAGATTCCTTTTGGTAAGACTGGAGATTTTTTAACTGCTCCCGGGATATCAAATTTATTTTCAGAGATAATTGCAATATGGCTTATATCGACTTGGAACACTTTAGGTAGACCTACAAAATTTAATATAGTTGAACTTGGTCCTGGAGATGGAAGTTTAACAAAAATTTTACTCAGAACATTTCAACAATTTCCAACTTTTAATAAGGCTACTAATATTTTTTTATATGAAAAAAGTGATTTATTAAAAAAATCACAAAAAAAAAATATAAATAGTTTTAAAGTAAAATGGATAAAAAATTTTAATAATATTAAGAAAGGACCTATTATTTTTTTTGGCAATGAATTTTTTGATGCAATACCAGTTAAACAATTTTCTTACAAAAAAAATCTTATACTAGAAAAATATTATTCACTGAACAAAAAAAATAAAATTGATGAAATTTATAAAAAAGCTTCTGGCAGAGATGTCTCTTTTATAAAAAAGTTTAGAATTTTAAAAAACTTAAGATTTGTTGAATTTCCAAAATTAGGGCTTGATGAGTTAAAAAAAATGATTAAAAAAATATCAAAACTTGAAGGAGGTCTTCTGCTAATTGATTACGGTTATTTAACTCCTAAAAACAAAAACACTTTGCAATCACTTATAAAACATAAAAAAAATAACTTGTTGCATAACTTAGGTAAAGCAGACATAACTTCATTGGTTAACTTCAACCTTTTAAATGAGTATTTTATTAAAAATAATTTAAAAGTTAAAAAGATTGTCACTCAAAAATTTTTTTTAGAGAAAATGGGAATCATAGAGAGAGCTAATATTTTAAGTCAAAAAATGAGTTTTAAAAAACAATCTAACTTATATTTAAGGTTAAAAAGATTATTAGATACGAAGTTAATGGGTAGTTTATTTAAAGTTATTTTTACATATAAATTTAAAAAAGATAACTTTATAGGATTTGAATAATGTTTTACTCAAAAAAGTTTAGAAAATTCAATAATGTTAGACATTGTTTCTTCTCTAGAAAAGGAGGATTTTCAAAAGGACTTTACCAAAGCCTTAACTGTGGTAAGGGATCAAAAGATGATAAAAAAAATGTTTATAAGAACTTATCTTTGATATCAAAAAAAATAAAAATTAATCAAAAAAAACTGTCTTTAATGTATCAGACCCATAGCAATAAGGTAATTATAATTAATAAGAAAAATAAAAATTTAAAAAAATTTAACTCTGATGCGCTTATAACTAAACTTAAAGGCATCGCTTTAGGAGTCGTTACGGCAGATTGTGTTCCAATAATTCTTTATGATATCAAAAATCAAATAATTGGATGTATTCATGCTGGATGGAAAGGAGCCTCATCTGGAATAATAGAAAATACTGTGAAAAAATTTAGAAAACTCCACACAAGAAATAAAATATTTGCAAGCGTGGGGCCTTGTATTGGAAAAAAAAGCTACGAAGTTGATATAGATTTTTATAAAAAGTTTATATCAAAATCAAAAAAAAATTCAGCATATTTTTTAAAAAAAAATAATAATAAAAAATTATTTAATCTACGAAAATATGTTAATGATAAACTTGTAAAACTAAATGTTAAAGTTGATCATGTAAACCATGATACTTTCAAGGAAAAGAGTAATTTTTTTAGTTATAGAAGGTCACAAAAATTAAAAGAAAAAGATTATGGCAGGTGTATTTCTGTGATAAGTCTCGTCTCATAGATAATTCAAAAAAACTGTCTAAGTTTAGCCAAAATTAAATATTATATTAATAATTGTTAAAGCTCTTTAACTTATAAACCTTCAACAACAATACCTGGATTTGGTTTGAAAACATTTAAAAATAACTATATAAGTAATTATATTTCATGAAAATTTTATCTGGAACTAGCAACCTTAAGTTAAGCAAGGATATTTCTAAAAAATTAAAATTAAAGCTAGTTAATACTAATATTAGAAGATTTGCTGATGGTGAAATCTATATAGAGATCAATGAAAATATTAGAGGAAATAGTGTTTTTGTAATTCAGTCTACATCTAATCCAGCAAATGATAATTTAATGGAACTTCTTCTAGTTGTAGATGCATTAAAAAGATCTTCAGCAAAAAATGTAACCGCTGTGATTCCTTATTTTGGTTATGCAAGACAGGACAGGAAAGTTGCTCCAAGAACATCTATCTCTGCAAAAGTTGTAGCAAACTTAATTACTAATGCTGGAGCAAGTAGAGTTGTTACAGTTGATTTACATGCTGGACAAATTCAAGGATTTTTTGATATGCCAGTTGACAACTTATTTACTACTCCTCTTTTTGCAAAATACATTAAAAAAAAATTAAACAACAAAAAATTGATTTGTGTTTCACCTGATGTTGGTGGAGTTCAAAGAACTAGAGGATTAGCAACGCGAATAAAAGCAGACCTTGCAATTATAGACAAAAGGAGACCAGCGCCTGGAAAATCTCAGGTTATGAATATTATTGGTGATGTAAAAAATAAAACTTGCATTATCGTAGATGATATAATCGATAGCGGTGGAACTATTGTAAATGCTGTTGATGCTCTTAAAAAAAGTGGAGCTAATGAAGTTTATGTTTTTATTACTCATGCTGTTTTAAGTGGAGATGCAGTAAAAAAAATTAAAAACTCAAGAATTAAAAAATTGATAATTACGGATACAATTGACAATTCTCAAAAAATTAAAAATAACAATAAAATAGAGGTCTTATCTATCGCTTCATTAATGTCTGAGGCGATCAAAAGGATAGCAAATTCCAATTCTGTTTCAGATTTGTTTAATTAATACTTGTTTTATTAAATAAGTTGAGTTATATAGCTTTTCCAACAAAAAATTAAATGAGCAATTTAAAAGCAATAAAAAGAGAGAGCGCTTCATCTGGTTCAGCCAATAAGTTGAGAGCGACTGGATTTATCCCAGCAATTTTGTATGGAGGAAAAGATCCTAATCAAAAAATTTCTATTGAGAAAAAAGCTGTAAGAGAAATTATAAATTCAGATAATTTTTTATCAAAAGTTTTAGAACTAGAGATCGAAGGAAAAAAAGAGAGAGTCTTGCCTCGAGATGTTGCCTACCACGTAATATCGGAGGAGCCTATTCACATTGATTTTATGAGAGTTGTAGCAGGAAAGAAAATAATTTTAGAAATACCTGTGAAATTTATAAATCATCCTGACTCACCAGGCTTAAAAAGGGGGGGAGTTCTTAATATAGTAAGAAGAGCAGTAGAATTAAAATGTCCAGCTGAAAATATACCAGCAGATATAATTATAGATTTAAAAGGAACAGATATAGGGACAAGTTTAAAAATTTCATCAGTAAAGCTGCCTGAAAATGTTATTCCAACAATTACTGATAGGGATTTCGTTATTGCAACAGTCGCTGCTCCTACAATTATTAAAGAACCTGAAAAACCGGCAGAGGAAGTAGCGGAAGGTGCTGAAGGAGAAGTTCCTGCTGAAGGTGCAGAGGCAGCTCCTAAGGATGGTGATCCAGCTAAAAAAGATGAAAAAGGAAAAGAAGCAGCAGCTGGAGATAAAAAACCTGCTGGGGATAAAAAACCTGCTGGTGATAAAAAACCTGCTGAGAAGAAACCTGCTGAAAAGAAATAATTAATATGCTTTTACTTGTTGGATTAGGAAATCCTGGCTCCAATTATACAAACACTAGACATAACATCGGTTTCAAAATTATCGATGCCATTAATTTACATTTTAAGCTATCAAAACAAAAACCTAAATTTAAAGGCTTATTAACTACAGGAAATATAGAATCTAAAAAAATTTACGCTATTAAACCTTTAACTTTTATGAATAATTCCGGAACTGCAATTAAAGAGTTAATAGACTACTTTAAAATTGATGCTAAAGACGTTTTTGTTTTTCATGATGATATGGATATTGATTTTGGGAAGATAAAAGCTAAATTTGGAGGCAGCAGCGCAGGTCACAATGGAATTGAGTCTATAGATAAATTTATTGGAAAAGATTATTCGAGGGTTAGAGTTGGAATTGGTCATCCTAAACAAAAAAAGAAAGTTAATAATCATGTGCTAGAAGATTTTAAAGAAGATGAGGAAGAAAAAATTAAAGAAATTACAGATAGTATTGTTAAATTAATACCAACTCTTATAGATAAAAAAATAGATTTATTCTCAAGCAAAGTTAATCAAAATCTTAATGGGGTTTAAATGTGGAATTGTAGGACTTCCTAACGTAGGAAAGTCTACTCTATTCAATGCACTAACGGCTTCAAAAAATGCTGAGGCAGCAAATTTTCCTTTTTGTACCATCGATCCTAATATTGGTATAGTAGATGTAATTGATGAAAGATTGGATCAGCTATCAAAGTTATCTCAATCCAAGAAAAAAATTTATACTAATATTACATTTGTTGATATAGCGGGATTAGTAAAAGGTGCTTCAAAAGGAGAAGGTCTTGGTAATAAATTTCTCTCTCATATAAGAGAAGTAGATGCAATTATACATTTAGTAAGATGTTTTGAGTCAGATAAGATAACCCACGTAAATTCAGAAATAAATCCTTCAAATGACTTGGAAACTATCAAAACAGAAATTATACTTTCTGATATCGATATCATTCAAAAAAAATTAGAGAAAAGTAAAAAAAAGCTTCTTCATAAAAAAGAAATAGAGATACTGGAAAAAAAATTAGAACAATTAAATCTAAATCAAGATTCAACAATAGTTAATGAAGAAGAAAATAAATTTTTATCTACTTTAGGATTGTTAAGTATAAAACCTAAAATAATTGTTTGTAATGTTGATGAAGGAAGTTTGGCTAAGGGAAATAAATTTACCGAAAGCATCAAATCTAAATACCCGAATGAAAAAATTGTACATATCTGTGCAGATATTGAAGATCAAATTATGGGTTTAGACAAAAATGAAAAAGAAACTTTTATGAAAGAAATAGGATTAAATAAAACAGGTCTAAATCAATTAATAAAAGAAGGCTATGATCTTTTGAAATTAGATACTTTTTTTACTTCAGGACCAGAAGAAAGTAGAGCTTGGACTGTAAAAAAAAATACATTAGCTCCTAAAGCAGCAAGTGTAATTCATACTGATTTTGAAAAAAACTTTATACGAGCAGAGGCTGTAACCTGTGAGGATTTTATAAAATTTGGTAGTGCTGAAAAGTGTAAAGAAAAAGGTAAATTAAGAATAGAAGGTAAAGACTATATTGTAAAAGATGGAGACGTATTATACTTCAGAGTCAATCCGTGACCAAATTTTCTTCATGCTCAAATAAACTAAAATTGTCAAAAGTAACAAATATATTATAACTTTAATCCCAAGTTTATGTCTAGCTTCTAATTCTGGTTCTGCTGCCCACGCTAAAAATGTAGTAACATCTTTTGCCATTTGATCAACAGTAGCTTCTGTTCCATCAGAATATTCAACTATGCCCTCTAATAATGGTGATGCCATTTTTATTTTTTGTCCGATCATGTATTTATTATAATAAACACCGTCATCTAATTTCATCCCTGCGGGTGGCTCTTCATATCCCATTAAAACTGAATACATATAATCTGCTCCTCCTGGTCGTGCTTTAACAAGCACTGACATGTCAGGCGGGTAAGCTCCACCATTTGCAACCGTTGATGCCTCAACATTTGGATATGGGCTCTTAAATTTATCTGATGGTTTGCCAGGCCTTGTAAACATCTCTCCTTGACTATCTGGGCCATCCTCAATTTCAACACTAGCTGCAATTGCTTTTACTTCTTCTAGAGTAAATTCTGGACCTCCGGGATCACCTAAATTTCTATAGCTCAAATATTGCATAGAATGGCAAGATGAACAGACCTCTTTATAAACTTGAAATCCTCTTTGCAATGAAGCTCGATCAAATTTACCTGTTAATTCTTTAAAGCTCCAATTAACTTTTATTGGGTCAATAGTTTCTGCGCTGAATAGAGGCTTGATAAAGATTAGTGTTGATAAAATTACAATAATTAATTTTTTAAAATTAAATCTTATCATAATCCTTCTTAGCTAAAGCTGGGTCTGCCCCCCCTGATAAAACTGGCTCTGATATACTCATAGGCACTGGATCAGTTTTTTCTAATAGACCTAAAACTGGTAGCACAACTATAAAATGTAAAAAATAATAAACAGTTCCTATTCTTGCTAAAATTAAATAAATACCTTCTGCTGGCATTGCTCCCATGTATCCAAGCATTAAAACATCTGCAATAAACACCCAATAGAAATGTCTATACATTGGTCTAAAGACTGCAGATCTAACTTTTGATGTATCCAACCAAGGAAGAACAAAAAGAATAAATATTGAACCAAACATTAAAATTACTCCGCCTAATTTATCTGGAACAGATCTTAAAATTGCATAAAAAGGTAGCAAATACCACTCTGGAACTATATGGGCTGGAGTAACTAAAGGGTTGGCTGGAATATAATTATCTGAATGACCTAAAACATTGGGAGAAAAAAATACAAAGCCAGAAAAAATAATTAGGAACAACAACAATGCAAAAGCATCTTTAATAGTTATATATGGATGAAAAGGCACTGTGTCCTTAGATGGTTTTCTTATATCTATTCCTATCGGGTTGTTATTCCCTGGAACGTGTAGAGCCCAAATATGCAATATTACTAATCCCAAAATCAAAAAAGGAAATAAATAATGCAAACTAAAAAATCTATTTAAAGTTGGATTGTCTACTGAATAAGCTCCCCATAACCATGTTGTAATACTTTCACCTACTAGGGGTATCGCGCTGAACAAACTTGTTATTACAGTGGCTCCCCAAAAACTCATTTGACCCCAAGGCAAAACATAACCCATAAATGCTGTTGCCATCATTAATAAATAAATTAATAAACCTATAATCCAGATTACTTCTCTAGGTGATTTATAAGATCCATAGAACAATGATCTAAAGATATGAATATATACTGCAAGAAAGAACATCGAAGCTCCATTGCTATGTATATATCTTATTAGCCAACCATAATTAACGTTTCTCATAATATGCTCAACACTTCCAAATGCTAAATCTGCATGAGCAACGTAATGCATTGCTAAAACAATTCCTGTTATGATTTGCGTTAATAAACAAAAAGTTAATATTCCCCCGAAAGTCCACCAGTAATTTAAGTTTTTTGGAGTTGGATAATCTGTTAAATGAGAACCTAAAGTTAATAATGGTAAACGATCGTTAAACCATTTTCCAGCTTTTGATTTAGGTGTATATTCATGATCACTCATAATAATTTTTATCCAATCTTAATTGTGTTATTGTCAACAAATTCAAATTTAGGTATTTCCATATTTGTTGGCGCAGGTCCTTTTCTAATTCTTCCTGATAAATCGTAATGAGAACCATGACAAGGACAAAACCAACCTTTATAGTCTCCCTTGTCTTTTAAAGGTACGCAGCCAAGGTGGGTGCATACTCCTAACATTACTAACCACTCATCTTTACCCTTTTTGACTCTATCTTCGTCTTTCTGAGGATCTGGTAAATCATTTAAGTTGACTGATCTTGCTTCAGTTATTTCTTCTTGAGTTCTTCTTTTAAGAAAAACAGGCTTTCCTCTCCATAATACTGTAATAGAATTACCTGGTTCAATTTGGCTGATATCAACTTCAGTAGTTGCAAGAGCTTGTTGCGCTTTGTCTGGATTCATTTGATCAACCAAAGGCCAAACTACTGCACCTAAACCAACAGCCCCAACTGTGTAGCTTGCAGTAAATAAAAAATCTCTACGATTTACTTTTTTTTCTTCTTTGCTCATTTACGTATGTGTTTATAATGTAAGTATTTAATAAATCTAAATTTTTATATTTACTAGGGTCAGAATGACACATAAATTAAGTAAAATAGGCAAAAATAATGCACATAGCTCTCTATAAACCAGACATACCTCAAAACACTGCAGCAATAATTAGATTAAGTTCCTGTTTAGGCCTAAAGATACATATTATCGAGCCATGTGGTTTCAGTTTGGACGATTCAAGGTTTAAAAGGGTTGTAATGGACTATATTGGGTTTAGTAGAATTTTTAGATATCAAGATTATGATATATTTGTAAAAGCAAATTCAAAGTCTAGAATTGTTCTTATGACCACAAAAGCAAAACAATCATATCATAAATTTAAATTTAAAAAGGATGATGTGCTTCTGTTTGGAAGAGAAAGTGCAGGAGTTCCAGAGTCTTTACATAAGAAAATTCAAAATAAATTAAAAATTCCTATTAGTAAAAAAACTCGTTCTCTTAATGTTGCCATGTCTGTTGCTATAGTAGCTGCTGAAGCTATGAGACAAAATAATTTTTTAAAGTAATGATAAATTCTGATTTTAAAAAAAAAATGACAGATAGTTGGTTTTCTTATTTGCAAGCACAAATTTGTAAAGAATTTGAGTCTTTTGAAAAAAAAAAGAAATTCATAAGAAGAGATTGGAGTAAAAAAAATAAAGATGAAGGAGGTGGTACTTCTTTTATCTTATCTGGAGGAAATTTATTTGAAAAAGTAGGAGTTAACAAATCAACTGTTTCAGGTAAATTTGCAAAAGAATATAAAAATAAAATATTAGGTGCTGGTAAAAATGGAAAATATTGGGCATCGGGAGTCTCAGTAGTGGCTCATATGAAGAACCCCAAAATACCCGCTATACATTTCAATACTAGATTTATAGTAACAAAAAAAGAATGGTTTGGCGGAGGAATGGATGTAACCCCAAGTCATAAAGATACAAAAGAAAAGAAATTAGTGCACAATATGCTTAGAAAAGTATGTGTTCAAAATAAAAAGAATTATAAAAAATATAAGAAATGGTGTGACACATATTTTTATTTACCTCACAGAAAAGAGGTAAGAGGAATCGGTGGAATATTTTTTGATTATGAAACTGATAATTGGATTAAAAACTTTAAATTTGTAAGAGAACTAGGTTTAACTTTTATAAATATATCTAGAGAAATAATTAGAAGAAAAAAAAAACTCAAGTGGAAAAAAAAAGATAAAGAGAAGCAATTAATTAAAAGAGGTAGATATGTTGAATTTAACCTTTTATATGATAGAGGTACAAAATTTGGATTAAATTCAGGTGGAAATATTGATTCAATATTGATGTCGCTTCCTCCAGAAGCTAAGTGGAAATAAACTATGGATAAAGAACCTATTACAGTTGCAGGTCTTAAAAATTTAAAGTCTGAATTAGAAGATTTAAAAAATATACAAAGACCTAAAGTTGTTGAAGCAATAGCAGAAGCAAGATCTCACGGTGACTTAAAAGAAAATGCTGAATATCACGCCGCTAAGGAACAACAAGCTTTAATTGAAAGCAGAGTAATTGCAATTAACGACTTGATAGCTAGAGCTAATGTTATTGATGTTACTAAAATTGATAATGATGGAAAAGTTATCTTTGGTTCTACTGTAAAAGTAGAAGATTTAGAATCTAACAAAAAAATTTCTTATAAATTAGTTGGACAAGATGAGGCTGATATCTCAAAAAATTTAATCTTTTATAGAAGCCCGATCGGAAAATCTTTAATAGGTAAGCATAAAGGTGAAATGGTAAGTGTTGATACACCATCCGGTGAGAGAAATTTTGAAATAAAAGATGTAGAATATATTTAGCTTTTTTGAGCTTGAATAATTTTTAAAACTCTTTTTTCTGATATTTGAAATTCATTATCAAGCCACTCTTTCTCTATTAGTTTTAGGGTCTTGCCAATTAAGGCTCCTTCTTTCATTCCTTTTTCTTTCAAATAATTTCCATCAAAAGAAAATTTAGGCATATCAATTTTATTGATATTATTTAATACATTTAAATAATCTTGTAATTTTACTTTTTTAAAATTTGAAAAATAAAGGATATTGAGTGCAATTAAGTGTTTTTTTCCAAAAAAATAAATATTCTTTTTTAAATTTTTTTGAAAGAACTTTTTATTTTTTTGAACATCTATAAAATTTTCATTTATTAATTTTAAATTTTCTTTTAAATCATTAGAAACATTATATTTATGAGAAAAATATTCATAATTATTAGTTTCATCTATTAGCAATACAGCTAATAATATTTCTCTATCAATATTTGACTTATTCATTATTGCCTCTAATTTACTTAGTCTTTCTAAATTTTTAAATTCAGGAAAAATTAATAAAAAAATATCTTTCAAATTTTTATTTTTATTCAACTTAACAAAATTTTTTATTCTTAAAATCTTAAATAACTCACTTAAAACCCTTTCCTTAGAAATTTTTATAATTCCATCTAAATTTAATTTAATTGCTTCAACTGTTGTTTGTTCTACTTGACTTTCGTATTCTAAAGAAAATCTTATAAATCTAATAATTCTTAAATAATCTTCTTCGATTCTTTTATGAGGATCACCTATAAATTTAACATTATGATTTCTTAAATCAGCAGTACCTAATTGAGGATCAAATATTTTTCCATTTATATCTAAGTAAATTGCATTAATTGTAAAATCTCTTCTTTCAGAGTCTTTTTGCCAATCGTCTGTATACTCAATTTCAGCATGCCTCCCATCAGTTTTAACATCTTTTCTTAGTGTTGTGAGCTCAAGCTTCAATTGATCTGAAACAAGAGTAACTGTTCCATGTTTAAGGCCACTATCAATGATGTTAAATTTTGTATCTTTAAATTTTTCTTTAATTTGATCAGTAGTCAAAGAAGTTGCTATATCGATATCATCTATCTCTTCATTGGATAAATATTTTCTTACGCAGCCTCCAACAAACATTGCTACTTTTGGTTTATCTGGAAAACCTTGTTGTAATTTTTTAAATACAAATTTTAGTTCACTATTTCTATAGAAAGGAAAAAAAGTTTTTTTAATTTTCTTAATAAAATTAGAATTCAGATTAAACATATTTTCTTGGCTGGGGCACTAGGATTCGAACCTAGGATGGCGGTATCAAAAACCGCTGCCTTACCGCTTGGCTATGCCCCAATATTAAGTTTTTGATATATCATAAATTTATAAATTTAAATAGTTTTTGCAACAGACAACCAATATTTGGGATATTTTAACTTTACTCTATTTAAAGCAGCTTTTGCTGTTTTTTCACTTTTAAAGACACCATAACAAACTGACCCGGATCCAGTCATTCTAGAAAAATAACATCCTTTTTTTTGTCCTATTTCTATAATTAATTTTTTAATAATCGGATATTTATTTTCTACAATTGATTGTAAATCATTATCTTTTTTAATGAGAAATCTTATAAATTTATTTTTATCTTGAATTTTACTGAAACTATATCTTGATTTTATAGAATATTTGTTCACTTTTGAGTAAACATAGCTAGTCGAACATTTAATGTTTGGGTAAACCAATAAAAAATATAACCTAAATTTTCTTTGAAAATTATCAATTGTTTTAAGATTTTTTAAGAAACCTTGCTCATAAAAAAAAAGTCTTAAATCAGAACCCATTTTTTTATCCAAAACATTTAATAAATTTTTATTTATTTTTTTTTTAGTAAAATATTTTATTAAACAAGCAGCATTACTAGTTCCACCACCCATTCCTGCAAATACAGGTATTCTTTTATTTACCAAAACTGAATAGTAGGCTGAGATTAGATCTTTTTTTCTCAATACTTTTAAAATCTCTATAATTGAATTGTTTTTTCTTTTTATAAATTTAGCAAATTTGCCTTGAAATTTTACTGTATCTTTTCGACCTTTAATTTTTCTTATTTTTATCAGATCATACAAATTTATTAAGCAAAAATAAGATTGTATATCATGTAATCCGTTTTTCTTTAATTTTTTATTAACAGCTAAAGATAAATTAATTTTTGAGAAAGATTTTAATATCATTTTTTTTTATAAGCCTGATATTAATTTATCTTTAATATTTTCTTTCATGTCTTTCTCTGTTTCTTTAAGATTTAATACGTAATTCCAAAAATATCTTGCCTGAATCTTATTTCCATTCTTCCATAAAACATCGCCATAGTGATCGTTAATGATTGGGTCAGCTGGCATCAATTTAACTGCTGACTGAAGATAGTTTTTTGACTCGTCATATCTCTCTAACTTGAATAAAGCCCAACCCAAAGAGTCAATAATATAAGGATCGTTAGATCTTAAATTATTTGCTCTTTCAAGCATTTCTAAAGATTGAGATATCTTCATACCTTTTTCAATCCACGAGTAAGCAAGATAGTTAATTACATATGCTTGATCTGGACTTGCTTTTAAAGATGATAACAAATCTTTTTCTGCTTTTTCCCACTCTCCTATTCTTTCGTAAGCAACACCTCTCGCTTCGATTGCCTCAGGATATAAGGGATGGTTTGTGTTTATTGACTTTAGTATTTCTGTATTAAGCTTAATTGAGTTTTCAAATTGATCATTATTTTTTAAAAACTTAGCATAATCAAATTTTTGATAAATACTTTTCTCTGGTAACTTTTCATATGTATCTTTTAAAATTTTTAATGCTTTTTTGTTTTTTTCTTCTTTAATATAAATTTTTGCTTTTTGTTTAGTTGCATACCAAAGAAAAGCCGTTCCTTTTTTTTCTATTTCGCCATAAATTTTCTTTGCTTGTTTAAAATTATTTAGTTTATAAAAATTTTCTGCCAGTAATGTATCAATTGAATTGAAATCTTTATTTAAATATTTAGATAGATTCAAATAAAAATTTGAAAACGTGTAAATATTTTGTGAGGAAAGAGCGTTAGCTGTTATATAAAGAATTTCAGCAACTACGTGTGATAAGTTTTGACAGTTAAAATTATTTTCATTCTTGTCATTTTCTAGATCCAATTTGTATTGATTTAATAATAAATTTCTAGGATATAATTCAATTGAAGAATTTAGAACTTTTTTTGCCTTTTGAAGTTGGCCAACATTTTTCAAGTATGTTGCATAAAAATAATTATACCTCGAGAAATCTATTTTTTCATTTGAAACAAGATTCTTAAAAAGAAGTTCTGTTTTTTTGCTTTTGTAAAAACAATGCAAAAATACATTTTGAATATTTCTCAAATTCGTAAATTTAATGTCTATTTCATTAATTTTTTTTTGAGCGCTATTTAAATCTAGAGTTTTAAAACTTGACCAGTTTAATAAAGAATTTGAGACAAAATTATTAAATATAATTTGTGATTTTCTATTTTTAAGTTTAAGAAAATACTTCTGAGCTAAGTCAAATTTTTCATTTTTAAAATAATAAAGCCCTATAATTAAGTCGCTCTCAAAATTACTTAATTTTCTTTTTTCTAACTTTTTTGAATAATCAAAAGCTTCATTAAACTTTCCCAAATTAATTAATGAAAAAAGATATTTTGAAGAATAATTTCTATGATTTGTTTCTAGCCCGTCTAGTTTTTTTAAGAACTTATAGGACTCTTTGTACTCATCGTTATGTAAAAGCAATAATCCAGAAAAATAATCTGCTATATTTTGTCCAGAGTCAAATTTGTCTGGTTTTTTAGCGTGTAGTGTGGAAAAAAAAATAATGACAAACAATATTTGTAAGATAAGCTTTATGTTAAATTTAAATATACTCATAAGTTCTCATGATAAAGAAAATTAATACTAAAACAATTAAGTTAATTAAATTTTACAACTTTATTAATTATAATTTAATTTACAATAATACCGCAATCAACAGGTATAAAAAAGATACTTTTGAAATATCAGGTAACAAAGCAGAAAAACTAGAAAAACTAAAAAAATCTATTTTAAATATCAAGAATTGTGAATTAAAAAAAAGTGCAACCAATATTGTTTTTGCTGATGGTAACCCTAAAGCAAAAATTATGCTTATAGGAGAAGGTCCTGGCGCTAATGAAGATCAAGAAGGACTTCCTTTTGTAGGTCGAGCTGGGGCATTATTGGATAAAATGTTAGCATCAATAAATTTAGACAGAAAAAACACTTACATTACAAATGTTGTAAATTATCGACCGCCTGAAAACAGAAGACCAACTGTGGAAGAGATAGAAAAATATTTACCTTACCTCAAACAGCACATCGAAATAATCAATCCAAGAATATTAGTTTTATTGGGAAGTACTGCTTTAAATGCTATTATTGGTAACAAGATTGTGATTTCTAAGGCCAGAGGACAATGGACTGAAAAACAGTTTGGAGAATGCAAAGCATCTGTAATTGTCACATTTCATCCTGCTTTTTTAATGAGACAACCGGCCCAAAAAAAAATGGCTTGGATAGATCTTAAAATGATAAGAGAAAAAAAATCTAAATTAAAAATTTAATTGAAACGTAATTTAATTACAGCAGGAGTTGATGAAGTAGGAAGAGGATGTTTAGCAGGTCCAGTTGTTTCAGCAGCAGTAATATTAAATGAAAATATTGATTTCAAATTATTAAAAGACTCAAAAAGAATTAACTTTAAAAATCGAATAAAAATAGCTGAACATATAAAATTAAATTCTCAATATGCAATAGGTCAAGCATCCGTTAAAGAGATTCTAGATTTGAATATCCTTCAAGCAGCACTGCTTTCTATGAAAAGGGCAATTAACAAACTATCCATTAAACCAGAATTAATTTTGATTGATGGAAATTTTGCTCCAAAAGGAATAAAAAATTTTAAAACTATCATTAATGGTGATGAAAAAATAAAATGCATCAGTGCAGCCTCGATTATTGCCAAAACACATAGAGATTTATTAATGATAAAATTATCAGAAAAATTTTCTAATTATGCATGGGAAAGAAATTTTGGTTACGGTACTAAAGCTCATTTGGATGGATTAAAAAAATTTGGTATAACTTCTCATCATCGAAGGCGTTTCAAACCTATACACAAGATATTGTCGAGTTAAGAATCTCAAACACAAGTGGACTCTTTTTTTGGATAAAATGGTTTGACCTTGGATTCAATTTAAGGTTGAATCTTTTAAATGTTCAAATTCACTAACAAAATTTTAAACGGTGATTGCTTAAAAGAATTAAAAAAGATTCCTGACAAATCTTTTGATCTAGTTTTTGCCGACCCTCCTTACAATATGCAAATAGGAGAAAAATTAACTCGACCTGATGCAAGTAAAGTAAATGGTGTCAATGATAAGTGGGATCAGTTTAATAGTTTCAAACATTACGATGAATTTTGTAAAATTTGGTTAACTGAATGTAAAAGAATATTAAAAGATAATGGAAGCATTTGGGTTATTGGCTCTTATCACAATATTTTTCGTTTGGGTTATCTTTTACAAAATTTAGACTACTGGTTGCTTAACGATGTAATTTGGAGAAAAAATAATCCAATGCCAAATTTTAGAGGCTCTAGATTTACTAACGCTCACGAAACATTAATTTGGGCATCAAAAAGTAAAAAATCAAAATACACTTTTAATTACCAATCTTTAAAATGTTTAAATGACGATTTGCAAATGAGGTCTGACTGGACACTTCCAATCTGTAATGGAAAAGAGAGATTAAAGAAAAATGGAAAAAAAATTCACTCAACACAAAAACCTGAAGCTTTGCTTCACAGAATAATTTTAGCTACTACTAATAAAGGTGACGCTATATTTGATCCATTTCTAGGCACTGGAACCACTGCTGTTGTTGCAAAGAAGCTAGGCAGAAATTACTATGGTATAGAAAAAGATAAAAAATATATTAAAGCTGCTCAGGATAGAATAAACAAAGCTAAGAAAATTGAGGATAATTATCTAGACACAATTCAAAACAATAGATCTAAAGCAAGAATACCTTTTGGATCATTAGTTGAATTGGGAATTTTAAAACCCGGTACAACTCTCTTCGACCCTAAAAAGAAAATTAATGCCAAAATAATGATTGATGGAAGCATTAAATACAAGGAATCTGAGGGATCTATACATAAAATAGCGGCAAAGATCATGGGCACTGAGAGCTATAATGGATGGACTTATTGGCATTGTGATATAAATGGATCTACTGTGCTTATTGATAGTTTAAGACAAAAATTTATATCTTCAAAACAAGTCTAATTTTTATAAACCGATCCTAAATAATTATTAATAAAATATTTCTTCTTAACCAAAAATTTTAAGAAGAAATTTCTTATTTTTTGCGTAAAAGAACTAGAAAAATGAAAAGCAAAAAAATTAAAGTTTGATCGTCTTCTTACAGCTGTAGTTCTTTCAAATCTCTTTTTAAAGTAGATATTTGATGCATCTAAATTTTCATCTTTAATTAAATTAAATAGTTCATAAGCACTCTCTATTGATTGCCCTGCGCCTTGAGCCATTGTAGGAAGAAAACCATTAAATGCGTCTCCGATATAAAATACTTTATTGTTAGATGAGGGAAGAACTTTAGAAGTTGAATATAAAGGCCAGGATTGTAAATCAGTTTCAAATAAATCTTTTAAATTTGAATTTTGAGTTATTAATTTTCTCTCGATTAAAGATTTAATATTATCCGGGTCGTATTTTTTATCTCGGATAATACAAACTAAATTTAATTCATTTTTTTGATTAATTGGATAAATGACTAAATGTAAATTTGATCCCATAAATAAACTAATATTTTTTTCGTTTATATCTAAATTATGTTTTTTGAAAATTAACCTCACGGCAATTGCTTTTTTAAATAAAGGTTGACTCTTTTTCTTTTCAAAAAAAGATCTTGTGTTAGAAAAAATACCATCAGCTCCTACAACATAATCAACAAGATCATTAGTATTGTCAGTAAATTTTATTAGGACTTTACCTTTTAATTCTGTCACTTCTTTAATAGATTTTCCAAACCTTAAATGTTGAGTATAAATTTCGTCTTTTAAAAATTCAATCAATGTAGATCTTTTTAAAGTAGTATATTTTGAATATTCAGAATTAAACTTACTAATTTCTAAATCACATATTTTTTCATTCTTAATTGAGAAAAAATCCATAGACTTGGGGTGAAAAATATCTTTTGGATTAACTTTGTGAAAGTCAATTGTATTTAAAATCGAAACACTGTTTGGAGCTAGTTGAATACCAAAACCATCATCTAAAGATAAACTTTCTTTCTTTTCATAAATCATGAATTCAAAGTCAGAATTTTTTTTTATTAAATTTGCAAAAGTCAACCCCGCAACTCCAGATCCAATAATTGCTATTTTCTTTTTCATTAAAATAAAACTGATACTTGTCTAAATATTTTTTTTGTAAAAGTTGGGATGAATTCTTTGTTCTTATCAATTGAATACCAAATAAAAGATGAAGGTATCTTATTCGAAAATTTATAGTATAAATTAATATTTAATTTCTTATTTGAAATAGAGTTTTTGTATTTTTTTAAAAGTTTCCAGTCTTTGGTTCTTATATTTTTTTTTGCTTCTCTAATCTCAGGTAAACTAAATTGATTAAGGAAACCTAGATTATTTTCTTTGGTAAGTGCTATTTGTTTTTTTTTATTTATGTAACAAAACACATCATAATTTTTACTTTTAATCATCTTTTTCTTAGTAGTTTTTATTTTTTTTGAAGAATTAAAATATTTACATTTTTTATTCAAATTACAAATACCGCATTTTGGGTCTTTTGGTTTACAAATTAGCGCACCAAACTCCATTAAAGCCTCTACAAAATCTGAGTTTCTTTTTGTATTAAAAAATTCTTTTTTATTTACCTCTATAAATTGATCAAAATTGATTTTGCTTTCTTTTTTGTTAATTATTCTTGAGAAAACTCTTTTTACATTTCCATCTAAAGCAATGCCAGGTTTATTATGAATCAGGCTCAGCAATGCATTAGCTGTATAGTCTCCAACTCCTGGGAATTTTTTAATTTCTTTAATTGTCTTTGGAAGCCTAGAATGATGCTGATTGACTATTATTTTTGAAGTTAATAGAAGATTTCTTGCTCTTCTATAATAGCCTAGTCCTTCCCAAAGTTTTAAAATCTTCTGTTCACTGCATCTTGAAAGTGACTTCAAAGTTTTAAATTTTTTAGTAAATTTTTTAAAATATGGAATAACTGTATTAACTTGAGTTTGCTGCAACATAAATTCACTCAAAAGTCTATAATACAGCTTTTTAGTGGAATTTTTGCCAACACGCCAAGGTAAACTGCGTTTATTATTATCGTACCAACCTAGAATTTTTTTTGGTAAATTAAAGTTTATATGCATAGTAAAGATAATAGTAAATTAAATAATTTCATACAAGGGTTGAGGCCCTTTTCAAATTCAATACCTAAAACTTTAAAAAAACATTTAAAAAAGGGTGGATATAACTATTCTAACATTGTTGATAATTGGACGAAAATGGTAAGTAAAAAAATATCTGATTGCTGTTATCCAATTACAGTTAAAATGGGAAAAGAAATGCGAAATGGCACTTTAATACTAAATGTGCTTCATGGAAAAGAGTTAGAGATTGAATATTCAAAAAAAGAGATTATTGATAAGATTAATGCCTTTTTTGGATATAATTGTATCAATCAAGTAACTTTGAAAATCGTACAAGAAAAAATTAAAACCACAAGAGATAAATTTCCTAAGATTAAAAATTTATCTAAAATAAATGAAAAAATAGATAATGTAAAAAACAATCAATTAAAGAGTTCGTTAAATAATTTTTTAAAGGCATTCAATGAAAGAAATAAATAAATTTTTATATAAAGTAATTTTTTTTATTTTGCTTACTTTTTCTGTTAATGCTGAAAGTAAAGTTTTAGAGATAGGGAGTCCAGATGCTAAAATTACTGTGAAAGTATTTTCATCACTAACATGCCCTCATTGTGCCAGTTTTCACAAAAATATATTTGAAGATTTAAAAAAAGAATATATAGATAAAGATTTAGTAAAATTTGAACATCACAGTTTTCCCCTAGATTTAGCAGCGCTTAATGCAGAAATAATAATTAGATGTCTCCAAGATACTAATAAAAAATTTCAATTATTAGGTGAAATTTATAAAAAACAAAATCAATGGGCTGTAGGATCTGATATAAATGTTATTAACGAATCTATTAAAAAGATTGGTTTAGATTCCGGATTAAGCAATACTAAAATGGACAGTTGTCTTAAAAATGAAAGTGTTCAGGACCAAATTTTAAATCAAAGAATCGAAGCTCAAAAAAAATATGAAATTCAATCTACACCAACTATTTTTATCAATGAGAAGAAATATAAAGGTGAACACAAATATAAACCATTTAAAAAAACAATAGAAAAACTTTTATAGATGCAATTTAAAAAATTAGAGATTAATGGCTTTAAATCTTTTTCTGAAAAGACAACTTTTTTAATTCAAAATGGTTTAACTGGAATAGTTGGACCTAATGGATGTGGAAAATCAAATATAGTTGAGTCTTTAAGATGGTGCATGGGTGAAAACTCAGCTAAAAGCATGAGAGGTTCAGGGATGGAAGATGTCATTTTCTCTGGAACTTCTAATAAACCATCAAAAAATATTTCAGAAGTAGCCCTATTGTTAGACAATAAAGATAAAGATGGCCCTTCTCAATATAATGAATTTGATGAAATAGGAGTTAAAAGAAAAATAGAAAAAGATAAGGGATCAAAATATTATATTAATGATAAAGAAGTTAGAGCCCGAGATGTTCAGACTTTTTTTGCTGACTTGTCAACAGGTGCCCACTCTCCATCTTTAATTAGCCAAGGTAGAATTGGTCAGCTTGTTACTGCCAAACCAATAGAAAGAAGATCTGTTCTTGAAGAAGCTGCAGGTATTTCAGGAATTCACGCAAGAAGACAAGAAGCAGAAACAAGACTAAATGCGGCGGAAAATAATTTAAAAAGAGCTGATGAGCTTAAAAGACAACAACAAAAACAATTAGATAACTTAAAAAAACAAGCTGAAGAAGCAACAAGGTATAAAGAAATATCTAAAGAAATAAAAAAGATTGAGTCAGGATTGTATTATTTAAAAATCAGAGAAATAGAAAAAGATAAAAAACAAATTATAGATAAACTTAGTGAATTAGATGATGAGATGAGTGCAATAAATATAGATCTCAATCACAATAATTCTCTTTTGGAAGAAGAGAATAAAAAACTTTCTCCATTAAGAGACAAAAAAATGGAAAGTGTTGCGAAACTCCAAAAATTAAATTTGGACATGACAAGTCTTGAGGAAGAGGAGACAAGAGTAAAATCATTACAGATAAAACTAGAAAAATCTATTAGAACCATAGAGTCTGACTTAGAGCGTGAAAGAAGTATCTCTCTAGACGCCGAACTAAATGAAAAGAGAATATCAAAAGAAAAAGAAGAATTATTAAAAACTGAAAACAAACTTATAGAGGTGGAGTCAGTATCTTCTAAAGAACTTAATGCATCAAAAACTAATTTAAATAATTTACAGACTCAATTGGATGCATTGTTAAATAAAATAGAAGGATACATAGATCAAGAAAAAAAATTAACAAAAGAAATATTTCAAGAATTAAAAGAATTAGTGAAAAAAATTACTTTATCTCAAGAGGAGTATGCAGAAAAATATGGAAAAAATAAATCTATTCAGAGTGACTCTATCAAAAGAAAAGAGAGAATAAAAAATATAGACATTGAGCTTGAAAACTGGAGAAATCTAAAATCAAATTCAGAAAAAATGACTTCAGAACTTAATGAAAGAAAAGATAAAATTAAATTTGAACTAAACGAAAATAAAAAAAATCCAGAACGTATAGCAACTTCTAAAGGTCAAAATTTACAAAATTTAGAAAATACTAAAAAAAGAAATGAAGAAATTGAAACAGAACTTGTTGAATCTGAAAGTAAGCACAATTTAATTAGTCAAAATTTAAAAGAGATACAATCCAAATTGTCTGATTTAAAAGAAAAGAAAGCTAGAAACGAAGCAACGATTGAGGGTATAGATAATAGAAAAAAAGATTTGATGTATTCAGTAAAAAATGAACTTAACATCCAAAACGAAACGTCATTGTTAGCTCAATCAGATTTTAGTAATTTATCTCCTGAAGATTTACCTAGTATTGATGATCAAACTTTAAAAGTGGAAGAGGTAAAAAAACAAAGAGAGTCTTTAGGTTCTGTTAACCTTCGTGCTGACGAAGAAACAAAAAAATATGAGACAGAAATTAAAAAAATGGAGGATGATAGGGCCGATCTTTATTCTGCAATAGTGAAACTAAAAGCTAGTATTGATGAACTCAATCAAAAAGGCAGAGAAAGACTCTTAGAAGCTTTCACAAAAGTTAATAGAAAATTCAATGAAGTCTACACAAAATTGTTTAGTGGAGGTACTGCAAAAATTGAATTAGTTGATTCAGATGATCCTCTTGAAGCAGGTTTGGAAATGTTTGTGTCTCCTCCTGGAAAAAGACTTCAATCAATTACGTTATTGTCAGGTGGAGAACAAGCTTTGACCGCGCTATCATTAATTTTTGCAGTTTTTTTAGTTAACCCTTCACCTATTTGTGTTTTAGATGAAGTTGATGCTCCTTTGGATGATGCAAACGTGACAAGATTTTGCGGACTGCTTGATGAATTAACAAAAATTACAAAAACAAAATTTATAATCATCACACATCATGCTCTTACTATGTCAAGAATGCATAGACTATATGGAGTTACCATGGCTGAAAAAGGAGTTAGCCAGTTAGTTTCTGTTGACTTACAAAAAGCTGAAGAGCTAGTAGCTTAAATATATAAAACAATGAGAACTCCTGAAGATTTTAAAACTCGCCTAAAAATTGCAAAATCAAAAATAAAAAAACAAATTAATCCTAACGAGGAAAAAAGAGGCTCTTTTATGGGCAATGCATTCAAATTAGGTACAGAATTAGTTGCTGCCGTTGGGGTTGGGACAATAATTGGGTTTATTTTAGATAGTTGGTTTGGTACTAAACCTTGGTTAATACTAATTTTCTTTTTTTTAGGAGCTGCAGCTGGAATGTTAAACGTTATTAGAGCGGCAAACCGAATGCAAGAAAAAGATTAAATTACAGGATTTTTATGGCAAGCAACCCAATGCAACAATTCAGTGTTCATAAAATTGGACCTGAAATTAAAATAGCTGGAATAGATCTGTCTTTTACTAATGCCAGCTTATTTATGGTTGTTAGTGTAGCTTCAATTTTACTTTTTCTATTTTTAGGAACGAAGGAAAGAAAAATAATACCTGATAAAATTCAATTAATAGCAGAATTGGTCTATAATTTTGTAGCTAAGATGATTAGCGATACTGCTGGATCTAAGGCTAAACCTTATTTCCCTTTTATATTTAGTTTATTTATGTTTGTTCTTTTATGTAACATGGTGGGTATGCTTCCATACGCCTTTACTGTAACTAGTCATATAATCGTTACGTTAATAATGGCTTTATTTATTTTTATAGCTGTAACTATAATTGGATTTATTAAACACGGTTTTAAATACTTAAGCATATTCATTCCTAGTGGAGTGCCAGTTGTTCTTCTTCCTCTTATTACTGTAATAGAAATCATTTCATATTTAAGCAGGCCTGTTAGTTTGTCAGTTCGACTGTTTGCTAATATGATGGCAGGTCACACTATGTTAAAGGTTTTTGGAGGATTTGTAATTAGTTTAGGAATGTTAGGCGGCTGGTTACCGCTTAGTTTTTCAGTAGCATTAACGGGCTTAGAAATCTTAGTGGCATTTCTTCAAGCTTATGTTTTTGCAATACTAACCTGCATCTATTTAAACGATGCATTAAATTTACATCATTAATTAATAAAGGAGGAAAAATGGAGTTAGAAGCGGCAAAAATGATTGGAGCAGGTCTTGCTGCAATCGCATTAGCTGGGGCTGGTGTTGGTATCGGAATTATTTTCGGTAACTACCTGGCTGGAGCTATGAGAAATCCATCTGCAGCGCAAAAACAATTCCCTAATTTACTTTTAGGATTTGCTTTAGCTGAAGCAACTGGATTATTTGGGCTTGTGGTAGCGTTAATTATTTTATTTGCATTTTAATTAAATAAATTATGAAGCGTTATCTGGTTTTAATATTAGTCTTATCGACTTTTAATACTTATTTATTTTCAGCTGAGGCTGGTATGCCTCAGCTGGATCCAAAGTATTGGGCGTCACAAGCCTTTTGGTTGATTTTATTATTTACAATTTTATATATATCAATTGCAAAATTTTACTTACCAAAAATTAAAAAAAACCTTGATGATAGAGAAAATAAAATAAAAGAGGATTTAGATGAAGCAAATAATATGAAAAGTCTATCAGAAAAAAAACTCGAGGAGTATAATATTATTTTAGAAAATTCCAAAAAAGAAGTTACAAGAATTTTATTAGAATCCAAAAATACTTTAAATAAAGATATTCAAAATAAAAAAGACTCGATGGAGAAAGAAATAGAAAAAGAAATTTTAAATGCTCAAAAAGAAATTTTACAACTAAAAAAAAGTTCTATTGAGTCCATAAATAATATATCTCAAGATATTGCCTCGAATATAATAGAAAAAATGTCGGGTGATAAACTTAATGAGAGTAGTATCAAAGCAGTGGTTGAAGATATTTCGAAAAAAAATATAGGTAAATATTTATGACGATTGATGCTACATTTTGGGTTGCTATTTCTTTTTTTATTTTTATTGGAATACTAGTGTATTTCAAAATACCAAAAAAAGTAGATAAGGTTTTGGAAGAAAATATTTTTAATATTAAAAATCAAATAAATGAAGCTGAAAAACTTAAAGAAGAGGCAAAAAATATTTTGAGCGAAAATGAAAAAAAGATTAGTAATTCCAAAGCAGAAGTTAAATCAATGATTAATAAAGCTAACGAAGATTCTGAAAAAAACATTATTAGAACAAATGAAGAATTTCACCGTTTAATGGATAATAGAAAAAAAAATGCTGAAGAAAGAATTAAACAAATGAAAAACCAAGCGCTTAAAGATATTAAAAATACTTCAGTAAAAATTGCCATAGAATCAGTCGAAAAACTTCTTAAAAATTCCATAGACAAAAGTAAACTGGACAAAATTTATTTATCAAGCATCGAAGAAACAAAATTAGCACTTAAGAAAAAATCCAGTTAGAATAGGCCATAATAATTATGGCAAAAAAAGTAATAGTCATCGGCTCAGGTTTTGGTGGATTAGCAGCCGCATTAAGATTGCGTGCTAAAGGTCTAGATATAACTCTAGTCGAAAAACAACCAGATCTAGGAGGTAGAGCTAGAGTTTTTAAAAAAGGAAGTTTTATCTATGACGGTGGCCCTACAGTAATAACAGCTCCATATCTTTTTGAAGAATTATTTTCGTTGTTTGATAAAAAAATTTCAAACTATGTTGAGATTGTACCTTTAGATTTATGGTACCGATTCGTTTTCAGTGACGGACAAACCTTTGATTATTCAGGTGATGAAAAATCGATGGAACAAGAAGTCAAAAAATTTTCAGATAAAGATTTTGAAGGGTATAATAATTTGGTAAATTTTACTGAAAGAATTTTCAATAAAGGTTTTACTGATTTATCAGATAAACCATTTAATAATCTTACTTTTATGTTAAAGCAGGTTCCTTCCCTGTTAAGCTTAAAAAGTTATAAATCTGTTTATAAATTAGTTTCAAATTATATAACAAACGAAAAATTAAGAAGAGTTTTTAGCATGCATCCTCTTTTAGTAGGAGGCAACCCTTTTACAACTACATCAATTTATACACTAATACTATTTTTAGAAAAAAAGTGGGGTATCCATTACTCAATGGGAGGTACTGGTAGTGTGGTAAAAGCTTTAGAAAAATTAATGGAGGAAGAAAATATTAAGATTATTAAAAGTGCCGAAGTCACTGAGATCATTTCAAATGAAAACAAAGTTAAAGGGGTTAAGATAAATAATTCTAAAATAATTGAATGTGATTATATAGTTTGTAATTCTGATCCTCCAAATGTTTATCAAAATTTAATTAAATCAAAGAAGGACTATAATTTTTTATTTAAGCAAAAAATGAAGAGAATGGATTATTCTATGGGCTTGTTTGTTTATTATTTTGGATCAAAAAAACAATACAAAAATGTGGCTCATCATACTATTTATTTTGGAAATTCTTATGAAAAACATTTAGATAAAATTTTTGAGAAAAAAATATTATCTGAAGACATTAGTTATTATTTACACAGGCCTTCAGCTACAGACCCTAATATGGCTCCAAAAGGCCAAGACGCATTTTATGTTTTAGTTCCTGTGCCAAACAATCTATCAAATATAAATTGGTCAAATGAAGGTGAAAAATTTAAAAATTTAATTCTAGAGAAAATGGATAGGTCGGTGTTACCTGGAATAAAAGAGAATGTAGTTAGTGATTTTTATTTGACCCCTGATTACTTTGAAAAAGACTTAGCGACATTACATGGTTCTGGATTTTCAATTCAACCAAAGTTCTCACAATCTGCTTATTTTAGATTTCATAATCAATCAGAAGTATTTGAAAACTTGTACTTTGTAGGGGCTGGAACACATCCTGGAGCAGGAATGCCAGGAGTTCTTTCATCAGCCAAAGTTTTGGATAAATTATTTTAATGAGTAATAATTTATTAAAAAAACATGCTAAATCTTTTTACTGGGCTAGTTTCTTCTTATCTAAAGAAATATTTAATAAATGTTCTTCTCTATATAATTTTTGTAGAACATTAGATGACATTGTTGATGAAGATAACAAGTTAGAAATAAAAAAAAATAATTTTTTACAATTTAAAAAACAATTTATAAATAAAAATCTCGATAATCCAATTATTAAAGAAATGTGGTCGATAATTAATAGTGAAAAAATTTCTGAAAAAGTTGTAACCGATTTATTTGAAGGAGTTGAAACAGACTTAGAAGAAAAAGTCCAAATTAGTTCAAAAAAAGAATTATTGCTTTACTCTTACAGAGTTGCTGGAACAGTTGGCTTGATGATGTCAAAGATTTTAAAAGTAAAAAATAAAGAAGCATTAAAAGGAGCGATTGATCTGGGAATTGCTATGCAACTTACAAATATTGCTCGTGACGTTTGTGAAGATAAGGATCGTAATCGTCAATATATTAATCCTGATTTTTCTGCAATTAAAGAAACAATAAATGAATCTCAAATATTTTATAAAAAATCTTTCAGTTCAATTAGTAGTATACCATTAAGATCGAGATTTTCAGTTATTGTAGCAAGACGGGTTTATAAAAAAATCGGTGATTATATTTTGAAACAAAAAAACATAGAAAATTACAATAAGGCTGGAAAAATTTATGTTCCAATTTTTGGTAAAATAATTCAGACTTTTTTATCTGTTTTTGACTTTGTTAAATTATTATTTGTGAAGCAGTTAAATTACGATAATCATATTAGTCATAATATTTTAGAGAAAGAAATTAATTTAAATGAAAGAATTTGATTATATAATCATTGGTGGTGGTTGCGCAGGTTTATCATTAGCTTATGAACTTGAGATAAATAGAAAATTAAAAGATAAAACTTTAGCTATCATTGAGCCTCGTGAAGAATATAAAAGAGATAAAACTTGGTCTTTCTGGAAAGTATTTGATCATAATTTTGAAGACTGTGTAATAAAGAGCTGGAATAATTTTACAATAAACTCTTCAGAAAGTTCTCAAGAATTAACAAGTAAAAATTTTCCTTACCAAAGTATTGATAGTGGAAAATTTTATGAAAAAATTAATTCAAAACTTTCTTTTAATCAAAATATCAGTTTTTTTAAAAGATTAAATGAGATTAATTCAAAAAATTCAATTATCTTTAACAGTGTATTTAAAGGTGAACAAAATAAATCTGAGTTATGGCAACACTTTCAAGGAATTGAAATTGAAACAGCAAAAGATATTTTTGATGATGAGATTTTAAATCTAATGGACTTTAATTGTGATCAAAGAAATGATGTTCATTTTTTTTACACACTGCCCTTTAAGAAAAATAAAGCTTTGATTGAAACAACTTGGTTATCAGATTTAGACAATCAAAGTCTTATGGATTATGATTTACAACTGGAAAATTATATCAAAAATAATTTGGGAATAAAAAATTATAAAATAAATTTTACAGAAAAAGGAGCTATACCATTATTTTACCCGACATTTAAAAATAATGATAAAAATATTAACATTGGATCTGCTGGTGGAATGACTAGATTAAGCACAGGATATACTTTTTTGAATATTCAAGAGCATAGTAAACATATTGTAAATAATATTGATGAAATTGAAAAACTAAAAACATTCAATTTTGGAAAAAAATATCAGTTTTTAGATAAAGTATTTCTAAAAGTTTTAGAAAGTCATCCAGAAAAAATGCCAAAGATATTCTTCGATATGTTTAAAGCTTCCCCGAATACAATTATTAAATTTTTATCTAACAAAAGTAATATCTTAGAAGATATTAATATTATAAGCAAAATGCCTAAGTTAATTTTTATAAAGGCGCTATTTAACTAATGGAAAAAATAAATTTTAATCACTCAGTAATATTCTTCAATTTATGTATTTTGATAAGTCCATTTTATCTTATGTTAAATTTTGAACCAATAATACTTTGTTTGTTCTTAATATTAATTTTAGGAATTTCCCATGGAGCGTTAGATAATATTAAAGGAAAAAAACTTTTGAAATTTTTTGGTTATAAATCTACTATTTCTTTTTATCTTGCTTATATATTAATTTCTCTTTTGATAATAGTATTGTGGTTGATTCTTCCAAATATTGTTTTATTTTTGTTTTTAGTTGTTGCAGCTTATCATTTTGGAAAAGAGGATACAGTATTCTCTTTTAGAAGAAAATTTTTAATATCAGAATGTTTATTTTTTTTAAAAGGGTCATCTGTAATCTTAACTCCATTATTATTACAAAGGAACGCTACAAATGAAATATTTAGAATTTTAAATTTTAATGTTTTTGAGTCTGCTATTTTTAACGACCAATTTTTAATAATTCTATTATGCTTAAGTTTTTTATCATCTTTATACATTTCAAATAAAAAAAATACTAACTTAAAAGGAATTATGATTATGGATTTTTCATCACTAATTATATTAAACTTTTTCTTAACGCCCATTTTGGCTTTCACCCTTTATTTTTGTTTTCTTCATTCGGTAAGACATTCTATTACGCTAATTTTTGAGCTAGATAAATCTTTCAAAGCAGGGCTAAAAAAATTTATAAATAGAGCAATTCCTTTAACTTTTGTCACAGGATTAATATTTTTATTGGCAATATATTTTTTAAATAATTTTTATAAGCTTGATGAGGCCATTTATAAGGTGATATTTATTGGTTTGGCGTCACTTACTTTTCCGCATATATTGCTTGAATACCTTTTAGAAAAAAATGAAAAAAGAACTTAAAATTTATTTAGCATCTCCACGAGGTTTTTGTGCAGGCGTTAAAAGAGCTATAGAAATAGTTGATAGATCAATAGATAAATATGGTTCTCCAGTTTATGTGAGACATGAAATAGTTCACAATAAACAAGTGGTTGAAGATTTAAAAAAAAAAGGAGCTGTATTTGTAAATGAATTGTCCGATATCAAAGATAATACTAGACCAGTAGTCTTTTCTGCTCACGGTGTACCAAAAACTGTGCCAGAAGAAGCAAAATTTAAAAAACTTTCTTATGTAGATGCAACTTGTCCGTTGGTGTCAAAAGTTCATAGAGAATCTGAACAACTTTTTAAAAAAGGATATGATATTATTCTTGTAGGTCATAACAACCATCCTGAAGTTATAGGGACTATGGGACAATTACCAAAAGGATCCATAACACTAGTTGAAACAATTAATGATGCAAAATCTTTAAACGATAAAAAATTTACTAAACCGATGGCCTATATAACTCAGACAACTTTATCGATAGATGATACTGCTGAGATTATAGAACATTTGAAAAAGAAATTTCCAAATATTAAAGGTCCAATAAAAGAGGATATATGTTATGCAACTACTAATCGTCAAAAAGCTGTGAAAAAAATAGCATCAAAATGTGACATGTTTTTTATTATTGGAAGCAGAAATTCTTCAAACTCCGCCAGATTAGTTGAGGTGGCAAAAAAAGCAGGATGTAAAAACTCATTACTAATGCACTCTGAAAAAGAAATTCCTTTTTTGGACATTGCTAATTCAAAAATAATTGGTATATCTTCCGGAGCTTCAGCCCCAGAAGAACTAGTGCAAAATTTGATCAAAAAGATAAAGAAAGATTATTTGGTAACTATTGAAGAGATAACAGTTGCTGAAGAGAAAGTAGTTTTCAAGCTGCCTAAAGAATTAAACTAAATGGCTGTATATACAAAATTTGATAAAGAAAATATTGAAGAGATTCTATCAAATTATTCTATTGGTAAATTAAATTCTTCAAAAGGAATTCAAGAAGGTATAGAAAATACTAACTATTTTTTACTGGTAGATAATAAAAAATATATTCTTACAATTTATGAGAAAAGAGTTAAATCCGAAGATCTTCCTTTCTTCTCTGAATTAATGGCTGGTCTGAATAAAGCTGGAGTTAAGTGTCCTATTCCAATTATAAATAAACAAAATCAAGCTATCAGTAATTATAATGGAAAAAAACTTATGATTGTAACTTTTCTAGAAGGTAAAGCAAAAAAAATTCTCTCTCCAGAAAATTGTAGCTCTGTTGGCACTGAAGTAGCCAGAATGCATGAAATTACAAAAAACTTCAAAATAAAAAGAAAAAATGATTTATCTATTAATTCATGGAGAAAATTATTTAATTCAGTTAAAAAAGAATGCTCAAAAATTCATCAAGATCTTCCACAACTAATCGAGTCTAATCTTATTGATGTTGAAAAAAACTGGCCTAATGATCTGCCGAAAGGCATAATACATGCTGATTTATTTAACGATAATATTTTCTTTAAAGATAATAAATTTAGTGGACTAATAGATTTTTATTTTTCCTGCGAAGATTTTTATGCATTTGAAATTGCAATTTGTTTTAACGCATTATGTTTTGATGGAATGCAAAAAAATTTAAGTTTTAACGTAACAAAGGCTAAAAACTTTATTGATGGATATAGTTCAGTAAGAAAACTAACTGATGATGAAAAAGCCAATATAAAAGTTTTATCTCAAGGAGCAGCTTTGAGATTCTTGCTAACTAGAGTTTTTGATGCATTGAATACTGTGGAGGGTGCAATTGTAAAAGTAAAAGACCCCATTGAGTATTTAAAAAGGTTAGAATTTCATAAAAATTCTAAAAACTTTGAGGATTATTTCTTTTAATGAAAATTAAAATTTATACTGATGGTGCATGTTCTGGAAATCCAGGAAAAGGTGGATGGGCTGCAATTATTATAGATGGTAATACAAATCAAACTGGCATTTCAGGCAGTGAAAAAAAAACGACCAATAATAGAATGGAATTAATGGCACCAATAATGGCTTTAAAAAAAATTGAAAAAAAGTCCGAAATAACAATCTATACCGACTCTAAGTATGTAAAAGATGGAATTACAGAATGGATAAAAAAGTGGAAATTGAACAATTGGAAAAGCTCAAATAGAAAACCAGTTAAAAATAAAGACCTTTGGGTTAAATTAGATAATTCTTGCCGAAAACATAAAGTCAATTGGAAATGGGTTAAAGCTCACGCAGGAAATAAATATAACAATCTTGTTGATGAGCTGGCAGTTTCTGAAACTAAATAGAGTTTAAAAAATTCTCAGCTGCAGATAATTCGCAAGAGGCCGTCTCTTTTTCTTCCTCTACTTTTTTTACCTGTCCATTTTCTACAAGCATAGTGTATCTATTTGACCTAACTCCAAGTCCTTTTTCAGACTTATCTACTTCAGCTCCGATAGCTTTTGTGAATTGAAGAAATGGATCGCCGACCATGAAGATTTTATTTCCAGTATTTTGATTTTCTCCCCATGCTTTCATAACGTTTGGATCATTTACGGAAATACATAAAATTTTTGAGACCCCTTTTTTTAAGGCTAAGTCATAATTTTTTATGTATCCAGGTAAGTGAATTGTAGAACATGTTTTTGTAAATGCTCCTGGCATACCTAAAATGATAGCCTTATCATTTTTACATAGATCTAAAATATCAATCTTTTTGGCATCATTGCTTTGATCAAGATAAAATAATTCTGCTCTAGGTAACTTATCGCCTACTTTTATTTTCATAATAATTTACTTAAAATATAATCTTTAGCTTCAGAGTTAGAATTTTTTATAATATCAAATTTTTCTTTTTTATCTATGTTCATTTTTAAATGTGGTGGCGCTTCTAAATTTATTCCAGTTGCGCTTTGAACTGTATCACTAAATTTAAAAGGATGAGCTGTTCCAATAACAACAATATTTTCTATTCCCTTAACTTTTCTAGCGGCCCCAATCCCAGTAGCAGTATGTGGATCAATAATAAATTTAAATTCATCATTTATATTCTTAATGATCAATCGTGTTGTTTCATCATCAATCTTTACCGCTTCAAAATCTTTTTTGATTTCCTGGATTTCATTTTGATCTAATTTAAAAAAACCTTTTTTAGTTAGATTATCCATCAATAAACTAACCTTTTTATCATCCTGACCTACAACATAAAAAAGTAATCTTTCAAAATTACTAGCAACTTGAATATCCATACTTGGAGAAATTGATGGTTTCACTTTTTCAGGTTTATATTTACCCGTACTTATTACTCTTTCTAATATATCGTTCTCATTAGTTGCCACGATTAATTTATTAATTGGAAGTCCCATTTTTTTTGCAATATACCCAGCATAAACATCTCCGAAGTTTCCTGTAGGAACCGAGAAGCTAATATTATTTTTTTTTAACCTAAAATATGAATAAAAATAATAAACAATCTGACAAACAATTCTTGACCAATTAATTGAATTTACTCCGGACATGTTAATTTTTAATCTGAAATTATCATCATTGAAAAGTTCTTTTACTATTTTTTGACAGTCATCAAAAGAACCTCTAACAGCAATATTATAAATATTTGAACCACCAATAGTTGTCATTATTTTTCTTTGAGTGCTCGAAATTTTATTGTGTGGATGTAAAACAAACAAATTTATATTTTCTCTATTATTTAAAGCGGCTATTGCTGCTGATCCAGTATCGCCTGAAGTGGCGACAACTATATTCACAGATTTTCCTTTTGCCACTTTTAAATGTTCATATAAATTTCCAATAACTTGCATCGCGATATCTTTAAAAGCTAATGTTGGCCCATTGTAAAGCTCAAGAAGATTGATATCACCTAACTTTTTTAAATTAACAACCTCTTCATTTTTAAAGTTATTATATGATTTTTGTATTAAAGATTTTAATTCATTTTTACTAACTTCGTCTTTACAAAAATTGAATATAATTTCTGTGGCTAATTCTTTATAGCTTAACGTGTTCAAATCATTTAATTCAGCTCGATTAAACTTTTTTATTTCGCTAGGTAAAAATAAGCCGCCTCCCGGAGCTAAACCTCTTAGGAAAATATCTTTAAAACTAAATTTTAAAGATTTATCTCTAGTACTAAAATAGTTCATTTGATTCTTCTAAAATATAGAAAATAAACAAAAATTGATATTAATTAATTTGTTTTAGAAAAAGCTCATTATTTCATTTAATTTAAACAAATTATCAAAAAGAATAAATAGAAACAAAAAAAATAAATAAAATATTGAATATACAAATACTTTTCTGGCTATTAAATTTGATTTAGAAACTGCCTTAGTTTTGAATAGTAAGTAGCATAATTGTATATAGTAAGTTGTCATTCCTAAAGATAAAACCAAATAAATTACACTACCAAATCCAATAAAAAACGGAGCAATAACAACTGGCAACATGAGGAAAGCATAAACAAGAATATTAAGCTTTGTTTTTTCAATTCCTGCAGTAATCGGTAGCATAGGAATCTTAGCTTTTTCATAATCTTTAAATTTATATAAACTTAAAGCCCAAAAATGGGATGGGGTCCAAATAAATATTATTAAAAACATTACTATTGGCTCTAAAGAAATATTATTCATTGCAACAGCCCAGCCTATTACTGGAGGGAGTGCGCCTGCAGCGCCACCAATTACAATATTTTGTGCAGTTTTTCTTTTTAACCAAATAGTATAAATGAAAAAGTAAAAACTTATGGTTGCTGCTAATAGAAGTGCAGAGATTAAATTTGAAGAAAGATAAAGCATTACTATTGAAATAAATGAAAGAATAATTCCAAACAATAGTGCTTGCTCCCTTTTAATTTTACCAGTTGGTATAGGTCTTAAGCATGTTCTGCTCATAAGCGCATCTACATCGGATTCGTACCACATATTTAATGCCCCTGCAGCTCCTGAGCCTATAGCTACAGCCAACAAAGACAATGAAGCTGTTGTAAAAGAAACTGTAACTGGGGCAACTAATAAACCAACCATAGCTGTAAACAAAACAAGAGACATTACTCTTGGTTTCATGAGCAGTAAAAAAGATTTTATATAAACGCTAAGGTCTATCTGAGAAGATTTATTTTTAAGTATGTTTTGCGACAAAACTATCCCACATTTAAAGAAATGAATATTGTTATCAGTATCATTCCTATAATTAAAATATGATTGCCCAAATCAAAAATTCCTACTTTTTTATTCTTTTTATCGATTAATTTTCTATGTACAGGTATTTGGTCGTAAGGATTCATTTTAATATCATCTTTCTTATCTTTATCACTTTCAATTTTTAATGAAGTGCCAAACCAAACAAAATAAACAAAAAGAAAAAAGAATATTAAAAATCCAGCAACTATATTATAACCACCCATAGAATTAAGCTCCCCCCACAAAAAAATAAAATAATCTTGAAAATACTGTATACTTTCCTTCTGCTACCATTAAGCCAACAAAACAAGCTATTGCGGTCATTGGCCATAAAAGTACATTTACCAAAGCATATCTTTCCCAAAACAAGTGCATAAAGAAGGCCATTATCAAACCAGCTTTAAGGAACATAAAAAATAAAATTAATGACCATCTCAATAAACCTTGAAAATTATACCAATCGACCATGTAAGAAAAAAAACTTAAAACAAATAATAGCCCCCATATCCAAAGATATATGCCTATTTTGTGTGTAGTTGTTTGTTCTTTTTTCGCTTCAGCCATAGTTTAGTTTACCATAAATAAAAGAAAGCAAATATAAATACCCATACTAAATCTACAAAATGCCAGTAAAGACCTAGTATTTCTATTGCTACATAGTCTGATTTCATTGTGGTAAAATACCCTCTTCTACCAGTATCAAAATCTCCTCTAAAAACCTTTCTTGCAAAAATAAACAAAAAGATAACACCAATTGAAACGTGAGTTCCATGAAAACCTGTTATCATGAAAAAGAAAGCACCAAACTGCTCAGCACCAAAAGGATTTGCCCAAGGTCTTACACCATCATGAAATATTAGTTTCGACCATTCAAATGCTTGCATACCAACAAAAGTAAGTCCTCCTATAGCAGTCAACAAAACAAACCATCCGCACATCTTTCTGTTTTTTTCATAACCATATTTAACTGCTAGTGCCATAGTTCCGCTGCTAGTAATCAACACAAAGGTCATGATAGCAATTAATAAGAGTGGAACTGGAACTCCCATCATTTCTAAAGCAAATACTTCACTAGGATACGGCCATGGTTCAACTACAGAAGCTCTCACTTTCATATAAGCAACCAAAAAACAGCTAAAGACAAAAGTATCGCTCAGCAAAAAAATCCACATCATTGCCTTGCCCCAGTTTACTCCTTTAAAGGTAGTTTGATCTGAGCCTATATCTTCAGACATGCCTTTGAAACCGCCTGGCAATTTATCTAAATTTAGATCTGACATGTTCCTTGTATTAAGTTTTTTCTACTTCTGCATCTTTAACTTCACTTGGTGCAGTTGTTTGAGGAATATAGTCTTCTTTTGCTCCGGGTACACCATAATCATATGCCCATCTGTGAACTACCGGAAGTTTTTCACCCCAGTTACCATGTGTAGGAGGAACATCAGGTGTAAGCCATTCTAGAGAATTAGCTTTCCATGGGTTCTTGCCCGCTGGCTTGCCTAATCTCAAGCTTTTTACAAGATTGTAAAAGAAGATAAATTGAGCCGCTCCCACTATAAAAGCTGCAACACTTATAAATTCATTCATTCCTACAGCTGAAGTCATGTATGGACTGTCATACATTTCAAAGTATCTTCTTGGTACACCAATGAAACCTAAATAGTGCATTGGAAAATAAATAGAGTAAGCGCCTAAAAAGGTTACCCAAAAATGCCATTTACCCAATTTTTCATCCATTAGTCTTCCAGTAACTAAAGGAAACCAATGATAAATGGCTCCAAAAATTACCATAAGAGGAGCTATTCCCATTACCATATGAAAGTGAGCGATTACGAAATAGGTGTCAGACAATGGAACGTCTACAGCAACATTTCCTAAGAAAATACCTGTTATACCTCCATTTACAAAAGTGACTATAAAACCTAGACAGAAAAGCATCACAGTATTTATTCTAATATTTCCTCTCCAAAGTGTAAGTATCCAGTTGTAGACCTTCAAAGCGGTGGGTACAGCTATAATAAGTGTAGTAGTTGCAAAAAAGAAACCAAACCAAGGACTCATACCGCTTACATACATATGGTGAGCCCATACAAAAAAGCTTAGTGCACCAATTCCAACAATTGCCCAAACCATCATCCTGTATCCAAAAATATTTTTTCTAGAGTGTACTGAAATCAGGTCAGAGACAATTCCAAAAGCAGGTAATGCAACGATGTAAACTTCAGGATGACCAAAAAACCAAAACAAGTGTTGGAAAAGTATAGGGCTACCACCATCGTAAGAAAGTGCCTCACCTGCTTTAATAATAGTTGGCATAAAAAAACTTGTTTCTAAAACTTTATCTAATGTCATCATAATTGAACTAACGAGCAAAGCTGGGAAAGCTAATAAAGCCAAAACAGTTGCAGTAAAAATTCCCCAAATAGTTAAGGGCATTCTCATCAAGCTCATTCCTCTAGTTCTTGCCTGTAAAATAGTAATTACATAGTTCAAACCTCCCATGGTAAAACCAATTACAAATAATGATAAAGATATTAGCATTAACAGAATTCCATAACCTGAACCTGGAGTACCTTCTAAAATTGCTTGAGGTGGATATAAAGTCCAACCTGATCCTGTTGGTCCTCCTGGTACAAAGAAGCTAGCCATCAAAACCACAACAGCTACAAAAAACATCCAAAAACTTATCATGTTTACGTAAGGAAACACCATGTCCCTTGCTCCAACCATTAGAGGTATTAAGTAATTGCCAAATCCTCCGAGAAACAAAGCAGTTAATAAATACACTACCATTATCATTCCATGCATTGTTACCATTTGATAATATGTTTCTGCAGTTAAAAAAGGAAATAAATCTGGAAAACCAAGTTGCATACGCATCATCCAAGATAAAATTAAACCGACTACTCCAGTGAATACTGCAGTAAGAGTATACTGAACCCCTATAACTTTAGCATCCTGACAAAAAATCCATTTAGTTATAAAACTATGTCCATGATAAAGGTCTTGTTCGGGTAATTCTGCGGGCCTAACGTAATCGATATCTGTTTCTCCTCTACCTGAAGCAGCAGAAGATTTTGTTTTTATCTGGTTTTTTCTCTTTTTGTTTATATTTAGTTCATCTGACATCTTGTTCCTTTAATATACTATTTTTATTGCTTGATAAATTGTTAATCTTAACAAATTTTTTCTTATTTAATTTATTATTTCTATTTTTAGCTGTAAAGCTAGAAAAAGTTTCTTGCTCTAACAACCATTTGTTATAACTTTCTTCGTCTTCTACCACAACTTTTCCTCTCATGGCATAATGAGCAACACCGCAGTACTCGGCACATAAAACCTCATACTCTCCATTTTTATTAGGCTCAAACCAATAATAAGTAATAGTTCCAGGAACTGCATCCATTTTTGATCTAAACTGCGGAACATAGAAATTATGCAATACATCAATCGATCTTAATAAAATTTTAACAGGTCTATCTTTTAATAAATGCAATTCGTTGCTTTCAACAAAAACGTCATCTTTTCCATTTGGATCATCAATATTTAATCCGTAAGGATTATCATCACTAATTATTCTGTTGTTAGAAGCTCCAAGTTTTCCATCTTGTCCTGGTAATCTATATTTCCAACCCCACTGCCATGCCATCACTTCTACTTGAATAGCATTGTCGGGTACTCGTATGTAATTATTCCATACAACAAGTCCAGGAGCCAGAAGAGCTACAACACCAATCGTAGTCAACCAAGTTAGTCCTTTTTCTAATTTTTTATCTTCAGGCTTATATTCTGATCTACGTCCTTCTTTATATTGGTATCTAAAAATACAATAGACCATGAAAAGGCAAACTAAAATGAATACTCCACCGCCAATCCAAAAACTTAAAATTATAGTATCATCCATTGCGCTCCAATTAGAGGCGATGTCAGTCCACCACCATGGAGTCCAAATGTGAAAAACGATTGACCCAATTATCACTGCTAAAAATAGGAGACCTGTAAACATACAACCAAACTTATAAAAGAAAAGGTCGCTTTAACCTAGGGACAAAATGTCTTAAAAGGGTTATACAATTACAAAAAATGATTGGAAAACTGGGAATTTTAATAACTATACTTTCTTTAGTGTTCCTATTTTTTATTGTTATATCATTAGGAGCAGGTGGTTTCTCAAAAAAAGAAAAAAAACCCGAAATCAAAAAATATCTAAGGTCTATTTATTTTTTATTAGTAATAATTGCTCTCTTGGGATCAATACTGGTACTATTTCTTTAAGTTCAGTTTTAAGAAATTAATTCCTTGCACCAAGCAATAACTGCATCATTAAAGACGTAAACAACTAAAAAAAATACTAACCAAATAATTAGTAAAAACATCCAATAAAGAGATAAAGCTTCTACTTTATTCTTTTCATCTAAAATTTTTTTTTCGTCTAATTTAAGAATTTGAGAACAAACTTTTCCCCAAAAGAATAACCCTCCAAGAAGATGAAGTCCATGAAGAGCTGTAAAAAAATAAAAAGAAGTAAAATATGAGTTGGTAGAAACAAATTTTCCATCTTCCATTAATTGAAACCACAATAATATTTGTCCTAACAAAAATAGATAACTTAGTGCGCCAACTTGAATTAGGTTTCTTTTTATTTTTGATGTTCTTTTATTTTCTAAATCTTTTGTAATTTTTCTAAAAATATAAGCTACTAAAATTAGAACAAAACTATTAAACCAAAACAAATTTGGTTTAAAAAGAAACATTGTATCTTGGCCTCCTGGAATAGAATAAAGATAGGCAGTAACTATAAGGCTAAAGAGTACTGTGCTAACTCCAAAAATTACAATCACAGCTGATACATAAGAAGAAACTCCCTTAAATGTACTGCCGACATGTTGATTGTCGATATTTACTTGATTTCCTTCCCAAGGTTTTTCGACAAGTGCGCCAAATATTTTCTTTATAATTTTAGACATAATGATTAACTATAGCATTAATGAAAATAAAAACATCAATATCAATTCTAGTTGGTTGTTTAGTTATCTTTTTATTTATCATGTTACCAATAATTTTATCAGTTCAAGATAAAAAAGATGAATATGTCGCATCGATTACTGGGTCTTCATTTTCTCTTAAAGATGTAAACAATAATGTTATTACTGAAAAGTCTTTTGAGGGCCAAGCTACTGCTCTCTTTTTTGGATTTACGAATTGCCCAGATGTTTGTCCAATGACTCTAAATAAATTGACTTATATCTTAAATGAGTTGGAAAAAGAAAAAAAAAACTTAAAAATATTTTTTATTAGCATTGATCCAAAAAGAGATACTCCAGAGGTAATGAAAAATTATTTAAGTTCGTTTGAAAATAAAATTATTGGGATAACAGGAGAGTCAGAAAAAATATTTCTTCTCTCAAAATCATGGGGTATAAAAAGTGAAAAGATATTCTCAGAAGATGGCAGCTATACAGTAGATCATAGCTCACCAATTATTTTATTAAAGAATGGAAAATATTCTAGTCGTATTACTCATCACGATAATATCGAAGAATCTTTAAAGATAATTAACAAAATTCTATAAGTCATTAGAGTAACTTACTAACGATAGTGCAGAAATTGTGGCAGTTTCAGTTTTTAAAATATTTTTTGAAAGAGAAAAAGAAATTGTATTTTTATTTTCTAAAATCATTTTTCTCTCATTTGGTGTGAAATCTCCTTCTGGGCCTATAAGTATCGTTTTAAAATTGTCACCTTTTATATCTTCATTTTTTAATCTTTCCTTGGAATTTATATCAGCAAAAAAAAGCTTACTGGTTTCGTTTAGATTATTAATAAAATCTTTAAGTTTAGTTATATTTGATATTTCAGGTGGGCTTAATTGATTTGACTGCTCCGTAGCTTCAATAACTATCTTTTTAGCTCTTTCAAAATTTAATTCTTTAACTTCAGTGCGTTCGGATATAATAGGAGTAATTTTAACCACTCCCAATTCCGTAGCTTTTTGTAAAATTATCTCCATAGGATTTTTTTTAACTAAACAAATTGCTAGCTCCATACTTGATGTTTGTGTTGACTTTTTTACTCTATTTAAAAACTTAACCTCAATTCTATCTTTTTCTAAAAAAACTATTTCACTAACCCACTCTCCCTCTTTATTAAAAAAGTTTATATTTGAACCACGTTTCAATCTCATAACATTAGCTACATAGTGAGTGTGTTCTTTTGACAATAGAGAAGTAGTATTTTCAACTATACTATTAGGGTGATATAATCTTATGTTGCTCATATACTTTATATACAATAAAAACAGTTTTTAATTAATTATAAAAGAAAGGAATGGTCATGCAAAAAGGAGAAAGAGCTGACGACACACCAATTGGAATAGATGTAATTGAAGGTAAATCTTATTATTGGTGTAGTTGTGGAAAAAGTTCTAAACAACCATTTTGTGACGGATCACATAATGGATCAAAATTTGGACCAATCACTTATAAAGCTGATCAAACAAAAAAAGTTTTCTTCTGCACTTGTAAGCAAACTGAGGATCCTCCACTATGTGACGGGTCTCACAACAAAAAATGAAAACTAAATCTATAATTTTTGATGCTTATGGTACATTATTTGATGTAAATTCTGCAGCTGAAAAATGTAAAGATAAAATTGGAGATAAGTGGGAGGGATTTGCTAACTTCTGGAGAACAACACAGCTAGAATATACTTGGCTTAGAAGTTTAATGAAAAGACATAAAGATTTTTGGCAAGTTACAGAAGATAGCTTAGAAAAATCGATGAAAGTTTTTGGAATTGATATGGGTATGAAAAATGATTTGTTAAACCTCTATAAAGTTTTATCTCCATATCCTGAAGTTAAAAATGTTTTAGAAAATTTAAAAAAAAAAAACTTTAAACTTGCTATACTATCAAATGGAACCCCTGCTCTTTTAGAGGAATTAGTAAAAAGTAATAATTTAAAAAATTTATTTAACGACTTATTCTCTATTGAGTCTGTTAAAGTTTATAAACCAGATTCTAAGGTTTATGATTTACCTTTAAAAAAATATGAAATTAAGCCTGAAGAAGTTACATTTTTAAGCGCCAATACATGGGATGTTTCTGGTGCTGGAAATTATGGTTATAATTCAGTTTGGGTAAATAGAAATAATGCTGTTTTTGATAATTTAGATTTTAAACCTAAAAATCAAATAAACAATTTAACGCAGTTACTAGAGATAATTTAAAAGTTATTATTTGTTATGACACAGGTTGAAGTAAAAAAAATTATTAAAGCACTTAACGCCTCTGATGGGGCTGGGGTTAAATTAAAAAGAAGCATCGGAACACCAGAAGCAGATTATATAGACCCTTTTTTAATGCTTGATGAATTTGGATCTGAAAATAAAGAGGATTATGTGGCTGGCTTTCCTCCTCATCCTCACAGAGGAATAGAAACTGTAACTTATATGTTGCAAGGAGAATTTGAGCATAAAGATAGTACTGGTTCTAAAGGAAAGATGGCGCCAGGAGACGTTCAATGGATGAAAACTGGAAGAGGTATAATCCATTCTGAGATGCCATCAATGACTGAAGGAAAACTATTAGGTTTTCAGTTGTGGATTAACATGCCTGCAAAACTAAAAAAAAATAAACCAGAATATCTTTATATTAAGAATAATGAGCTTGGTGTTCATAAGGATAGTGAAAAAACAGTGAAAGTTATAGCTGGAAAATATGAAAAGGCTGAGGGTCCTCAAACAAATCACAATGTAGAACCAATTTATTTTCACATTGTTTTAAATGAGAAGAAAGAATTTAAATGTGAGATACCAGAGGGACATAACTCTTTTATTTATTTACTAAAAGGACAACTACAAATCGGAGAAAAAGAACACAATAAAACCAGTGACTCTAATTTAATTTTACTTGGAAGAGGAAATAAACTTACAGTAAAGGCAAATAAAAAAACTGAATTTCTTTTTATTGCTGGCAAACCAATTGGTGAACCAATCGCCAGAGGTGGTCCATTCGTCATGAATACTAAAGCTGAAATACTTGAGGCTATTCAAGACTATAATAATGGAACATTTGCTAAATATTAAAACTTCAAGTACGTTTCTTTAAAATGTCTAAATCGATAATTATTAAAAAAAATGGTGGACCAGAAGTTTTAGAACTTCAAGATGTCGATGTAAAATCACCGGGACCAGATGAAATAAAAGTTATCAATCATGCAATAGGATTGAATTATATAGATACTTATCATAGATCGGGCTTGTATCCTTTGCCTTTACCGAGCGGGATTGGATTAGAAGCTGCTGGAAAGGTTAATGAAGTTGGTTCAAATGTTACCGAATTTAATAAAGGTGATAATATTGCTTATGCCTCCATGCCTTTAGGAGCTTACTCAGAGCAAAGAATAATTCCAGCAAAAATTGCAGTAAAAATTCCCGAATGGATTTCACATAAATTAGCTGCAACATTAATGACTAAGGGTTTAACAACTAACTATTTATTAACTAAAACTTATAAACTTAAAGCTAATGAAACTATTTTATTTCACGCTGCAGCTGGTGGTGTTGGTCAAATATTTGCTCAATGGGCTAAAAGTATTGGAGCTAAAGTCATTGGCACAGTTGGTTCAAATGAAAAAATTGAAATTGCAAAAGCTAATGGATACGAGAATGTTATTAATTATTCAAAAGATGATTTTACAAAAGAAGTTATGAAATTAACTAATAATAATGGTGTCTCAGCTGTTTTTGATGGCGTTGGAAAAAACACATTTAAAGGATCAATTGAATGCTTAAAACCAAGAGGTATGATGGTAAGTTTTGGAAATGCCTCAGGACCTTTAGATCCAGTAAACGTTCCTAAAGATATTCAATCTAAAAGTCTTTTCTTAACAAGACCAACTATTGGACATTACTTCACAAATAGAAATGAAATTCAAAAAGGAGCTGATGAAATTTTTGAAAAAATTAAATTTGGAATGATTAAAATTAAAATATTTAAAGAGTATAAATTAAGCGAAGCAAAACAAGCTCATATAGATTTGGAGTCTAGAAAATTGACAGGTCCAGCTATATTAATTCCCTAATGGAAAATAAAGTAATTTCTCCTTGTATAAGTATTTGCAAAACTGATCCTGTGACTGGTTATTGCTATGGATGTGCAAGAACAAACGATGAAAAAAAAATATGGAAAAGTGAAAATTCCACTGATGAATGGAAGTCAAAAAATTTAGAAGAAATAATCAAAAGAATGAAAGGCTGGCAATTAGAAACTTTCAAGGAGTCTTACAAGCACAAGTTAAATAATGGTATATCGTTATATAAAAAAAATCTCCTAGAAAAAAAATAAAATTATAAATCTCTCTTCATTGACTCCATGTCGCTTAAATGAAATTTTAAAGCCTGATTTGAAAGTCTTATTTCTTGTAAAAATAAGAAGATTGAAATTATCATACAAATACAGCAGGCAGCAAAATTTAATCGTGCAACCTGCAGGGTGTTTACATAAAGCATTAATACTGTGGACATGTTAAAAAGAAATCCAAAAGCAGCAAACCCCATCACATATTTAAGTATGTTAGTTCTTTTGTTTAAAACATGAAGTTGATTTTCCCATTCAGGAGGAACTTTTTTTTCAAAAGTATACTGATCATGTATTTGTCTTATAAGGGCACTCAATGTATGAAATCTGTTGCTATACATAGTCATCATTAAAGGAATAGCCGGGAACATTAATGCTGCTACTGTGTAATCTATGTCCATATCGAATCAAATTGATTATGTAGATAGTGTTTGATATTTACAAGTCATATTTTCATGGAACATTTAAAAATATTTATTGATTTAACTAGATTGAATAAACCAATAGGTTTTATGCTTTTATTCTGGCCGAGTTCTTGGGGTTTAGCCTATGCTTACAATTTAAGTCAAGATCTATATACTTTTTTATATTACTCACTTCTTTTCTTTTTGGGTTCTGTTTTAATGCGAAGTGCTGGATGTATATTTAACGATATTGTCGATAAAGATCTTGATAAAAAAGTTCAAAGAACAAAACTAAGACCTATTCCAGCTGGCAAAATATCTGTAAAAAAATCTTTTTTTTATATTGTAAGTTTATGCACTCTGGCTTTTTTAATTCTAATTCAATTTAATTTTTTAACAATAATGCTTGGGTTAGGATCAATGATTTTAGCTTTTTCTTATCCATTTATGAAAAGAATAACTTATTGGCCTCAATTATTTCTAGGTTTAACTTTCAATTGGGGAATTATAATGGCCTGGACAGCTATAAATAATAACGTTTCTTACGAAATAATTATACTTTATATATCAGCCATATTTTGGACATTGGGCTATGACACGATTTACGGGGTTCAAGATATGACAGATGACGAAATTATTGGTGTAAGATCAACATCGATTAAATTTAAAAAAAATATTAAACTTTTTGTTGGTACGTCTTATTTTTTAACTTCTTTAATATTAATATACTTGTTTAAAGATATGCTCAAAATAAATTTTTTTACGGGGTTACTGTTGTTATTTATTTTAAGTTTAGTTTACCAAATTAAAAAGTTTAATAAAAACAAACCAGAAGATTGCTTATCTGCTTTTAAATTTAATAATATTTCTGGATTAATACTATTTTTAGGTATTTGCTCAATTAATTTATAAATGAAATTTCCAGAACTAAAAGAAAATTTAACAAGACTTTATAAAGAATATGTCAAAAAACATTTAGGTAAAATTTTAATTTCTTTGGTATTGTCTTTAATTGTTGCTGGAAGTACTTCAGCTACAGCTTGGTTACTAGACCCAGCGGTAAAAAAAATTTTTATTGAAAAAGACAGAACATTAGCCTGGCTTATACCAATTTTAATCATTCTAGCTTTTTCAACAAAAGGTATCAGTTTATACTTTGCTAGGATGACGATTATAAGGGTGGCACAAGAAGTTGCTGGTGAAATCCAAAAAAAAATAGCTAATAATATTTTAACAACTGATGTTCAAACTTTAGATAACAGACACTCAGGAAAGTATATTTCAAATATAATGTTTGATGCCCATATGGTCCAAAACCTTGTTAGCACCGGGGTGTTGAATATAATGAAAGATAGTTTTTCAATAATTGCCTTGGTTTCACTAATGTTTTATCAAAATTGGAAATTAGCTTTGTTTGCAATACTCATGATGCCTCTTGCCGCCATTTTTGCAAAAAGTTTAGGCAAAAGAATCGGTAAAGCAGTAGGAGAAGCGGGTGAACTTTCTGGAAATCTAACAACTTTTTTATCAGAAATTTTAAAAGGTTCTAAAATGATTAGAATTTATCAAAAAGAGGAAGAAGAAAGTAAAAATGCAAGTGGCTTAATTCAAAAACTTGTTGAAAAAAATATTAAAATTAACAGTGTTTTAATTAGAGCTGCCCCAATAATGGAAACATTGACGGGTTTTATGATAGCTGGATTTATATTTTTTTCAGGTAAACTAATTGCTGCAGGTGAACTTGAGGTAAATAATTTTTTTTCTTTTCTTGCTGCAATGATGTTAGCTTATCAGCCTATAAGGTCTTTAGCGACAATAAATATGACTGCTTATCAAGGAGCAACTGCTTTTAAAAGAATCTCAACTATAATAGATAGATCAATAGAAATTAAAGAGGATAAAAGCTTGCCTCAACTTAATATTGAAAAGTGTAATATAGTTTTTAAAGATGTCGGGTTTAAGTATGAGTCGACAGACAAAAGAGCAATAAAAAATATAAATCTTGAAATAGAAGGCGGTTCTATGACAGCTTTTGTGGGTCATAGTGGAGCAGGAAAAAGCACAATAATGAATTTACTTCCAAGATTTTATGATCCTCAACAAGGAAATATTAAGATAGATGATCAGGAAATAAAAAAAGTTTCACTTAGCTCTCTAAGAAAAAACATTTCACTAGTTAGTCAAGATGTAATCTTATTTGATGACACTATTAAAAATAATATTGCTTATGCTAATTCTGCAGCTTCTCAAGATGAAATTGAGGAAGCTTGCAGATTTGCTGCAGCCGATGAATTTATCAATAAACTCCCATCTTCTTATGACTCATTAGTAGGAGAAAATGGAACAAAGCTTTCAGGAGGTCAGAAACAAAGGCTATCTATAGCTAGAGCAATTCTAAAAAAATCTCCAATAATTCTTTTGGATGAAGCAACTTCATCCTTAGATGCTGATTCTGAAGAAATTGTTCAAAATGCAATAATAAATCTTACAAAAAATAAAACAACGCTAGTTATAGCTCATCGACTTTCAACAATACACAAAGCAAAAAAAATATTCGTTTTAAAAAATGGAGAAATAATTAATTCAGGTAATCATGACTTTCTTATTAACAATTGTAAAGAATATAAATCATTGTATGAAAAACAATTAAAGTAAGCCTAATGATTTTTATTTATAGATTTCTTACTTTTTTCTTTTACCCAATTTTAATAGTATTAATTTACTTTAGAAAACTACTAAATAAAGAAGATCGTTATAGATATAAAGAAAAAATTTTTTCTTCCAATTTTTTCCCTGAAAAAGATAATAAAAAAAAACTTATTTGGTTTCATGCAGCAAGTATTGGAGAAACACAAAGCATATTGCCTCTTATTCAAAAATTAAATACTGAAATAAAAGATGTAGAGTTTCTAGTCACTACAACAACTTTAAGTGCAGGAAATATTATCACAAAGAAATTATATAACTATAAAAATATTAAACATAGATATTTTCCTATTGATGTAAATTTTTTAATAAAAAGTTTTTTAAATAAATGGCAACCCAATTTAATAATATTCGTGGACTCAGAGATATGGCCTAATTTAATTTTTGAAATAAAAAAAAGGAAAATTCCTTTAGCTTTAATAAATGGAAGGATAACAAAAAAAACCTTTAATAAGTGGATGCTAGTGCCTACATTTGCAAAAGAAGTTTTTAATAGTTTTGATCTATGTTTAGCTTCTAGTAAAGATTCAGAGAATAACCTTAAAAAGCTAAATGTAAAAAATTTAAAATTTCTTGGAAATATTAAATTCTCGGGAAAAATAATAAAAGATAATTTAATAGATAAAAATCTTGAGATTCTAAAACAGAAAAAACTTTGGTGTGCGGCCAGTACTCATAGAGGTGAAGAAATTGTTGTTATTAAAACTCATTTAAATTTAAAAAAAATTTACAAGGATTTAATGACTATTATAATTCCTAGGCACATCAGTAGATCACATGAAATAAATAAATTATGTAATAATTATAAACTTTCATCACAAATTTTAAATGATAGAGAATTAATTGAAGAGAAGAATGAAATAATAATTATAAATTCTTTTGGATCTTTGCATAAATTTTATAATTATTCTAAAAGTGTTTTTATGGGTAAGTCTATGATAAAAAAATTACAGAAAGTTGGAGGACAAAATCCTATTGAAGCTGCTAAGTTGGGATGCAAAATATATCACGGTCCGCATGTTTATAATTTTAAAGAAATTTATGATCTTTTAAACTCTTATAAAATTTCAGAAGAAATCAATAATGTTGCTGAGCTTTCTGAAAAACTAGCAAATGATTTAAAAGAATTAAAAAATAATAAAAATAAAATAACTGATAGTATTAATGACATGGGGGACAAGATATTGAGCAATACTACTAAAGAAATAAAAAAATACTTAATGTAATGAAATTTTTAAAGCCTAAATTTTGGGAGAGTAGAAGTAATATCCTAGCTATTTTACTTAGTCCAATTTCTCTTTTGTTTTATTTTTTAACTGCTTTAAGAAAGTCTCTCATTAGTCCTAAAAAATTTAAAATTCCAATTATCTGCGTGGGTAATATTTATGTAGGAGGAACAGGAAAAACACCTGTTTCAATAATGATTGCTAATATTTTGAAAACTAATAATAAGAACCCTGCTATCATTAAAAAATATTATAAAGATCATGAAGATGAACATAAGTTAATAAATAATATTACTAATTCCTTAATCTTAAACAAGAACAGAGTCGCTGCTATAGAAAAAGCAGAAAGAGAAAATTTTGATGTAGGAATTTTAGATGACGGTTTTCAAGACTATACTATAAAAAAAACTCTAAATATAATTTGCTTTAATAGCAGACAACTTATTGGAAACGGTTTAGTATTCCCTGCAGGACCATTGAGAGAAAGATTAAGCTCTTTGGAGAGAGCACAAATTGTAATAATAAATGGTGAAAAAAATAAAATTTTTGAAGAAAAAATTTTAAATATTTCAAAAAATATTAAGATTTTTTACTCAGAGTATCTACCAATTAATATTGAGCAGTTTAAAGGTAAAAAACTTTTTGCTTTTGCCGGTATAGGAAATCCAAATAATTTTTTTAAGTTACTATCGAAATATAATTTAAATGTGCAAAAAAAAATTTCTTTTCCAGATCATTATGAGTTTAAAAAAAAAGAAATTGAACAAATAACTGAAGATGCAGTTAACAATAATTTGGATCTTATAACTACTGAAAAAGATTTTTACAGAGTTAAGGATTATGGCTTTAAAGATTTAAGATATCTTAAAGTAGATTTAAAAATTGAAGAAAAAAATAAGTTTATTACTGAGGTGCTGAAACATTTATGATTAAAATTATAAAGTATTTTTTTGAGTCACTAGCTATTTATTTATTTTTCTTTATCATAAAGTTATTGGGTCTTTCAATAAGCCGAATTTTGTTTTCTTTTATTTTCAAAAAAATCGGACCTCTAATAAGATCTAGGGACACTCTTAAAAAAAATTTAAATATATTTTCTAATAAAATTTCTGAACAAAAAAAGAAAGAGATAGAACTTAACATGTGGTCAAATTATGGAAAAACATTTGTTGAATACATGTTTTTAAAAAAATTTAGAAAAGAGAATTTGCATATTAAGATCGAAGGAAAAGAAATATTAGATGAAATAAATCATAGTAACAAGCCAGTAATTTTTATATCAGGTCATTTTGCAAATTTTGAACTTATGTCAATGGAGATAACTAAAAATAAAATTAATCTTGCAACGATTTATAGACCATTAAATAATTTTTTTTTAAATCCGCTAATGGAATATTTAAGAAAAAAATATGTGTGTAATAAACAAATAAAAAAGGGACGTTCAGGTATAAAAGAATGTATCGAGTATATAGAAAAGGGTTACAGTGTAGCTTTAATGATTGATCAACGATTAGGTGAGGGTGATCGAGTTAAATTTTTTAGTAAAACAGCCCACACCACTTCACTTCCTGCTCAATTATCTTTAAAATATAATTTGAGCGTTGTACCTATCTTTATCGAAAGAGAGCATAAAGACTCTTTTAAAATGAAAATATATGAACCAATTAATACATCAAATTTTAATAACAAATCTGAAATTACTTTAAAACTAAATGAGGTTCTAGAAAACATGATAATGAAGAATCCAAATCAGTGGATTTGGACTCATGACAGATGGAAATAAAACTATTTTTTATTGCTTAAGATTTTAAAACGCTTTTTAACCTCTAAAGGTGAATAATACGCTTCTTGTAATTCTACATTCCAATAACTTAGCTCACTTAAAGGTATCTCTTTTCCAGAAACTGCGCAGATAACAAAATTTCCATCTTCGACAATGTCAAATTTGTTATGCTTATATACAAGTTTAGCCTTTTTTTTATTCATCTATTATAAATTATATATAATATATCTTTTCATATGAATATTGCTTTAATAGGAAGCGGTGGTAGAGAGCATGCTTTATGTCAAAAAATACATGAATCTAAATTATCTAAAAAAATAATATGTATACCCGGTAACGCGGGAACAGCAAAAATAGCTAAAAATATTGATCTCGATTTTCTCAACTTTCAAAGATTATTAAAAATTATTAAATTTAATAAAATAGATTTAGTAATAATTGGACCTGAAGAGCCTTTGGTAAAAGGATTAGTAGATTTTTTATCAAAGCATAAAATCAAAGTTTTTGGTCCAAATAAATATGCTGCAAAATTAGAGGGTTCTAAAGCCTTTATGAAATCTATTTGTAAAAAAAATAAGATTCCAACAGCAGCATTTAAAATATGCAAAAATAAAAAAGATGTAAATAATTTTATTAAAAATAGTAAATTTCCTTTAGTAGTAAAGGCTGATGGTTTAGCTGCTGGAAAAGGTGTAACAATATGTAAAAATAAGAAACAAATCTTAAGTGTTTCAAATGAAATATTTAAAGGTAAATTTAAATCTTCAAAAAAATTAGTTTTAGAGGAATTTTTAGAAGGTGAGGAAGCTAGTTATTTTTTAATTGTAGATAAAAAAAGTTTTAAGTTCTTTGGCTCAGCACAAGATCATAAGCGCGTTGGAGAAAAAGATATTGGCCCAAACACTGGTGGCATGGGCGCTTATTCTCCAGCGCCAATAATTAATAAAAATTTAGAAAAAAAAATTATTAAAAAAATTGTAAACCCTACTTTATTGGCATTAAAAAAGAAAAAAAAACCTTATACAGGATTTTTATATGTTGGTTTAATGATTAAAAATAATGAACCGTATCTAATTGAGTATAATGTTAGGATGGGGGATCCAGAATGCCAAGTAATTATTCCAAGATTAAGTACTGATTTATTAAAAATTTTAAATAATGCTTCTATTAATAAATTAAATAAGATTAATATCGAATGGAAAAAATTAAAATGCATGACTATCGTTTTATGCTCTAAAGGATATCCTGGAAAATATAAAAAGAATAAAAGAATAAAAAATTTAAATAAACTTAATTATAAGAAAAACTCATTTATTTTTCATGCAGGAACAAAATTAGTCGACAATGAATTGTTTTCTAACGGAGGTAGAGTCTTAAATGTAACTTCAACTGGAAAAGTATTTGAAAATATAAGAAAAAATATTCTTAAAATTATAAGAAAAATAAACTGGAAAAATGGTTTCTTTAGAAAAGATATTGGTTGGAGAGTAATTCAAAAATAAATAATGAGAATAATAAGTGGAAAACTCAAGGGAAAGTCTGTTGCCTTCATTAAGACAGCTGCTACTAGACCTCTGAAGGACTCAGTTAAAGAAAATATTTTTAATATTATTGCTCACTCTAATTTACTTAATATTAATCTTAAAAACTCAAATATATTAGATCTTTATTCTGGAATAGGTTCGTTCGGTCTAGAGTGTATTTCTAGAGGTGCAAAAAAGGTTACTTTTGTAGAGCTAAATAGAAATGTAGCTCAAATTTTAAAAAAAAATTTATTAACTCTATCGATAAATGATAAAGCAAAAATAATAAACGGAAAAGTAATAGATTTTTTAAATAAAAAGCAACCTGAGAAATTTGATATCTTTTTTTTAGATCCTCCTTTTTCAGACGATCGTTTTATAGAAGAATTGAAATTAATTAAATTAAAGAAAATTTATAAAAATAATCATATTATAATAATTCATAGAGAAAAAAGATCATCTGATAATTTTACAAAACTTTTAAAACCTATAATTAATAAAGAATATGGTCGTTCAAAAATAATTTTTTCAAAATTTTTAGACTAATAATTTTTTAGTATCTATTTTGACTTTTTGGACAGCTGGCTGATTAAAAGGATCAATGTTTGCCAATTTACCTATAATAGCAGTTTCTAACATAAAGTAAGAAAAAAATTCTCCAAGTGTATTTTCACTAAAATTTTTAATTTTAAATTCTCTGAATGGAATACTATTTTTTTTTAAAGCTTGAATAAATGCATTCTTTTGAGCATCTTTAACTTGTTGTAGACTTTTATTTTTTAAAAAATCTATTCTTTTATCGAATCTTTTTATTTTAATTTTTTTACTATTAGACCTCTCCTCGCTAAAAATATAAAAAATTTTATCTCTTGGACCGTCTAGATAAAGTTGCAAAAGACTATGATGATCTTTTGGAGCTGTGGAAATTAAAGGTAAAAAACCCTTTCCTTTTTTCCCCAAACTTTCAGCTATTAATTGTTGATACCAATAAAGAAATTTATCTAATTTAGGGGCATAATTAAAAAGTATTAGATCTTTAAATTTATTATTTTGAAGTAAATTTGTTAAAGTAATTGAGCTTTCTTTTAAAAATTTTTTATTTTTAGTTTTAAAATGATTTAGTAAATTTTGTCTTATTCTTTTAATATTTGAACCCATTAGATAAGCTGGAACCATCCCAACTTCGGATAGGACAGAATATCTACCTCCAATATAGTTTTTATGTTCTATATGGTGCAGTTTCAATTTTTGAGATAACAAATATAAGGGGTTATTAAATTTTTCAGAAATAAGAATTATATTTTTAGAATTTTTTTTAATTATTTTTAACGAAAGTAAATTAGATAAAGTTTCTATTGTGCTCCCTGATTTTGATATTGCTATAAATAATACTTTCTTTAAATCATATGTTGTTTTAAATTTTTTTAATTTATCCTCTTGAATATCATTGAAAAATAAAAATTTTTTTTTGATTTTATCTTTTAAAAAAAAATATAATGTTTCTGATCCAAGTATTGATCCTCCCATACCGATAACGACTACAGTTTGAAATTTTTTAAATTTATGAAGATCTTTTTTTTTAAAATTAAATTTAAATTTATTACTTAATGAATGAAATGCGTCTTTGTTAGTATCTAAATTAGTAATTATATTTTTTAAAACATCAGAATATTTTTTATTTAGCTTTTTATTCAAACTTAATTTCAGGTACTTCTTTTGAATATTGTTTTTATAAATTATTTTTTGATTTTTCACTTTCGAATTTCATTAATTATGGATTGTTCAACAGTCGATGTGCTCTTGGTTTTTGATTGTTCTTTAGGGATTTTTAAAATCTTATTAATGTCATCTTCATTTTTTTTATCTGAATTCTGAGTGCCTGGCTCTGGCAAATCTTCATAATCTGGTGGTAAGGATAATGGTTGTCTTTTTTTAACTAAAAACTCATCTGTTGTTCTTATCTTTTCGTTTCTTAGGGTTTTACCTACATCAGATGCAGTGCCACAAGAATACAAAAATAATAAAGCTATAAAATATAATATTATGTTTTTAATTTTTTTCATTAATAAATAATTCTTTAACCAATAACATAACTATTCCAACAGTAATGAATATATCTGCCAAGTTAAAAGTAAACCAGTGAAAATTTTTAAAATGAAGGTCTATAAAGTCAGGCACAGCATAATACGTTAACCTATCATAAAAATTTCCTAATGCTCCTCCTGCTATAAGAGAAAACAATATTTTATCTCCTAGTTTAGATTTTGTTAATAGATAGAATAAAAAAATAATGACTAGTCCTATAAGTACAGTAATTGAATTATAAAATATTGTTGAGTTAGAGCTTAATAAACCAAATCCTACACCAGTATTCCATACTAAATTGAAATTGATAAAATCATTTATATAAGTGCTATTATTAGTTAGTTGATGTTGAATTATTTTAATTTTTGATATTCTGTCTAAAGTAAAACTTAAAACAATTATTAAAAAACAAAAAAAATAATTCTTTGTTAACATTGAAGAAAAAAAATTTTTGTTAGATTTCTTGTCTATATTTGCTTCAGGCATTCGTAGCTTTTTCACATCTATCACAGTTTTTTTCTAAAATTTTCCAACATCTTGGGCACTTGATCCCTTTGGATTTTATAACTTTAATGCTTAATTCATCTTTGTTTTTGCTTTCAATTTTTTCTGCTTTAGAAGTTATAAAATATTCCGCAAGATTTATATCTTTTAGTATCTTAAATTTTTTACTATCTGTAGTAATTTTTAAGTCAGCTTCTAAACTTGAACCAATTTCTTTGCTCGCCCTTTTTTCTTCGATTGCAATATTTGCTACCTCTTTTATTTTGAATAATTCTCTCCATTTTTCGTCTAAAATTTTATTTTTCCATGAGCTTGGAATTTTTGGGAAAGTATATTCATGAATATTTTTTTTATCTTTACTTACTAAACTATAAATTTCATCAGTGGTAAAAACAAAAATTGGAGCAAACCATTTTAATAAACACTCTAGGATAATATTTAAAACTTTTATACAATTTCTTCTTTTATTAGAGGTAATGCTGTCGCAATACAATGTGTCTTTCCTTATATCAAAATAAAATGAGGATAAATCTAAAGCACAAAAATTTAAAAGTTCTTTGTATAGTTTATGAAAGTTATAATTATTTAAATTTTCTTTGACTAGGGAGTCTAAAGTAAAAACTTTATGAAGAATATATTGTTCTAACTCGTCAAATTTTTTAATATCTAATGATGAAAATTTTTCTTCTTCAAAATTATCTTTTATATTTCCTAGAATAAATCTAAAAGTATTTCTAATTTTTCTATAAGACTCCGCGTGCTGAGCTAAAATATTTTTATCAATTCTTAAGTCTTCAGCATAATCTGATGAAGCCACCCAAGCTCTTAAAATGTCAGCGCCATAATTTTTAAGAATGTCATCTGGGGAAATAACATTTCCTGATGACTTTGACATTTTTAGACCTTTTCCATCAACCACAAATCCATGTGATAAAATACTTTTAAAAGGAGCTGTGCCTCTAGTGCCACATGACTCTAACAAAGATGAATGAAACCAACCTCTATGTTGATCTGAGCCCTCAAGATACATATCGGCAGGCCACTTTAAATCTTTTCTTTTTTCTAAAACAAAACTGTGAGTTGATCCGCTATCAAACCAAACTTCTACAATATCATTTAGTTTTTCAAAATCTTTATGATCATGATCCTCTCCTAAAAATTTTTTTGCATCATCCGTAAACCAACAATCAGATCCTTCTTTTTCATAAATTTTTGCAATTCTTTCTATAACTTTTTGATCTCTTAATGGTTCCTTTGTTTTTTTATTAATAAAAATTGGTAAAGGAACACCCCAAACTCTTTGTCTTGAGACACACCAATCTGGTCTGCCTTCTATCATAGAAAGCAATCGATCTTTTCCTTTTTCAGGATAAAAATTTGTATCATTAATTGCTTTAATTGCTTTATTTCTTAAAGAATTTTTTTCCATAGAAATAAACCATTGTGGCGTAGCTCTATAAATTAAAGGAGCTTTTGATCTCCAGGAGTGAGGGTAGCTATGAAGTAATTTATCATTTTTGAGTAATTTGTTTTGTTCCTTGAGCTTTTCTATAACTAAGTCGTCAGCTTTAAAAATATGTGTATTAGTAAAATAGGGAACCTCATTGGTGTACAGCCCAGCATTATCAACTGTATAGCTTGATTTGATATTATTTTTTAAGCATAAAATAAAGTCATCTGGTCCATGGCTAGGAGCACAGTGTACTATCCCAGTTCCTTGTTCAAGATCTACAAATCCTGCTTCGAACATGGGAACATCGTATTCAAATTTCATTTTTAAAAAAGGATGGCTACAAATTGTTCCTTGAAATTCAGAACCTTTAAAAGTTTTTAAAACTTTATGTCTTTTTATTCCACAAGACTTAATAATTGAGTCAACTAGGTTACTAGCAACAATTATTTTTTTTTCTTTAAAATACTCTAAAGATTCGATCTCAACTAATGAATATTCTATAGTACTATTAAAAGCTAAAGCCTTATTAGCAGGAATAGTCCAAGGTGTTGTTGTCCAAATTATAATACTAGCTTCTTTTAAAAAATCCTTTTTTGTATCTTTTATTTTAAATGCCACATAAATTGTATTTGAGGTATGATCTTTATATTCAACTTCTGCATCAGCTAATGCTGTTTTTTCAACTGTTGACCATAAAACAGGTTTAAATCCTTGATATAAGCTTCCGTCCAAAAGAAATTTTCCAAGTTCTCTTACAATTTGGGCTTCTGCTTCGTTACTCATTGTTGAATAATAATTTTCAAAGTCTCCAACAACTCCTAATCTTTTGAATTCTTTTATATGAACTTGTATCCACTTTTTAGCAAATTCTCTGCACTCTTGTCTAAAATCTTTAATTGGAACCTCGTCTTTATTTTTTTTCTTTTTTTTGTATTCTTCTTCAATTTTCCATTCTATTGGAAGTCCGTGACAATCCCATCCAGGAACATAGACTGAGTCTTTTTCATTCATTTGATGAAAACGTATTATCATATCTTTTAAAATTTTATTGAGCGCAGTTCCCATATGTATATGGCCGTTAGCATATGGAGGTCCATCATGTAGAATAAATTTTTCTTTTCCTTTTGAGCTTTTTCTTAATTTTTCAAAAATTTTATTTTTTTCCCATTTTTCCAAAATTAAAGGTTCTTTTGTAGGTAAACTTGCCTTCATTGAAAAAGCTGTCTTTGGGAGTTGTAGATTATCTTTAGACATTTTTTTTAACTCGATTTATATCAACCTTTATTTGTTTCTTTAACTGTTCAAGATCCTTAAATTTTTTTTCAGACCTTATAAATTTAATAAAATTAACGTTAATCACTTTATTATATAAGTTTTTGTTAATTCCAAATATATTCACTTCTAATAGTAAATTTTGGCCATTAAATGTTGGTCTGTAACCAATGTTAGCAATACCTTTTCTTTGAAATTTTGCATTATTTACTTTGACCCCATAAACACCAAGTTTTGGCATTGCGTAATCTGAAATATTTATATTACAGGTTGGAAAACCAATTGTTCTTCCTCTTCTATGGCCTTTAATAACTTTTCCTTGAATACACCAATTTCGATTTAATAACTTATTAACTTCATATATTTTTCCTTGAGAAATTTTTTTTCTTATAATTGTTGATGAGATAACCTTAGCTGTTTTTGTTAGAGGATGAGTAATCATAGTTTTAAAGTTATATGAATTTGAATATTTTTTAAGAGTTTGAATATTTCCTTTTCTTTTAAAACCAAATTTAAAATTATTGCTGACATATAAAAATTTACATTTTACCTTTTTGAAAATGATCCTTTTTATAAATTGTTCTGCTGATAATTTTGAAAATTTCTTATTGAAATTTATTATTATTAAAAAATCTAATTTTAATTTTTTTAGCTGAGTTTTTTTTTGTAATAATGAATTAATACGATGGTTCTTAATTTTTTTATTGAAAAACATTACTGGCATAGGCTCAAAAGTAATAACTCCAAATGGTAGTCTATTTTTTTTTGCTTTTTGTCTCGCTCGATTAAGAACCTTTTGGTGACCTAAATGTATTCCATCAAAATTTCCAATAGCTACTACACTATTCTGATGTTTTCTATTTATTATAAGATTATTATAAATTTTCATTTTACCATTTGAGTTCTTTCTGAAAAAAATTAGTTTTTACATTATATCTTTTTAATAAAGCTGGAAGGTCTTCATCATTTTTAATTTCATTTCTGTGAACGCCATTGTAGATAAATAAACTATCTATATTAAGATTATTAGCTCCTTTAATATCTGTTCTCAAATTATCACCTATAGCTAGAACTTTTTCTCTTGTATCAAAGCACATTCCGTAGATTTCCTTATATGGTTTACCATAATATATAACTTTACCTCCTAAAGTCTCAAAAGTTTTTGCTACTGATCCTGCGCAAAGTTCTTCCGTGTTACCTCTATGAACAATTAAATCAGGATTTGTACATATTAGTTTTTTAGAAGTATAATTTTTAAGTAAACCTATATAGTAATCTAAATCTTCATCATGATCGTCAAAGAGACCCGTGCAAAGTATAAAATCACATCTGTCTAAAGAAGTCTTGTTTTCTAATACTTTCTCAAATATTGATTGATCTCTAGATGGGCCAAGATGATAAAAATTTTTTCCAAATTTGTTCTGGTTAATTGCTTGCATTGCTGCTTCGCCAGATGTTATTACTTTGGATAGATATTTCTCTTTCATTTTCATTCTTCTTAAAAATTCAACAACTTTAGAGCTAGGTCTGGGTGCATTAGATAAAAATACAATTTTTTTTGAACTTTCACTCAAATTTTCAACAACTTCAATTGCTTTTGAGTTTAAAGATATCCCATTGTGCATCACGCCCCATAAATCTATTACGTAAGTGTCATAAGAGTGAAATACCTCTGATAAGTGATTTAAGTTTCTCAATTTTTACTGTCTCTCTTAAGTTTATCTCTTAAAATATAGCAATTTAGCCTTTTTTTTAATGATTTTCGCCTCTTGAAATCTTTACAAAACTCACCATATCAGCCCTACATAAAAATTACAGGAGAATATGTATGAAATTTAGACCCTTGCACGATCGTGTGCTTATTAAAGTTTTAGACAGTGAAGAAAAAACTGCAGGTGGAATAATTATTCCCGACACCGCAAAAGAAAAACCCCAAGAAGGTGAAGTAGTAGCTGTAGGTCCTGGTTCCAAAAATGAAGATGGCAAATTAACTCCAATGGATGTTAAAGTGGGAGATGTAGTGCTCTTTGGAAAATGGTCTGGCACAGAAGTTAAAATTGACGGCAAAGAATACAGTATTATGAAAGAGTCTGACATAATGGGAATTTCAAAAGGAAAAAAATAATATTTAAAGGAGAACTAAAATGGCAAAAATAATTAAATTTGATACAGAAGCAAGATCACAAATGCTGAAAGGTGTAAATACTTTAGCAAATGCAGTTAAAGTAACTTTAGGTCCAAAAGGAAGAAATGTTGTGATGGATAAGTCTTACGGTGCCCCTAAAATTACTAAAGATGGTGTTTCAGTAGCTAAAGAAATAGAACTTGAAGACAAGTTTGAAAATATGGGTGCACAAATGGTTAAAGAAGTAGCTAGTAAGACTAATGATAATGCTGGTGATGGAACGACTACAGCAACTATTTTGGCTCAAGGAATAGTAAATGAAGGCTTAAAATATGTAACTGCTGGAATGAACCCAATGGATATAAAAAGAGGAATTGATAAAGCTGTAGAGTTTGTAATAGAAAAATTAAAAACAACATCAAAAAAAGTTAAAGCAAATGAAGAAGTTGCACAAGTAGGGACTATTTCTGCAAATGGTGAAAAGTCTATTGGAGATATGATTTCTAAGGCTATGCAAAAAGTTGGTAATGAAGGTGTGATTACTGTCGAAGAAGCAAAAGGTGTAGAAACTGAATTAGATGTTGTAGAAGGTATGCAATTTGATAGAGGATACCTTTCACCATACTTTGTAACTAATACAGAAAAAATGACAACAGAGTTAGACAATCCTCTAGTGCTTTTAGTTGAAAAAAAATTAACCAACTTACAACCGATGGTCCCATTATTAGAGTCTGTAGTTCAAGCTAATAGACCTTTAATGATTATATCTGAAGATGTTGAAGGAGAAGCTTTAGCAACTTTAGTTGTAAATAAATTAAGAGGTGGTTTAAAAGTTGTAGCAGTAAAAGCACCTGGCTTTGGAGATAGAAGAAAAGCAATGTTGGAAGATATTGCAATTTTAACTGGTGGACAGGTAATCTCAGAAGATATTGGTCTAAAATTAGAAAACGTTAAAATTAATGATCTAGGATCTTGTAAAAAAGTAAAAATAGATAAAGAGAATAGTACTTTGGTTGCAGGTGAAGGAAAAAAATCTGATATCGAAGCTAGATGTAATCAAATTAGATCTGAGATTAATGAAACAACTTCTGACTATGATAAAGAGAAACTTCAAGAAAGATTAGCTAAACTAGCAGGTGGAGTCGCTGTAATTAAAGTTGGTGGTGCTACAGAAGTGGAAGTTAAAGAAAGAAAAGATAGAGTTGAGGATGCGCTTAATGCAACACGAGCTGCAGTAGAAGAAGGAGTAGTGATAGGTGGTGGATGTGCATTACTTTATGCTGCTCAAGACTTAGACAGTGTAAAAGTTAAAGGTGACGACCAAAAAGCTGGTGTTGAAATTGTTAAAAAAGCTCTTCAAGCTCCAATTAGACAAATTACTGCAAATGCAGGCGTAGATGGTTCAGTTGTAGTGGGTAAACTTTTGGAAGGAAAAAAATCTTCTCAGGGTTACGATGCTCAAAACGAGGAATACGTCGATATGTTTGCTAAAGGTATTATAGATCCAACTAAAGTCGTAAGATCAGCATTACAAGATGCTGCATCTATAGCAGGATTATTAATTACGACAGAAGCCATGGTTGCAGATAAACCTGAAGAAAAAGATGCTGGTCCTTCAATGCCTCCTATGGGTGGAGGAATGGGAGGAATGGGAGGAATGGGCGGAATGGGAATGTAATTCTTTTCAAACCAAAGAATTTAAAAAAGGCTGCAAATTTGCAGCCTTTTTTTTTGAAATAAATAAACAAGCAGTTGATTGTAAAATTAATCCATCTTTTAAAACTCTTAAATTATTATCCTCCAAAGTTTTGCCCGTAGAAGTAATATCCGTAATAATTTCAGATGAACCTATAAATGGATAGGTTTCAGTAGCACCAAGGCTTGGTATTAACTTATATTGAGTAACACCCTTAGAAATTAAAAAATTGTTCGTTAAATTTGGATACTTTGTTGCTACTCTCAATCTTGTGTTTCTTTTTGATCTAATATCAAAAGCTACTTCTTCCAAGTCAGCAACGGTTTGTACATCTATCCAATCTTCTGGAACAGCCACAACCAAATTGGCGTTGCCAAAATCAAGATATTTTTTAATTCTTATTTTGTCTTGTAAATTTTTTTCAGACTCGTTTAATAGATCTAAGCCTGATATTCCTATATCCAAAGTTCCATCTCCTAATCTTTGAATAATTTCTTTTGCATGTAAGTAGATTATCTTTAGGTTTGTTTTATTCTCAATCTTTGCAAAATAGTTTCTTTCTTTGTTGCCTTGTAAAACTTTTAAACCTTTGTTGTTAAAAAAAGCTACAGCTTTTTCTTTTAATCTTCCTTTGCTTGGTAATCCTATAGTAATTAGATCTTTCATATGTTGTTTAAATTAATTGCTGCTCCAACAGCTGGAATATTTTTCTTTGCTCCCAGACTTTTAAGTAGATCATCGTATCGGCCACCTCTTGCAATTTCTTTTTTTCCAGCAAAAACCTCAAATACAAGACCAGTATAATATTCAATATTCCTTCCAAAGTTAGTAATAAAATAAACTTCTTGATTTAATTTTTTTAAATTTTTTATTGATTTAAATTCTTTAAAGATATTTTTCTTTAAATTATTTTTTTTAACAAAATTTAATAGTTTTTCATCTAATAATGTTAATTTGCAATTAATTTTAAGAAAAGATCTTATAATTTTAGCAATTTGTTTACCTTCGCTAAATGATCTTGGATCTTTAATCTTTTTATCAAATCTTTTTAAAATCTCTGAAATAGAACGACCAGCTATAATTTTGTTTTGTTCCATTTTTTTCATTTCATAAAATCTTTTTTTATCTGTATCAAAAGTATCAGAGTCTATATCTGAGTTTTTGTCTAGCCTGTCCAGCAACTCTTCAAAATATGTTGGGCGCCAAAAATGTCTAATTAGTCTTAGCTTCCATCTCTCTGGCATATCTAAAGAATTTATTAATTTTTTAAATAATCCTATATCACTAACTTTAATCTGAATTTTTTTACTTTTTATTTTTTCAGCAGAATTTAAAATAGTTTTAATTATTTTAAAATCATCCTGAAGTTGGTTTTTTGAACCTAAGATTTCAATGCCTAGTTGATCATTAATTAAATCAGAACCTTTTATATCTGACCTTCTATAAGCTTGGCCAGAATAATAAATTTTAGATTTAGATTTTTTCTCTAAGAACTTGATGCAAGATGCTACTGTAAGATCTGGTCTAAGACACATTATTTTCCCATCTTCATTTTCAAAAGTAAGCATTGATTTTCTAAAATTTTCACCAGATCTTTGTATAATATACTCTGAGTCTAATAAGACATCAGGCTCGGATAAAACAAAGCCATTGCTTTTAAAAGTTTTAATGATTTGCTCAGATAATTTTTTTGATTTCATTTACTAATTCTTTAATTGATATTGATTTTTCTTTACCAGAAATTAAATCTCTTAAAGTTGGTTTTCCTGATTTTATCTCATCTTCTCCATAGAGTATGACTGCTGGAGATTTTATCTTATTTGCATATTCCATTTGTTTCTTTAATTTACTTTCTCCAGGATAAATTTCAGCACTAATACCTGATCCTCTTAGGATAGTTTGCAATTTAATATATTCTTTCATTGAGTTTTTATCGAAAACACAAATAACAATAGGTTTTGATTGTTTGATTTTAAATTCTTTTTTCTGCATTAGGGCATAAACTAATCGATCTAAACCAATTGAAATACCAGTAGCTGGAGCATCGTAATTTCCAAAGTTGTTTACTAAATTGTCATATCTCCCACCTCCTCCGATGGAGCCGAACTGAATAACTTGTCCTTTATTATTTTTTACATCAAATTTTAAATTTACTTCAAATATTGGACCAGTGTAATACTCCAGGCCTCTAATAATCGATGGATCGAACTCAAAATTATTAAAATTATAATCTTTAAATATTTTAAAAATTTCCAAAAGATCATTAGATTCTGCTGATTTTTTCTTTAGTTCTATTTCTATTGTTTCGATATTAGATGTGTTTAAATTTGCTCCCTTGGTAAAATCTCCTGATTTATCTTTTCTTCCTTCGCCAAGCAGTTGTTTAACACCAGTCCAGCCTAATCTATCTATTTTGTCTAGTGCTCTAAGGGCTGTAAGTTTTTGTTCATTGTCATCTAAATTAATTTTTTTGAATAATTCTTCCGTAATTTTTCTAGATGAAATTTTAATTACATACTCTTCTTTGCTTAGTCCACATTTTTCTAAAATTTCTGATATCATTACACATAGCTCTGCATCAGCTCGTAAGCTCTGAGTTCCCACAAAATCAGCATCGAATTGTAAAAATTCTCTAAATCTTCCTGGTCCAGGTTTTTCATTTCTCCACACTGTCCCAAGTTGATATCTTTTGAAAGGTTTAGGAATCTCTAAATAATTTTTTGCAACATAACGTGCTAATGGTGCTGTTAAATCATATCTCAGAGATAACCATTTTTTTTCATCCTGAAAAGAAAAAACACCTTCATCAGGCCTATCTTTGTCAGGTAAAAATTTTCCAATACTATCCGTATACTCAAAACTTGGAGTTTCGAGATACTGAAAACCATACTTGATCATAACTTCTTTAATGTTTGAAATTATAAAATCACGTACTAGTAATTCTTTTTCTTGTCTATCAACAAACCCTAAAGGAAGTTCTTTTGAAGGTTTGTTTTTCTTATCTTTCGTCATTTTTTGGTACAGCAGGGTGGATTCGAACCACCGACCCCTAGTTCCACAAACTAGTGCTCTAACCAACTGAGCTACTGCTGCATAACTCCTTTTTATATTAATTATTAGTAAATTTGTATTTTAAAATATGTAATGATTTAGCTAAGCAATAGCCTAGCGTGCATTCTGTGAGAATGAGATGTAAGAACAGGAATTTGATTTTTAATAATCATTGATCTGTATTTAAGAAATAATTGTGTCTTTTTCAAGGAAAATTATCGGGACAAAAAACTAATTAAAGCTTTATGTCCCGTTAATCTATGTTTTTGGAAATAAGATTTAAGATGTTTTCTGCAATTTAACTGCGGAAGGACCTTTTTCTCCATTCTCCACTTCAAACGTTAACTCATCACCTTCGTTTAAGTATTTTAAACCAGCTTCTCTAACTGCTGAAGAATGAACGAACACGTCTTTTTCTTTGTCTTCTCTTTCAATGAAACCATAACCTTTAGTACCATTGAACCACTTTACTTTACCTTTTAGTGTACTCATATTATTTACTTTTCCTTATTTGTTATTAACTTTAGTTAGTAATATACTAACTCCAGATCCTTAAATAGATTTGTCATTGGAATGTCAATAGATGATTAAAATAATCTAAAAAATTGTTTTTTTGCAACAGTTATTAATAAATAATTGACACTATACCTGCAATAAACACTAGTCCGACACCTATATAAAGTAGTTTATTTTTATCAATATGACCTATAATTTTTTGAATGTTTGATCCTTTATAACTTAATCCTGCTTCATCTGAACTGGATGACTTGCTAAAACCACGCTCTCTTCCAATTTTTAAAAATTTTGCCTTTCTATGATCATATACTTCTTCTTTTGAAAAGTTTTCAAAGCTACGTAAATTTTTTATAATTGAATGTCTAATATCATCTGCTATTGCATCAGGATTTCTGTGAGCTCCTCCAAGAGGTTCAGGAATAATTTCATCGATAATTCCAAGATTTAATAAATCTTTAGCTGTCATTTTCATAGCCTCAGCTGCTTGTAAAGATTTGCTCGGATCTCTCCAAAGTATAGAAGCACAACCTTCTGGAGATATTACTGAGTAAATGGAATTTTCTAACATAATCACTTTATTTGATGAGGCCAAAGCAATTGCGCCCCCTGATCCCCCTTCTCCAATAATAATTGAAATATTTGGAACAGTTAAGGCCATCGAAGATTCTATTGAATTAGCTATTGCGGATGCTTGACCTCTTTGTTCTGCACCAATACCTGGGTATGCTCCCGGTGTATCAACAAAGATTACTACTGGAATTTGGAATCGATCAGCTAATTTCATTAATCTAATGCATTTCCTGTAACCTTCTGGACGCATCATTCCAAAATTTCTTTCTATTCTTGTATTTAAATCTTCACCTTTTTCTTGACCAATAACTAAAACTGATTTTTTATCTATTAAGCCAAAGCCAGCGATTACAGATTTATCATCACCGAAATATCTATCGCCTGATAATAAAGTAAATTCTTGAAATATCTTTTTAATATAAAAATTTGCTTTAGGCCTGTCTTCATGCCGGGCTACTAAAGTTTTTTGCCAACTATTTAAATTAGAATAAGTTTCTCTTAACTTCTCATTAATTTCCTCTTGGGTGGTTTTAATCTTTTGTGTGTCTACTTCAGATATACCTTCTGATCCAAAAGGACTTTTAAGATTATCTACTTCTTCTTCTAGAGCTTTGATTTCTTTTTCAAATTCTAAATAATTTTTCATAATAATTAGATAATATAATTCTACTATTGATAGAACTCAATTAAGTCAACAAATTGTCTAAAAAAATGTCACAGTAATTAACATTTAACTTTAAATAACCAACATAGATAGGGTAAAAAGATTGGTGATTTATGAATTATATTAATAAAAATGACCTTAAAATAAATTCTACATTATTTGAATTTATTAACAAAGAAGCTATTCCAGGCTTAGATATCAAATCAGAGGATTTTTGGAAAAATTTTGGAAAAGTCGTCCATGAACTTGCTCCTATAAATAAATCATTAATTAAAAAAAGAGAAACTATTCAAAAAAAAATTGATGATTGGCATAAAAAAGATGAGAACAAAGATTTTAATAAGGAGAAATATATAAATTTTTTAAAATCTATTTCATATATTGTTGATAAAAAAGAAGATTTTAAAATAAACACCTCTGATGTAGATAAAGAAATTTCTTCCATCGCAGGACCTCAGCTAGTAGTTCCAGTAGATAATGCTAGATATGCACTTAATGCAGCTAATGCTCGGTGGGGAAGTTTATACGATGCTTTATACGGAACTGATGTAATTCCTGGAGAAAAAGGGAAAGACCATAATAAAGAAAGAGCAAATAAAGTAATTTCTTACGTAAGAGAATTTTTAGATCAAGTCTTTCCTCTTAACAATGGTAGTTGGAAAGAAATTTCTAAAATCCAAATTGAAGGAAGTGACTTAGTATTGCTTATAGAAGAGAAAAAAAATTATATAAAAGATAAAAAACAATTTATTGGTTTTAATGGAGAAAAAACTAAACCTCATTCAATATTACTTAAAAATAACAATCTACACATAGATATTATTATTGATCCAAAAAATATGATTGGAAAAGATGATAAAGCAAATATTTCAGATTTTATTATTGAGTCAGCTATATCTACAATTATAGATAATGAGGACTCTGTAGCTGCAGTAGATGGGGAAGATAAGGTTAAATGCTATAGAAATTGGCTTGGATTAATGAAGGGTGATTTAAAAACAAGTATGGAAAAAAATGGAAAAAAATTTGTTCGTAAACTAAACCCTGACAGAAATTATATTAGTAAAGATGGATCAAAAATCCAACTTCATGGAAGAGCTCTACTATTAAATAGAAATGTTGGTCATTTAATGACTAACCCTTCGATTATTTTAAAGGACGAATCTGAAATTCCTGAAGGTATTATGGATGCCTTTATTTCTACTCTATGCGCTATGCATGATTTTAAGAATAAAAAAAATTCGAGAACAAAATCTTTTTATATTGTTAAGCCAAAAATGCATGGTCCAGAGGAAGTAGCCTTTACCAATATTTTATTTGAAAAAGTAGAAGATGCTTTGGGAATAAAAAGATTTTCTATTAAAGTTGGTATAATGGATGAAGAGAGAAGAACAACGATCAACTTAAAAGAATGTATAAGAGAAGTAAAAGATAGGATTGTTTTTATCAACACAGGTTTCCTCGACAGAACTGGAGATGAAATGCATACTTCATTCGAGATAGGCCCAATGATTTTCAAGGGTGAAATGAAAAAATCTACTTGGTTAAATTCTTATGAAAACTGGAATGTTGATATAGGTTTAGATTGTGGTTTTTCAGGAAAAGCTCAAATCGGAAAAGGCATGTGGGCTATGCCAGATAAAATGAAAGACATGATGGATCAAAAGATTGGGCATCCTAAATCAGGAGCTAACTGTGCTTGGGTTCCATCTCCAACAGCTGCAACACTACACTCCATGCACTATCACAAAGTAAGCGTATTTAATGAACAAGAAAAGATTAAATCAAGAAAAAAAGCAAAATTAGAAGATCTTTTAGAGATACCAAAAGCTGATAGACCAAACTGGTCAGTTGAAGATATAAATCGTGAGCTAGAAAATAATGCCCAAGGTATTTTAGGTTATGTTGTTAGATGGATTGATCAAGGAGTAGGTTGCTCTAAAGTCCCAGACATAAATAATATTGGTTTAATGGAAGATAGAGCAACGCTTAGAATATCTTCTCAACACATAGCTAATTGGTTGCATCATGGTATTTGCACAAAAGACCAAGTGATGAAAGTTATGAAAAAAATGGCTACTATCGTAGACAAACAAAACGAAAAAGATCCAGCATACTTTCGAAGTGGAAGATCAGGATATACGAAAATGTCAGATGACTTTGATAACTCGATAGCTTTTTCAGCTGCTTGTGATTTAGTTTTTAAAGGAAGAGTTCAGCCTTCTGGATATACTGAGCCTCTTTTACATCAAAAAAGGCTAGAAAAAAAATCATCGGCTTAGCTGCCTGTAACAGGCACTCGATTCTTAAAAGCTGAGAATAAAGTTCCGTCATCAAGCTGTTCGATTTCACCACCAACTGGCAATCCTTGAGCTAATTTTGTAATTTTAATTTTACCGTTTTTAATAGTATCTTCGATATAATGAGCAGTTGTTTGTCCTTCAACTGTTGCACTTGTTGCAATAATCACCTCTTTTAGATTGTTTTTTTTTATCCTTTTAACTAGAGAGTCGATTAATAGATTTTTTTGCTCATAGTTTTCGCTTGAATTTAAAGTTCCACCTAAAATATGGAAATGACCTTTATAAATATTCGCAGAGTCGATAACCCACATATCTGCAAGATTCTCAACTACACAGATTTTATCATAACTATTTTTAGTTGAGCATATGCAAATTTTATCCATTATTTTTAGATTTCCACAATCAACACAACGTACTACATTTTTATATACCTGGGCTAATGACTTGGCCAAAGGTTTTACCATACTGTCTTTATTATTAATTAATTTTAAAATAATTCTCTTTGCTGACTTAGGTCCTAAACCTGGAAGTTTAGAAAATTGTTTTATAAGTTCGTTTATTTCAGGAATATTATTGTCCATCAAAAAGGTAGTTTAAAATCGGAAGGTAAACCTAGTCCTCCAGTTACTTTAGCAAGCTCTTCAGCAGATTTTTTTTTTAAATTTTCTTTTGCATTATTATAAGCAGCTTTAATTAAATCATTAATGATTTCCTGACTTTCTGTTTTTGCTTCTTCACTAATTATGATTGATTTTAATTCATATTCACCGGTTAAGACTACTTTGACTAAATTACCGCCTGCTTCACCTTCTACTTCAATTTTTTTTATTTGTTCTTGAGCCTCCTTCATTTTATCCTGCATAGCTTTTGCTTTTGAGAGCATATCGGAAAAATTAGTCATTATTTTCCTCCTGGATATCTATAAGTTTTGCATCAGGAAATGCCTCTTCAATTTGTTTTGCTATATCACTCCTTTTAAAATCTTCTAATTTTGAAGATTTTTTTTCCATATTTTTTTCATATATACTCTTAGCATCACTATTTTTGCTTAAAGATATAATCCACCTTTCACCTGTCCACAGCAATAGTTTTTCAGTAAGATTTTTAATAAAACTTTTATTTAATCTTTCATTAAAACTAATATCAATTTTTCCTTTATTAAAACTAACTAGTTTGACATTACGTTCTAAATCAAATTTGAGCTCAACCTCTTTTTCTTTATTCGCTTGATCAATCAAATCTTGAAAGCTTGTAATTTCAATTTTAGTTTTGCTAATTTCTGGAGATAAATTTTTTATTGGATTTTTTTTTATTTGATCTGTATTTTTTAATTGATTCTTAACTTGAGTTGATAAATTAGTTTCTGAATTTTCTTCTCTTATATCCTCTCCAACTAAACTTTTTTGTTTTATACTATCGTTATTTTCAATGCCTTGAACAGAAATTTCTCTTTTAGTCTCAATGCTATTAAGATGAACTAATTGCATAATATACATTTCTAATGTTAAATTTTCATTTCCCACTATTCTAAGATCATCGATTGTTTTAATTGTAAGTTGCCAAAATAACCCTATATCCTGCATGTCTATATTTTTTGAATATTCGTCTACCATTTTTACTTCTGCTTCGGATATTGTTGTATCTTTCTCAATAGGCCCTAGATTTATTCTTCTGCTAAAAAGATAGAGAACTTCCAAAATATCGTTTAGAAAAATTTTAGCATCGATCCCGTCATTGATTAATTCTCTTAGGTATTTTAATGCTTCTTTCTCTTTCCCACTTAAAACTTCTTTAAATAAAGATATAATTTTACTCCGATCTGCGAGACCAAGCATTTCTCGAACATCTGTTTCTTCTATTAAATTGTTTTTGCTAATAGATTGAGAAATTAAAGCCCGATCTAAAAGCGATACTGCGTCTCTTACTGAACCTTCAGATGTTTTTGCAATTAGTTTAATTGAATCTTCAGAAATTTTACCATTTTCTTTAGCCGAAATATTTTTCAAGTGAGTGCAAAGTTTATCAACACTGACTCTCTTAAGATCAAATCTTTGACAACGAGATAAAATAGTTACAGGTATTTTTCTAACTTCTGTAGTGGCTAAAATAAATTTTAAACTAGGTGGTGGTTCTTCTAATGTTTTAAGTAGTCCATTAAAAGCTTGCTTGGAAAGCATATGGACCTCATCGATTATAAAAATTTTATACTTTGCGCTTGTAGGGCTATACTTTGAATTTTCAATTAATTCTCTTATATCATCTATTCCAGTTTTAGAAGCGGCATCCATCTCTAAAATATCTATATGATTTGAATTAATTATTTCTTCACAAGTAGGACAAAATTTTTCACTAGAACATTTTATTTTTTCATCGCTATTTTTTTGGCAGTTTAAAGCCTTGGCAATCAATCTGGCTGTGGTAGTTTTTCCAACTCCTCTTATCCCAGTTAAAAGGTAGGCATTAGGAGTTTTGCCAATCTTAATGGCATTTGTAATGGTTTGAGACATTACTTCTTGACCTATTAAGTCTTTAAATTCTTGAGGCCTATATTTAAGAGCTAAGATTTTATTTTTTGTCATTATGTAGAGGCAGGCAACAACCTGAATAATTTTCACTACGGCTGCTTCTTTTCAGACCTGACCGGGTTTATGAAACATCCACCTGATGCCAACCTCAATATGAGTATATCAAGATCAATTTAAATACTACAAGACTAGATTTAAGTTTTGTGGACTATTTTTCCCTAAATGTTGAGGCTTCATATACACCCAAAATCTGTAAGGTTACTGTATGAAAACCAAGTTCTTCCATTGCCTTTTTTACTCCAGACTCATCTAGGTGACCTTCTAAATCTAAATAAAAATTTGCTTGATCAAAAGTATTTTTAACAGAAAAACTTTCTAATTTGGTTAAGTTTACTTGGTTGGTAGCAAATCCTCCTAAACACTTATAAAGTGCTGAAGGTTCACTTTTAACTCTGAAAATACAGCTAGTTATAAATTTTTTTTTATTACTAAATTCTGGTTGTTCAATATTTTTTCCCATAATAAGAAAGCGAGTAACGTTACCTTTTTCATCTTCAATATTTTTTTCTAAAATTTTTAATTTATAAATTTTAGCTGAAAGGTCTGATGCGATTGCTGCTATAGATTTATCATTTCCCTCAGCTAGCTCTTTAGCCGACCCAGCTGTGTCAGCTGAAATAATAGGTTGAAATTTATTTTTATGGATTATTTTCTGACATTGTCCAATGGCTTGAGCATGACTTCTAACAAATTTTATATCATTAATTTCTGCATCTGGTTTACAAAGTAAATTATGCTCAACATTTAAGAAATATTCTCCATGTATTTGTAATTTATATTTTGGTAATAGATAATGTATATCAGCAACTCTTCCAGCTAGAGAGTTTTCTATTGGAATGATAATCTTATAACTTTCATCTTCATAAGCTTTTTTGAAAGTTTCTTCAAACGTTGCGCAAGTTTTAATTTCTGCATCTTTAAATAAATTATTAGCAGCGATATGAGAATAAGCCCCTAGCTCTCCTTGAATGGCAATTTTAATTTTTTTCATTTTTTTCCATCAAATTTTTAACTTCGATTAGATCTTCTTCAGTGTCAACACTTAAAGGAGATGATTTTATATAACCAACATGTATTGACATCTTGTTTTCCAAGGCTCTAAGTTGTTCCAGTTTTCTTTCTAATTCAAGTTTAGTTCTTTTTAAACTTACATACCTTATCAATGCTTTACTAGTAAAGGCGTAAATACCGATATGATGATATAAATTATAAGTCGAATTGGTTTTTACTCTAAAAAAATCTAATGCATTTAAAAATATATCATTTGAAAGTTTTTCTTTTACTGCAACTTTAACTATATTAGGATTGTCAATCTCAATCTTAGAACTAAAATCACTTGCTAGAGTTCCTATATCACATTTATTTTTGTTCATATAAGAAACTAGATTAGAAATTGCCTGGGGCTCGAGGTTAGGCATGTCGCCCTGTAAATTAATAATTATATTTGGTTCACTATTTAATGTTTCTTTAAAAACCTCAAATATTCTATCTGTACCTGTTTCATGATTGTCAGAGGTTTTGATTGCATTGCCCCCGAAGTTTTTTACAATATCCACTATTTTTTGATCTGGCGTAGCTACGTAAACTTCTCCAGCGCTTGACCTAGCAGCTGAGTCATAGACATGTAGAATCATCTCTTTATTGTTTATAAGTTTCAAAGGTTTGTTGGGTAATCTTCTGGCATTGAGCCTAGAGGGTATTATTATTACAATTTTATTCATAGTCGTGCGTCTCAAAGACGCAAAAAATATTAAGTAATTTTAAGTATTTTTTATGTAGTCGTGCTATATGTCAACTAAGTATTTGTCAAATTTATGGATGGTTTTGAATTAAATAAAATTATAGCAGCAATCCTAGCTACAGTAGTGGTTGTTTTTGGTATTAACAAAGTTACAGATATAATATTTACTCCGGATAAACCTCAACAATCAGCTTACAAGGTAGAAAAAATAGAGCCAACTTTAGCTTCTGCTTCAAACACTGGGCAAGCAGCTGTTGGAATTAAAGAATTATTGGCTATGGGAACTGTTGAACATGGAGAAAAAGTTTTTAAGAGATGTAGCGCTTGTCATATGATAGCTGCCGGTGGAAAAAATATGATCGGTCCAAATCTATGGAGTATTTTAGGAAAACAAACTGGTGTTGCTTCCGGTTATAAATATTCTAAAGCTTTAGCTGCTTATGGAAAAGAATGGTCATTTGAAGAAATGAATGGGTTCTTAATTAAACCCTCTGCTCATATTAAAGGAACAAAAATGGCATTCGCTGGTTTAAAAAAAGAAAAAGATAGAGCTTCTGTTATTTTATATATGAACTCTAAAAGCGATAAACCTCTTCCGACACCTTAATCTAGACACCAGTTAATTATACTTTTTTGAGCGTGGACTCTATTTAAAGCTTGTCTCCAAACTACAGACTGTTTTCCATCAATAACATCATTGGTAACTTCTTCTCCTCTTCCTACAGGCAAACAATGCATGAAGATTGCATCTGACTTTGCTTTTTGCATTAACTTTTTATTAACTTGATAACTTTTTAAATTTTTCTTTTTTATTTTTTTGTTAACTTTATCATTCATTGAAACCCATTTGTCAGTCATGACACAATCAGAGCCTTTGACCGCCTCTTCAGGTTTTTTTGTTACTAAAAGATTCACTTTATTTTTTTTTGCCCAATTTAATATTTTTTTATTTGGCGCATATTTTCCAGGACATCCAATTTTTAATTGAAAACCAAATTTACCTGCGGCCTCTATTAAAGAATTCGACATGTTATTATTGCCATCTCCCAACCAAGAAATAGTTTTGCCTTCAATTGAGCCTTTAGTTTCCTCAAAAGTAAGAATATCAGACATAATCTGGCAAGGATGGCTTTGATCTGAAAGTCCATTAATAATTGGAATATCTAAATGCTTTCCAAATTCTTCCAAATTTTTATGAGAAGATGTTCTTAGCATAACAATATCTACGTACTCTGTTAATACTTTTGCAGTATCCTTTAAAGTTTCATCGCCTTTTCCATAATGAATACCATCTGGATTTAATATAATAGAAGATCCTCCAAGTTGTTTAACGGCAATATCAAAAGACATTCTTGTTCTTGTAGAAGGTTTTTCAAAAATCATCGCCATCGATTTTCCTTCAAAAGGTTTATCTTCGTCAGGTGCAGATTTGTTTAAATTTTTTCTATTTAATTTTCTAGATTTTGCTTCTTCTATAATTGTTCTCAATTCTTTAGAAGACAAATCAGATATATTAATAAAGTTTTTCATTTGTAGTTCTCACATACATTATTCAGAATTTTTAATGCTAAATTAATTTCCTTTTTTGTAACGTTTAAAGGAGGCAAAAGTCTGACAACATTCTCTGATGCTTTGACAGTAAGCAATCTTTTTTGTAATAATTTCTTTATAAAGTCTGTTTGATCTTTTTTTAATGCAAGTCCAACTAATAATCCTTGACCTCTAACCTCTTTAATAACTTTTGGATATTTTTTTTTGATTTTATTCAATTCAACGTGAAAATATTTCCCATTTTTTTTAACATTATTTAAAAATCCTTTTCTAAATAAAACATCAATGACTGCATTACCTACGCTCATTGCTAAGGGATTTCCTCCAAAAGTCGATCCGTGTGTTCCGGGTTTCATTCCAGAGGCAACTTTTTTATTTACTAATACTGCTCCTACTGGAAAACCTCCTCCAATTCCTTTAGCTATAGGAACAATATCAGGTTTTATTTTAGCATGCTCAAAAGCTAGAAACTTTCCGGTTCTCCCTATTCCACATTGAACCTCATCTAGTATTAATAGTATCTTTTTTTTATTACACAATTTTCTTAATCCTTTTAAGCAGTAATCAGGAATTACCTTTATCCCTCCTTCACCCATTATAGTCTCGACCATAATAGCTGCCGTTCTACTAGTGATAGCTCTTTCTAATCCTTTGTGGTCACCAAAATTAAAATGATCAAATCCATCAACTTTGGGATAAAAACCTTCAGTAGCTTTCTTACTATTGCTAGCAAAAATAGTTGCTAAAGTTCTTCCATGAAAACTATTGTTGATACATATAATTCTATTTTTTTTTGGTTTACCCTTTGAATAAAAATATCTTCTAGCAAATTTTATTGCAGCCTCTGTTGCTTCTGCTCCTGAATTTTGAAAAGCGACGTAGTCTGCAAAAGTTTTTTGTTTAAGCCTTTTTGCTAATTTTTCTTGTTCGGGAATTGTAAATACATTTGAAACATGCCACACTTTTTTAGATTGTTTTTGTATAGCTTTATTTAAATAATCATTTGAATGTCCTAAGCAATTTACTGCTATACCTTGAACAAAATCTAAATATTTTTTCCCATTTGTGTCGTATAAAAAGCTTCCTTTTCCTCTTTTGAATGAAATTTTTTTTCTATTATAAGTATTTAATATTGCGCTCATATTTATGATTTTATCTTATATCCTTTTTTAAATAAAATATAAGTAACTAACCAGCTTAAAAAACTTAAAATTGCTAAATAAGTTATTCCAATCTTAATTGATCCATCTGAGCTACCAATAAAACTATATCTAATTCCATCAATCATATAAAAGAAGGGATTGGCCTTGCTAATAGTTTGCAAAAAACCAGGTAGTCTATCAATTGAATAAAATGTGCCTGATAAAAAAGAAAGTGGAATAATTACAAAATTTGTCACGGTCGCCATATGATCGAATTTTTCTGCCCATAAACCAGCAATAATTCCCACATTTCCTAAAATAAAAGAAGATAAAAATATAAACAAAATCAAAGTAAAAAAATCTTTAATTTCCAAATCAACAATAAAATAAAAAGTTACTATAGAGACTGCTGCTATCATAAGGCTTCTAGTAACAGCAGCTAAAGAAACTGAAATTGTCACTTCCGTAGCAGATAAAGGTGCATAAAGTAGATCAACTATATTTCCTTGTATCTTGCTAATCATAAACGATGAAGAAGAGTGAGAAAAAGCCTGTTGAATTACTTGCATTGCAATTAAGCCGGGAGCTAAAAAAGTAATAAAAGGGACCCCTAAAACCTCCCCTCTCTCATTACCGATGGCTAGAGAGAGTACCATTAAAAAAAGTAATGATGAAACTAATGGAGAAAAAATTGTCTGTGCCCAAACAATTAAAAATCTTAGAACTTCTTTCTGATACAAAGTCCAAGCCCCAACCCAGTTAATTAAACCAAATCTTCTCTTTCCAATTTTATATTTTTTTGTAATTTCAACCATTGATAGTCTTATAACTCCTTATTAAAAAAACTGTGTAAAACTAATTCTATTAACAGCTTTTAGTCGTTTTAAAGTTTTAAAATACAACATAATGTTTTAGTCATAATAAAAATACTAAATATAGAAAAAGTATACAATGGGTTGGACTAGCGAGAAAGTTGAAAAATTAAAAGAACTTTGGTCAAAAGGTCATACGGCTAGTCAAATAGCTGAAATGCTAGGTGACACAACTCGTAACGCAGTTATTGGTAAAGCTCACAGATTAAATTTAGAAGCTAGAGCTCCATCAAAGCAATCTAGCTCCTCTAGATCTAAAGACAACAAACAGGTTGTGAGACGTAATCCTGCTCCAATGTCTAGAAAAGCAAAATTTCAATCAATTTTACTTGATAAAAATTTCGAAGCTGAAAATCCTAAATCTTTAGAAGAATTAACGGAAGAAACATGCAAATGGCCAATAGGTCACCCTAATGAAGAAAAGTTTTACTTTTGTGGAAGAAAACCTGAGAGTGATTTTCCATATTGTAAACTTCATGTTTTATACGCCTTCCAGCCTAAAAACCAAAAAGAAGACGATCTGGGCGAGGAGATTCCAGAATTTATTGAAAAGAAAGTAAAGTCAGCAGGCTAGATTATTTGCACTTTTTGCAAAGACCAAAAAATTCTAAATTAAATCTTTTAAACTTCATTCCTTTTTTATGATTAAAACTCGATAAATATTTTGAGAGTTTAACATCACTAATTTCATCAACCACTTCACAACTTTCACAAATTGAAAACGCTGTAGCTTTTGAAATTTCACAATCAGAATTTTTACATGCAACAAAAGCATTTTTACTTTCAATTTTATGAATTTTTCCTATCTCAACTAATTTATCTAATGCTCGATAAACTTGTGGTGGAGCATTAATGCCTTTCTTCTGAACATTATAAAGTATCGTATATGCCTTTAAGGGCTCTGGAGATCTATCAATTAAATCAAAAATTATTTGTTGATTTTTGGAAAGATTGTTTTCTTTATGCATTCTAGTCATTGTACTGATTCTTCATTAATTTTTCAATTTAATCGATTGTTTAATTTTTACTAATGAAAGTATGAATAAAAACAAGGAAGCCGCAATGATTGATGGGCCTGAAGATGTATTAAACTGTAACGAAGTAAACAAACCCAAAATTACAGACAACAAACCTCCAAGTATTGAATAAATTACCATACTCTGAGGGCTTGAAGAAATATTTCGTGCCATTGCAGCTGGTATGATTAACATTCCTGTAATTAATAATAGTCCAACCATTTTAATTGAAATAGCAATTATCCCAGCCATTAAAATAGTAAATATAGCTTTAGCTCTATCAGGATTTAAACCTTCGGCTTCTGCTAATTCGTAGTTTACTGTTGATGCAAATAAAGGTTTCCAAATCAATTTAAGAATTAAAAGTATTAATGGCCCCCCTATCCATATAATTAATAAATCATCAGCTGTAACTGCTAATATATCCCCAAATAATAATCCCATGATATCGAACCTTATGAATGTTAAAAAACCAATTACAACCAGTCCAACTGCTAAAGATGAATGAGCCAAGAGTCCTAATAAAGCATCACCTGGTAGATTGGTTCTTTTTTGAAGCTGTATCAAAATTAATGCAATTAAAGATGAAATTATGAATACTGAAAGAGCAATGTTAAATTCCAAAGTATAAGCTAGTGTAACTCCAAGTAAAGCAGAGTGGGCAAGAGTATCACCAAAATATGATAATCGCCTCCATATAACAAAACATCCAAGAGGCCCAGTTACAAATGCAATACCAAGTCCAGCTACTAACGCTCTTATAAAAAAATCATCAAACATTTAATTTTTTTTTATTTCACCTTCACTCGTATGAATATGATCATGACTATGTTTGTATCTTGTTAATATTTGAGAGGCTTGTTCTCCAAATAAAGCTTTATATTCATTATTTTTTGCAACATCTAATGGAGAGCCTGAACAACAGACATGACCGTTTAGGCAAACAACATGGTCAGTAGCACTCATTACAGTATGTAAGTCATGAGAAATCAATAGGATTCCGCAATTCAATTCATCTGAAATTTTCTTTATAAGTTCGTATAGAGCAATTTCGCCAGTAAAATCCACTCCTTGTACTGGCTCATCAAGTACTAAAAGATCTGGTTTTTTTGAAATAGCTCTTGCAAGCAATACTCTTTGAAACTCACCGCCTGATAAGTCGCCCAAATTTTTATCTTTAAGATGAATAACACCTGTTAAAGATAAAGCTTCGTTAATAGCTTCATCTTTGAGATTTTCAGTTAGTACCATGAAATCATTCACTCTAAGTGGCAATGTCCAATCAATTGAGATTTTTTGAGGAACATATCCAACTTTATTCGTATATTTCTCAACTTCTCCATCGATTTTTTTATAAATTCCTAAAGCAATTTTAGCTGTGGTGCTTTTTCCAGAACCATTAGGACCAATAAGAGTAACTATTTTACCCTTTTCAATTTGTAATGACACTCCTTTAACGAGCCATTTGCCGTTTATACGAAAACCAGCTTGTTTTAATTTTACTAAAATATTTTGATTTAAGCTCATTTTATCTATTGACTCTAAAACGTTATATTATTACATACTGTTATATTATAACAACTCTAACATACTATTATTATGAAAAACATTAAAAAATTACCATTTATATTATCAATATTATCTCTATTTATTATTTTCTCACCAGCAAAAGCTGAAATCAAAGTAGTTGCATCAATAAAACCTATACACTCATTAGCAAGTTATTTGATGGATGGGGTAGGTAAACCAGATTTAATAGTAGATGGATATGCTTCACCACACGGATTTGCAATGAAACCATCTCACGCAAAAATGTTACAAAATGCTGATTTAATTTTTTGGGTTGGTGAAGACTTAGAAAGTTTTTTAGAAAAACCATTAAATTCAATAGCAAAAAAAGCTGAAAAAATAGAGTTAATGGAAATTAAAGGATTAAATAAATTAGAATTTAGAGAAAGAAACATATTTGAAGGACATGATGATCATGGACACGACGAGCATAAAAAAGAAGACGAACATAAAGAACATGGTCATAAAGAAGATAAACACGATGAACATGGTCATGACGAGCATAAAGAAGACGAACATAAAGAACATGGTCATAAAGAAGATAAACACGATGATCACCATGAGCATGCTCACGGTGAACATGATCCGCACATCTGGTTAGATCCAATGAACGCAAAAGTGATTTTAAAAGAAATGGCAGAGCATTTAATAGAAAATGATCAAGAAAACGCATCTACATATAAAGCTAACTTAAAAAAAGCACTCAAAGATTTAGATAAACTTACAAAAAAAGTTAAATCTGAGTTAAATAAAGATTTTAAATCGATTGTTTTCCATGACGCCTATCAATATTTTGAAAAAAGATTTGATGTAAATGTTCTAGGAGCTTTTACTGTAAATACAGATGTATTGCCTGGAGCTGAACAATTATCTGAAATCAGAGAAATAATTGAACATGACAAAGTAAGTTGTGTGTTTTCTGAACCTCAATTTAATCCTGACATAATCAATGCAGTAGCGAAAGATATGAATATTAAAACTGGTGTTTTAGATCCATTGGGAGCCACTTTAACTCCAGGAAAAACTTTATATTTTGATCTAATTAGTAATATGTCTAAGTCCTTTAAAAGCTGTTAACTATTTCTAACCAAAGTATCTTTCTCTTCTAAATTGTAATAAATTCTTAGTAAACAATAATTATAGGAGAGAGACGATGATCTTGGTGATGAGATTCCAGAGTTTATCGAGAAAAAAGTTAAAGCCTCATCTGGTTAACAAAACTTTAACATTACAATCATATAATTAACTATGAAGTTTATTAAAAAATACCTTAAATGGTTAAGTACTTTTTTAGTTCTTACAGGTATTTTATTAACAAATTTGAATATGTATCCAGTAAATATAATGTTTCATGGAGCTGGAGTTGTTGGTTGGACTATTGCAGGTTTTATTTCTAAGGATAAAGCAATATTAACTAATTTTGGGTTACAGATACCATTATTTATTATTGGTTTTTATCAAATTTTGGTTCCTTAAGTTCGGGACACTTCAAAACATTTTTTATGAGGAAAACAAAAACAATATTGTTTGTTTGTACTGGAAACTCTGCGAGAAGCATAATAGCAGAAAGTATTGTAAATAAAAATTACCGAAATCAATTCATCGCATTTAGTGCCGGAAGTAATCCTTCAGGAAAAATCAATCCTTACATTAAAGAGTATCTTGAAGGAAAAAAATTTAATTTAGACACTTATTATTCAAAAAATTTTGATGAATTTTTAAAAAATGATATTGATATTGATTACGTGATTACAGTTTGTAATAACGCTAATAAAGAAGTTTGTCCTGTATGGCCCAAAAAAAAGACCATTACACACTGGGATATTGAGGACCCTGTTGAAAAATTTAAAAAAACTAAAAATAAAGATAAAATAAATTTAATAGCTGAAGAAACTTATAATATAATTAATGAAAAAATTAAAAATTGGATAAAAAATGAAAAGTAAAAAAATATTTATTGGTGAATTTATAGGAAGTTGTTTTTTAGTCATGATAATTGTTGGTTCAGGTATTATGGCTCAAAATCTAACTGATGACGTCGCTGTAATGTTAATAGCGAATACTTTAGCTACAGGTGCAGGATTATTTGTTCTGATTACTTCAATCGGTGATATCTCTGGAGCACATTTCAATCCTGTCGTTACTTTAGCAATGTATTTTACCAATAAGATTAAAAAAAATTTAATTATCATTTATATCTCAGCTCAAATCTTAGGTTGCATGTTAGGAGTAATGTTGGCTAATTTTATGTTTGATCTTCCTTTGTTACAGCTATCAGAGAAGATTAGACCTGGAATAAATATTTTTACAGCTGAGATCATTGCAACTTTTGGATTAATTTTTGTGATATTCGGATCTTTAAAAAGTGGTAAACTTGCAGTCGCCTCATCAGTTGCTACTTTTATTACAGCAGGTTATTGGTTTACCTCTTCAACTTCATTTGCAAATCCAGCGGTAGCAATTGCAAGAACTTTTACAGACACATTTACTGGAATAAATTACTTAAATACTCCTAGTTATATCATTGCTGAAATTATTGGTGGAATATTAGCTGTCTATTTAATTAGAAAAATTTTTTTATAGTTGGAGGGCAGCCCAAGGTAATATTAATACCTTGGGCTAATTAATTAACAAACAGTCGGGAGACTGATGAACATTTAATAATATAAAAATGCTAAAAAAATATTTAAATTAAGTTAAAGATTTATTAATTTTCAAGAATAAATGATATTAGAGTCGACATTCATCTCTCCTGCTAGATTTTTAAGTCTTTTAGTTACTTGTTTTGAGACTATATCACTATGATTTTTAGGTATTTTCAAAAAAATAGTCTTATTTCTTTTATAAATTTTAAATTCATCTAACAACAACGAAGACATGCTTGTAAGTGACTCTGCTAACCTTAAAGCAGATCCCACTTGCTTTGAGGATAAAATCTCCTTGTTATTTAGTAAGGTTAGAAACTGATAATTCGGATTATATTTTAAACCACAATGTCTCCAAAAACTTGCTGATGCAACTTTTACTCTATCTCTATGTTCTAGTTTTAGTAATGGAGTATTTAACACTTCCATAAAAACTAACTCTGCTTTTTGAAAAGCTCCTAGGCCCCAATCCATTTTACTTAAGATACAAGCCAAGGTTAGTAATCTTCGATTAAAATATTCGTTGTCTTCAAATAATGGTGAAATAAAATTAAAATATTTCTCAAAACTCTTTCCATAGTCCCCTTTTTTAAAAGATATACCATCAGTTTTTAATTTGAAAATTTCATCCTCACTCATTCCTTGGTTTATAATTGTATTCATATGCCCCTCTCTTAGTCCACTGATTGAGCAAATAACTTTTGAGGGGCTTGCTACTTCAATTATTTCGTTAAGTATTATAGAGCTAAAAGGTAAATAGGGAGTTCTAGATTTAGTAATATATTCCATTGATTTCAAAGATGATTTATTAAATTTTGAAATTCTGTTTAAGTATTTAACTGCTGCATCTTTTGAGAGCTTATATTGATGCAAAATATGTAATGGGTGTTTTTCTTTAAAGAGATGATATTTAAATAATGATCTCCAAGTCCCTCCTACCAAATATATATTTTTAAATTTCTTTTTAGAAAGCCATTTTTCATCTCTTAAACATTTTCTAACATATTTTCCCAAATTTCTTTTTTTTATAATAGGATTATTTTCAAGTCTTAATACTCCAAGAGGTAAAGAGGTTGTTTCAAAAATTTGATTGTTAGAAACTCTGGCAAGTTCTAAACTTCCGCCTCCTAAATCTGCAACAAGTCCATCTACTTCATCAAATCCTACCATTACACCGTTTGCTGATGTTCTTGCTTCTTCCTCGCCAGATAACACTAGTGGTTTTTTATTAAATATTTTTTCAATTTCTCTTAAAAATTCACTTGCATCAGTGGCCTCTCTAAAAGCTGCTGTAGCAATAATTTCTAAATCTTGAACGTCTGAAATATCTAAAATTTCTTTAAATCTATTTAGAACTTTTAAAGAACTTTTAATTCCATCAGGATTTAGTTTTTTAGATTTATCTAGATTTTTTCCAAGTTTGCAAACTGCTTTTTCATTAAAAACTGGAATTGGAGAAATTTTAAAATTATCGTATATGAGCATTCTTATTGAATTTGATCCAAGATCTATTATGGCTTGCTTAGACTTTTTATTAGACTGAAATTTAAAAAGATTTTTTAATTCTGGTTTCATTTTACCAATCTTAAATTTTGAGGTTTAGCTCTTAAAATTGACTTACCACGACCTGATAAACTTGGGTTCTTCATGAAATAGGAATGTGCGGAAAAGCCTTTTTCTTGTTCTTTATTATAGTTTCCTAAGCTATCTAAATACCATGTTTCTGATTTATCTTTAAAGTTGGCTAACATAATTTGATCTAAAATTTGCTCATGCACAGTATTGTTTTCTATCGGAATTATAATTTCAATTCTTCTATCTAAATTTCTAGGCATTAAATCTGCTGATGAAATATATACCTGATTCTCTCGAGAAGGCATAGAATTACCATTTGCAAAACAATAAATTCTTGAGTGTTCTAAAAATCTGCCAATAAGGCTTTTTACTTTTATATTTTCAGATTGACCTTTAACTCCAGGTCTTAAGCAGCATACGCCTCGTACTGATAAGTTTATTTTTACTCCTGCGTTTGAAGCTTCATAAAATTTCTTAATAATTCCAGGGTCTACAAGAGAATTCATTTTTGCCCATATTTCTGCAGGTTTTCCTTTACTTGCATTTACAATTTCATTTTCAATTTTTTCTTCAAAAAAATTCCTACTATTTAATGGAGACATAAAAATTTTATTCAATTTTTTGGGTTTTGCATAACCAGTTACATAATTGAAAAATTTTTCAACATCTTTGGCCAAGTCTTGATTAGAGCTAAACAGTGATAAGTCAGTATAAATTTTTGCGTTAATTGGATGATAGTTTCCTGTGCCTAAGTGAACATAGCTTCGCGTTTTTGCTCCTTCTTTTCTTAAAACTAAACTTGCTTTTGCATGCGTTTTGTATTTTGCGAATCCGTAAACAATTTGAACGCCAGCTTTCTCTAGTTTCCTAGATAATTCAATATTAGCTTCCTCATCAAATCGAGCTTTTATTTCTATTACGGCTGTAACAACTTTTCCGTTTTCTGCTGCTCTACTTAGTGCTTTTACGATAGGAGAGTCAGGTGTGGTTCGATACAAAGTTTGTTTGATACCGATAACTTTGGGATCTTTTGCTGCAGCTTCTAAAAATTGAATTACTACATCAAAAGTTTCAAAAGGGTGGTGTACAACAAAATCTTTACTTCTTATAGCTGAAAAAAATTTATCATCAAATTCCTTCAATCTTTCAACTTCTCTAGGATTAAACTTTTTAAATCTCAGCTTTGGATCTTTCTTTTTACAAATTTCATCTATATCTTGTATTCCAACCAATCCTTCAACCTCATAAATATGATCTTCGTCCATTTTAAATTTTTTTGAAATAAAATTTAAAAGGTTTTTATTTGAATTAGTGAGTACTTCAAGTTTAACTACGTTTCCCCTTATTCTTTTCTTAATTGCTTTTTCAAAATATCTCACAAGATCAGCAGCTTCATCATCTATTTCAATTTCGCTGTCTCTAATTATTTTAAACTGCAAACTTGCCTCGATATTATGGTCTGGAAATATTTCATTTGCAAATTTACAAATTACGTCATCAATTGTGACAAATTCATTTATTGTTTCAGAATTTTTTAGAGATATAAATTTTGGAAGTGCTCTTGGTATAACTATAATTGCGTTTAGTTCTCTTTTTTTTTTAATTCTGCTCATTCTTAATAAGATTGCTTGGCCTTTATTTGGTATAAAAGGAAAGGGATGTGATGGATCGATGGCAGTAGGTGTTATTATAGGATAAATTGTTTCCTGAAAATATTCTCTTAGATACATAAGATCCTTCTTATTTAGTTCTGACATTTTTCGAATGAAAATTTTTTCTTTTGATAGCTCTTTTTTCAACTCTAGGAACGCTTCGTTTTGCTTCTTTAATAGATCTTTAGTTTTTAATACGACCCTGTTTAATTGATCCTCTGCAGTTAATCCATCTGCGCTTAATTCGTCAAAACCATCTTTAATTTGATTAAAAAGTCCAGCGACTCTTACCATAAAAAATTCATCTAAATTTGTACCTGCGATTGATAAAAATTTTACTCTTTCAAATAGAGGATTTGTTTTATCTTTTGACTCTTCTAAAACACGATCATTAAACTGAAGCCAAGATAATTCTCTGTTTATGAGTTGATTGCTAATATTAGCGTTTTCTGAAAATGATGCTTTCGACATATATAAATGTTAAATTAAAAATATGTTTAAATTATATGCGATGAGACACGCTAAATCTAGCTGGGATTTTCCAGATTTAGATGATCATGACAGGCCATTGAATAAAAGAGGGGTAAATTCAGCAAAATTAATTTGTGAATTTTTTATTAAAAAGAAATTAAAATTTGATTTAGTTTATTGCTCGTCCTCTAAAAGGACAATACAAACATTAAATATATTGTCAGAAAAAATCAGTTTTAAGAAAATTATTAAAAAAAAAGCGCTTTATCATGCTAGTGAGGATGAAATTATTCATATCTTAAAACAAACAGTTGATAATTATAAAACTTTACTTTTAATCAATCATGAACCTTCAATTAGTGAACTCATAAATCGAATCTGTCTTAAAGAAAACTCTGATCAATTTGAAAATTTAAAAAGAAAATTTCCTACTGCAGCGGTTGCTGAAGTAAGTTTTAATTTCAATGATTGGAAGAAGTTATCAAAAGTTAAAGGAAAATTAATATCATTTATAAAGCCAAAAGATCTTCAAGAATCTAAGGAATAGCCAGCAGATCTTACTGTTCTGATAAGATCTTTCTTGCCATCAATATTTATTGCTTTTCTTAGTCTTCTTATATGAACATCTATAGTTCTGGACTCCACATAAATATCATCTCCCCATACAGAATTTAGAAGTTGCTCACGCGAATATACTCTTTTTGGATTCTTTATTAAAAAATCAATTAGTTTAAATTCTGTAGGACCAACTATAACTTCTTTATCTGCTCTATAAACTCTTCGTTGAACTCTATCTACTTTTAGATCCTCAAATACTACAACATCAGCGGCAACACTTGGTTTAGATCTCTTTAATAAAGCGTTAACTCTTGCAATAAGTTCTTTTTGGCTGAATGGCTTAGTTACGTAGTCATCAGCTCCTGTTTCAAATCCTTTCAGTTTGTCTTCCTCTTCACCTTTGGCTGTTAACATAATGATTGGGATATTTTTGTGAAGATTGCTTCTTTTCAAATTTTTACAGACTTCAACACCTGAGATATCTGGCAACATCCAATCTAATAAAATTAAATCAGGATTTTTTTCCTTTATATTTCTAATAGCGTCTTCTCCATTGACTGCATAATCAACTTTGTGACCCTCTTTTTCTAAATTGTATTTAAGCAAAGTTACGATGGGCATTTCATCTTCAACTATGAATAAATTTGCCCTCATTATCCTTTTGGTCGGTCTCCCTCTAAATAATCTCCTGTAATCAGAAAATAAACTTGCTCTGCAATATTGGTTGCATGATCTCCAATCCTCTCAATATTTTTAAGCATGAAAAGTAGTTGGGTTACTTTTTGTATATCGTTTTTATTTTTTTCTAAATGCTTTATTGCAGCTTCCATATTAGCATTAGTAATTTGATCTATTTCTTCATCAGAATTCCAAACATTTTCTGCTGTATCTTTAGCTCTATGTAAATACGAATTTAAAACTGCATTGACTTGTTTTGATGCTTTTAAACCAGCTATTTCGAAATTTTTAGTTATATCATTAGGTAAATCAGTTCCAATTATAGTTAATCGTTTTGAGATATTTTTTGCTAAATCACCAATTCTCTCTAAGTCTGAAGAAACTTTTAAAGCAACAACTGTCTCTCTTAAATCAATTGCCATAGGTTGCCTTAAGGCAATCAAATTTACAACTTGCTCTTCTATATTTAATTCATACTTATCGATTAATTCGTCATCTTTAATAGATTTTTCTGCTAAGCTAATATCTTTTTTAACTAAAGATTGAATGGAGTTTTCTAGCTGTTTCTCAACACCCGCTCCCATTTTCGCTATTGTATCTTTTAACAACTGAAGTTGCTCTTCGTAAGATTTTACTATGTGCGGTTTTTCACTCATTAACCAAACCTCCCTGTAATGTAATCCTGAGTTTGTTGTTTGTCAGGATTTTTAAATATTTTATCTGTTGATCCAAATTCTATAAGTTTTCCCAAATGAAAGAAACCCGTTTTTTGAGATACCCTAGCTGCTTGTGACATTGAGTGGGTAACTATTACAATTGTGACCTCTTTTTTAAGATCATCAATAAGTTCTTCAATTTGAGCTGTTGCTATTGGGTCAAGCGCTGAACATGGTTCGTCCATAAGAATCACTTCTGGGCTTACAGATATAGCTCTTGCAATACATAGTCGTTGCTGTTGACCGCCTGATAAACCAGTTCCGATTTCATCAAGTCTATCTTTAACTTCGTTCCACAGGGCAGCTTTTTTCAAACTTGTTTCAACTATTTGATCCATTTCTTCTTTGCTCTGTGCAATACCGTGAATAGTAGGCCCATAAGCTACATTTTCATAAATTGTTTTAGGGAACGGATTGGGTTTTTGAAAAACCATACCAACGTTTTCCCTAAGTCTCACAACATCTAATTTTCTTGAGTTCAGTTCTAGGTTGTCCATTTTAATACTGCCTTCAACTCTACAAATATCTATAACATCGTTCATTCTGTTCAAGCATCTTAAGAAAGTAGACTTTCCACACCCAGATGGCCCAATTAAAGCTGTAACTTCTTTTTCTGCTATATCTATAGAGACATCAAATAATGCCTGTTTAGATCCGTAATATACATTTACATTTTCCGCTTTTATTTTACTCATTTAACTCCATTTCTTTTCAAATTTGTGTCTAACTATTTGAGCTGCCAAGTTCATTAAAATTAAAAAAGCTAGAAGCACCATAATACATGCGGATACTTTTTCAACAAAACCTCTCTCAGCACTTTCTGACCATATATATATCTGTACTGGTAAACTTGCAGCAGGATCAACTGGCGTGCCAGGAATTGTATTCACGAAAGCAACCATTCCAATTAAAATTAAAGGAGCTGTTTCTCCTAAAGCTTGAGCTAAGCCAATTATCGTTCCAGATAAAGTTCCAGGCATTGATAGTGGCACAGTATGATGCATGGTCGTTTGCATATTGCTTGCACCCATCGCTAAAGCAGCTTCTCTTATACTTGGAGGAACAGCTTTTAAAGAGGCTCTTGCAGCAATAATTATTGTTGGTAATGTCATAAGTGACAGAGTAATTCCTCCAACAAGTGGTGTCGATCTTGGTAAATTAAAAACTGCTAATAAAATACCGAGACCTAGCAAACCAAATACTATAGATGGAACGGCTGCTAAATTGTTAATGTTTACTTCTATAAAATCTGTAAATTTATTTTTTGGTGCAAATTCCTCGAGATAAATTGCAGCTAGCACTGCAACAGGAAATGAAAATGCTAAACACACTAATATACTAAAAACTGTTCCCATAAACGAGCTAGCTATACCTGCTAGTTCTGCCTCTCTTGAGTCAGGATTTGTAAAAAAACTAATGTTAAACTCTGATAAAATATCTCCTCTCTCATTAAGCATATCGTAAATCTGCAGCTGATAATCATTTACTCTTCTATTCTTTTCAGGGATATCTCTTGGATAATTTCCCTTATGAACTTGATCAATATCATCAGAAGCTGTTAATTTTATGGGCACTATTTTACCTAGATAGTCTGGATTTTTTAAAAGTAGATCTTTAACCTCTGCCTCATATTTATACGAAACCATTTGTATCAATTGACGATCCTCTTCTTCAGGAAGTCCAGGATCTAATGAGGTCATAGCTTTGTAAGCAACATCATAGTAGTCTGCATTTTCTAAATCATCTTTTGATGGACTTTCTGCATCGATTAAAAGTAATTCTTTATCATAATGAACTTCTGTTACTATCCAAGTTTTTTGGAAAGCTGAGTAACCTTTTGAAAATATCTGAAACATAAAAACTGCTAAAAAGCTTAAAGCTAATCCTATAGCTATTTTGCCATACCATTGAAATCTTCTTTCAGCGTTATATCTTTTTTTTAATAAATTTTTCTTAAAACTATTCATATTTTTCCCTATATTTTTTAACAACTGAAAGAGCGATTACATTTAAGAGTAAAGTTACTATAAATAAAGATATTCCTAATGCAAAAGCTGATTGAGTTTTTGGATCTCCAAATTGTTGATCTCCAATTAAAATTACTACAATTTGCGCTGTAATGGTTGAAGTTGATTCAAGGGGATTCATTGTAAGATTAGCCGCTAGTCCTGAGGCCATTACAACAATCATTGTTTCTCCTACCGCTCTCGATACTGCTAAAAGTATCGAACCTACGATACCAGGTAGGGCTGCTGGAAAAATTACTTTTTTTACAGTTTCAGATTTTGTTGCGCCCATTGCGTAACTCCCATCTCTTAAATTTTGAGGTACTGCCGTCATAACGTCATCGCTTAGACTTGAAATAAAAGGAATTATCATTACTCCCATAACTGCTCCTGCAGCTAAAGCGCTCTCCGCTGAAACTTCTAAACCCATAGCGTTACCAATTTCTTTAACAAAAGGACCGACGGTTAAAGCTGCAAAAAAACCATATACCACTGTTGGAATACCAGCTAAAATCTCAATAATAGGTTTCGCATATTTTCTTACGCCTCTTCCAGCATACTCAGATAGATATATCCCACTCAGCAAACCTATGGGGATGGCAACACACATTGCAATAAAAGCAATAAAAAAAGTTCCAGCAAATAAAGGCACAGCTCCGAAAGCATCCTTCATTAATTCAGGATCTGGTTGGCCATCTCTTACAAAAGTTTTAGCAGGATACCAATGAGTTCCGAATATAAAGTCAAAGATTTTTACTGCTTGAAAAAACCTAATCGCTTCGAATAAAAGTGAAAAAACTATTCCGATTGTAACTAAAACTGCGCCTAATGATGCAACAAATAACACCCATTTAAGAAAAATTTCTACTGGTTCTCTCATTCGATCATTTTTCTGAACAGATCTATACGCAAAACTCAGAGAGAAAATTAAAATTGCTAAAATAATTGCTACTTTAGCGCTGTTAGCTATTCCTTTTAATTGAATGTACTTATTAGCAGACTCATCTAGAAAATTAGTAATATTTCCCGTGTAAGTTCCTGCGGCTAATGCTTTAACCTTTGTGTAAATAAGCTGAAGCTCATTTTTAGTTAAGTTCTGATCAGTGTAATCTTGTAAAATAAATGTTTTAACTATTGATGGTTCAAAAACTGACCAAAGAGCAAAAATTATTAATGCTGGTGCAGCACACCAAGCAGCTAAATAATATCCATAAAATTTTGGTAATGCCGTAAGTCTTTGTGATGATTGAATAACTAGAGCTTTTTTTCTACCGAAATAATAACTTGTGAAAGCTAAGAGAATAATAAAAGTTACAAGTATTAAATTCATAATGAGCTTCCAGGGATAAAAAGGGGGTAAAATACCCCCTTTTTGTTTAATTGATACTACTACTTCTTAGCAGGCATGTTAACTAACTTCGTAGCGTTAGTTCTAGATGTTTTGTATAACTTGCCATCTAGAGGTACTAGCCCGATATCAGTTAAGTAACCTTTTTTACCCATAGCTTTTTTACTTGTGAACTCTTTTACAAATTCATGTAAGCCAGGTACAACGCCCACGTGAGCTTTTTTCACGTAGAAGAATAAAGGTCTTGCAACTGCGTAACTGTAATCTTGAATCGAAGATAGACTTGGTTGACCACCTTCAATGCTTGCAGCTTGCAATTTATCTTTTGCAGCTAAGAAATAACTGAAACCAAAGAAACCGAACATTTCTTTGTCCGCAGTTAATTTTTGAATAATAAGTGAATCGTTTTCACCTACCTCAATTACCGCACCATCTTCTCTTAACGCTTTATATTTAGCGCCAGCTTTTTTAGAAGCATCATCGATACCTTTTTTCATTACTAATGAATTCCAAGCATCTCTTGTTCCTGATGTTCCTGGAGGTACCATAACTTTGATAGGGTAGTTTGGTAATGATGGGTCGATATCACTCCAATTTTTATATGGATTTGGTACTAACGCACCATCTTTAGCAACTTCTTTTGCTAATGCTGCCCATAATTGTTTTTTTGTAAAGTTTACTGGTTTAGCATCTTTAGAATAAGCTAACGTTATTCCGTCGTTACCAACTGTAATCTCTACGATTTCTTCAACACCATTTTTTTGACATAGCGCATACTCTTTAGCCTTCATAGCTCTAGATGCATTTGTTATGTCTGGGTGCTCTGTACCAACTCCAGCACAGAATAATTTAGCTCCACCACCTGTTCCTGTTGACTCGATTACTGGTGTTTTAAATTTACCAGACGAACCAAATCTTTCAGCAACGATTGTTGCATAAGGGAATACAGTTGAAGAACCTACGATTTTAATCTGATCTCTAGCTTGAGCAGAAGTTACAACTAACATTGCAACTAATGAAGCTAAAGCGATTGATAGTTTTCTCATTGTTTATCCTTTCATTTATTAATTAATTAACAAACATTGGACTCATAGAATTTAAAGGACTCTTAAATATTACAGATGTGTTACAAATTTGTTAAAATGATAACTTTTTAGTTGAACTTTCTAGTTATCTCGATTTGTTGATACTCAGAGGCTAAAGACCCTCCGCAACTAAAAGGTCTTACTTTATTCTTAACTGCGTAGGATTGAGTTGGCTTTAATGTAACTTCTAGTTGTACAAAGTTAACTAATTTTTGAGTAAAACCTTTATCATATCTCCAAGCATTCCATTGTGTTGGAGCAGTGAATACTTCAGTTAAATAAGATGCAGCTTTAGAGTGAATCATATTGCTCTCGTTTTGACCTTTTAAAAGATTATTTTTAATTTTTTCAAAAATTTTTCTACATTTAATTGAGTCCACCATGTACGAGTTAGCATTTAAATGAGTGCTCATCGGTGTTGACACAATTAATTGAATTCCATCGTCTCTTCTAGAAAATAAAGCTTCAGTATAAATTGTAGATATATTTTTATTATCTACTTCAAGAACTAAATCGTTTTTGGCGAGCTCAAGATCGTTTTTTAGTCTTAAAAGTCCAAGATCAAAAACAGTAAGAGGTTGAGAACGTAAAGTTTTCTCAATTAAGTTTACATCTGCCTTAACAGTTGTAAATGTTATAGTTAATAAAACCAGAATTATATAATTTGTTATTCTAGTCATACTAGAATTTTACCTATTTTGCTGTCTATCTCAAGACAAAATATAATTAAACTTTAATATTTGCTAAAATTTAGAAAAATGAACCTTTATTTCGGTGCCACTTTGAGCCTCACTTTTTATTTCTAACTCACCTCTATGCTGATTAACAATGTGCTTCACGATCGCCATTCCAAGTCCAGTACCACCAACTTTTTTACTTTTAGCTGCATCAACTCTAAAAAATCTTTCTGTAATTCTCGGAAGTTGCTCAGTTGGAATCCCAATACCGTTATCTTTAATGGACACGGTGTAAGAGTCTCCTATTACTTTTCCGTTACCTTGCCCACAATTAACCTCAATCTTTTTATTTTTTTCTGAATATTTTATACTGTTGTCAATAATATTTGAAAAAACTTCAATTAATTTTTCATAATCGCCTTTAATAAAGAAATCATTTTTTATATTATTTTTAAATTCAAACAATTTTAAATTTTTTTGATGTATATCCTCAACGTTACTTAAAACTTCTTTTAAGTTTACTTTATCTTGAGGTTGTATATGTTCTTCTAATTCAATTTTACTCAATGAAAGTAAATCTTTAATTAAGCTTTCCATCCTATCAGCTTGCTCAAGCATTATCGGTATGAATTTTTTTTGTGCTTCTAAATCATCTTTCGCATGTCCGCTTATAGTTTCTAAAAATCCTTTAATAGAAACAAGAGGCGTTTTAAGTTCATGGCTGACATTGGCTACAAAATCAGATTTGAACCTTTGCGCTTTTATAATATCAGTTAAATCTTTTAGAAATAAAATAACTGAATCAGGATCATCGACATATGAGGTCGGTCCAGAAAATAGATGAACTTTAAAGAACTGAAATGAGGGAGAGGATAATTCTAAATCCATAGTAATTGTCTCTTTTTTTAAAAGCACTAAATCAATATTTTGGAGTAAATCAGGAACTCTCAATAAAGTAGCTACGTGCTTATTTAAATTATTTTCTCCAAATTTTTTTTTGGCGCTATTATTAAAAAATTTGATATTTTTAAATTTATCTACAATTAAAATTAAATCATCGATTTGATTTATAATCTTTACCTGCTCATTAGATTCTTCAATATTTTCATTGGTAATATCTTGAACTTCTTGATTTAAATTTTCAGATTGTTTTTGATCTCTAATTTCGCTTCTGGCATCAAATCCGGCCTTGATGAATTTCGCAGAAACTAGAATAACAACAATTGCAATAATTACTGCCAAAGATAAAAATAATAATGTCATCATAATTTAAGTTTTTCTAAAGTATTTATAAGAATTGCTCCATATAAATATGAATTATAACTTAAACTTTGAATTATGCAAAATATAGGGGTTAATTAGGTGCGGTGTTAGCTAAAAATATTTTAGCGCAGTTCTCCCAGGTATATTTTTTAGCTATTTCTTTACAGTCGTCTCTATTTAATTTTAAAGCTTCTAGCGCGGCTACTTTTAAATCTTTGTTTAAAACACCACCATTTGTTCCCTCTAAAATATCTTTTGGACCTGTAACTGGATAGGCTGCAACAGGTGTTCCGCATTGTAAACCTTCAATAATAACTATGCCAAAAGTGTCTGTTAAGCTCGGCATTACAAAAACATCTGCTGATGCAAAGTAAGATGCTAACTCACCATTTGTTTTCTCACCTTTAAAAATAACATTAGGAAATTCTTGTTTTAATTCATTTAAATCTGGCCCCTTTCCTACTACAATTTTAGTACCTTCTAGATCAAGTTTAAGAAAAGCTCTAATATTTTTCTCAATAGAAACTCTACCTACATATAACCAAATAGGTCTTTTATATTGTAAATTGAGACGCTTCGGGTTTTTAAATGCCCCATGATTAGCTCCTCTTGTCCAAACAGCTAGTTTTTCTGGATCAAAACCAATTTTTTTTAAATCCTCTTTCATTGATTTTGTAGTTACTAACGTTTTGTGAGCGGCTGAATGAAAGTTTTTGAGAAATTTTTGAGGTATTTTAATAGGTATAAAAGGTGCGTAAAGCTTAATATATTTATCGAAAGACGTGTGGTAACTGGTTGTAAATTTTAAATTATTTTTTAAACAATATCTTCTTGCAAAGTATCCCAGCGTATCTTCTGTGGCTATATGGATAACTAATTTTTCTTTATTTTTTTTAGCAAATTCTAACTCTTTTTGAATCATTCTTCCAACTTTAGGCCATACATTTATAGCAATTTTAATATCATTATATTTGGGCAACGGAACAGTCAAAAAGTTTACCGGAGTTATAAAGCTAACTGTATGCCCAAGTTTTTTTAATTCATCTTTTAATTGTTCAAGAGTCCTCACTACACCATTTATTACCTGTTCTTTGCAAGCTCCTGTGACTATTAATATTCTCATGGATTATTTATTAACCACTTTTAAATATGGCTCGTAATCAACAACATCACCTCTGATTTTATCCCAGTCAATGACTTCCATACGACCATCAAAATGTTCCACTAAGAAAGTCGCACCTTCAACCCAATCACCACAATTTAGATATCTCACGCCATCTAAAACTTGATCAGCAGAATGATGGATATGACCACAAATTATTCCATCAGCGTTTTTTCTTTTGGCATAACTTGCTAAAGTTTTTTCATAATCACCTATATATTTCACTGCATTTTTTACTTTGTGTTTTAAATATTTTGCTAACGACCAATTACCTTTTTTGAATAATCTTCTAAAAAAATTGATAACAAGATTAAATTCAAGTAAAAAACTATAGGCTATAGCACCTACTTTTGACAACCATGGAGCATATTTCATTACTCCATCCCAGGCGTCACCGTGAACAACGATATACTTTTTATTATCTGAAGTTACGTGTATAGCTCTATTTACAACTTCAATATCACCAAAATGTAATGGTAAAAATTTTCTAAAGACATCATCGTGATTTCCAACGATATATTTTACTTTTGTTCCATGTCTTGCTTTTCTTAATGTTTTTTGAATCACATCATTATGTTCTTGAGGCCAGTAAAATTTAGTTTTTAAAGCCCAGATATCAATAATATCTCCAACTAAATATAAATTCTCAGATCTAGAATGTTTGTAAAATTCTAAAAGTTTATTAGCAGAACTTTTTCTATGACCAAGATGAACATCACTAATAAAGATACTTTTAAAATTTAAAATTTTACCTTTAGATTTAGTTTGAATTTTTTCCATATTTTTTATAAAACGAATCTCTAGTACAAGTAGAATCATAAATATGTTACAGATTTATTAAAAAATGAGTAAAAAACTATATTTTGCAGTTATATTTAACGCCAATGCAGCAGGTGGTAGAAAACTTAAGTTAATTAATGAGGTCATTTATCTTCTAGAAAAAAATCACATTGTAGATCTTTTTAAAACTCAAAGTGAAGAACATGCGAGAAAAGTGTTTAAAGAATTATCTAATAAACAATTTGATCGGTTAGTAATTGCTGGCGGTGATGGAAGTGTTTGCTTCGGTATCAATGAAATGTTTAAAAGTGATAATTTAAAAGACAAATTAGTTGGATATATACCTGCAGGCACTGCAAATATTCTACAAATAGAAACTCAAATTAAGAAAAAGGCGGAGGAGATTTATAATGTCCTCGTATCAGATAATCATAAGAAAATTTCATTAGCAAAAATAAATGATAAGTATTTTTTCTTGATGGCCGGTATAGGTTTTGACTCTAAAATTGTTGAGTCCATAAATACTAATATTAAAAAGTATCTCGGAAAAGTAATTTTCGCTTTAAAAAGTTTTCAGCATTTTTTATTTTTAAAAAATAATAAAATGGAAGTAGAGGTAGATAATGAAAAAATTATGGCTGATTGGATTTTATGCACTAATTCAAAATACTATGCTGGACCCCATTCTATTACAAACGATACAAATATATTTGAAAACAAGATAGTGGCTTACATATTCAAGGACCTAACCAGAATAAAATTGCTTTATTATGTTTGGTTGATTTTAACTAAAGGTGACTTAACTCCTGCAAAAAGTGTCATCAAAAAAGAACTGGACAGATTAAAAGTAAATGGTGTTAACAATAAAGTTCTATCTCAGGTTGATGGTGAAAATTGTGGGTACGTAAACAGTCTTGAAATCCAAAAAACAGACAGATTTATAAATTTATTAGTTCCGTAAGATAATATAAATTTTTTTTCTACTTTAAGTTTAAAAGGTTTTTTAAATTTCATTTGAAAAATTTTTTTAATTATTTTAGAATTATTTTTTTTGGAGGAACATTATGAAAAAAAAATTAAAAAAAAACGAAAAGAAGAAAAAAAAAATACAAAGATCCATCGATAAGCTTAAAAATAAGATAAGCACTAAACAAAAAAAACTATCAAAGATTGATCTGAAGATAGCTAGTATCGAGAAAAAAATTGCTGAGAAAAGAGCTAGCAAAAATAAAGAACCTATCGCAGCATCTTTAAATAATTAGTTTATAAAGAAATTAAATGCCCCTGATTTAAAAAAAATCAGGGGTTTATTTTAATTTACCAAAAAGGTTTAGAAGTATAACCCCTGAAACAATTAAAATTAAACCTAAAGTGCCGTAAATATTTGGTGATTGATTGTATTTTAAAATCCCAAACAAAGTTACCGCTGTAATTGTAAGAGCTCCATAAGTTGCATAGGTAAAACCCACAGGGATAACGCTCATAGCTTTTGAGAGACAGAATATACATACGGTCATATTGGCTATACAAAAGAGAGTTGGTCCAAGTTTAGTAAACCCTTCTGTAGTTTTTAAAAAACTGTTTGAAGTAATACCAGTTATAGTTGCTAAAATTAAAAAAATATAACCTGATAATAAACTAATACTTTTCATTGTACTTTTGCAAACTGTCCGCCATCTCTATATCTCCACAACCATTTTTTCATAGCTTCCTCAACGTCAGATGGTTTTACGTTTAGGTCTTCTAAAGTTAAATGATTATTTGAAACGATATTATCTGCTTCAGATAATATTTTACATTGATCAATCGTTAACATTGGAGGAATAGGAAGCATGCTCATGAGTACGCTTTGAGTTTTAGCTAGTGGCATTGGCATCTCAACTACAAATCTTTTTTTATTGAGCGTTTTCATAATTGATTTAACCATATCGCCAAAGCTAATCACTTGTGGTCCTCCTATTTCATAAATTTTTCCATGATTATCTTTTGCTTCAATTGCTTTAACAATTGTATCTGCTACATCTGAAACTAATATAGGTTGAAATTTATAATTCATCTTAACAACTGGTATTATGGGTAGAATGCTTAACTTAGAAAACAAATTTGTAAAATTATCTTCTGTCCCACAAACAACGCTCGGTCTAATAATTACAGTATTTTTAAAATTTGTAAGCGCATTAACTTCTCCTTGAAATTTAGATCTTTGATATAAAGATTTTGAATTTTCACTCGCACCTATTGCGCTTACTTGAATGAATTTTTTAACATCTGATTGAGCGCATATTTTTGCAACTGCCTCAGGTATACCTGCATGAATATTCATAAATTTTTGTTTTCTCGTTTCATAAAGAATCCCGATTAAGTTAATGACAACATCTGAATTCTTTATTGATTCTTTTAATTCGTCAAAATTATTGGAATTCCAATTAATCAACTCTATAGATCCAGGAGTGGCTTGGGTCTTTAAATAACCTTTTTGAAAAGCATTTCTTGTAGATATGATGCATCTGTAGTTTTTCTTGGTCAAATTTCGAACAAGATATCTTCCTATAAAACCTCCACCACCTAAAATTGTGCAAATTTGATTTTTCATGATATTTAGAAACTATATATGAAAATAATTAAGATTAAAGAGGACATAACTTCAGAGATAGCCAATTCATTTAAAAATAGTATTGCAATAGATACAGAAGCTACTGGCCTACAAATCCCTGAAAGAGATAAATTAAGTCTCATTCAAATTTGTGATGAAAAAGAAAACGTTTATATTATTCAGCCAAATAAAAAAACTTACAAAGCTCCAAATTTAGTTTCCGTCTTAGAAAATGATAAAATTCTTAAAATTGGTCACTTTTTAAGATTCGATAAAAGTGCACTAGAATTTTTTTTAAAATGCAAAATGAAAAATATTTTTGATACTAAAATAGCATCAAAAATTGTGAGAACTTACACTGATGCTCACGGTTTAAAAAATCTTGCTCAAGAATTTTGCAACAAAAATTTAGACAAACGACAAGGCAGTAGTGATTGGAACAAAGATATCAACGACCTTTCAGACAAACAATTAGAGTATGCTGCTAATGATGTAATTTATTTACACAAAATTAAATCAGAATTAGAAAAAATGTTAATCAGAGAAAACCGAATGGATTTATTTAAAAGTTGTATAACTTTTTTAAATACAAGAGTTGAACTTGATCAAAATGGATTTAAATTTGATATTTTTGAACATTAATGAATAAAAAAAACTACATAAATTTAGCTAAAAAAACTGCAAATATACAAATTACAGAATTAAAAAAAATTAATAAAGTTTTTAATAATTCTTTTGTCAAAGCAATCGACTTAATTCTAAATTGTAAAGGTAAAGTTGTTTTTGCTGGTATAGGTAAATCGGGTCTAATTGCTAGAAAAATTTCAGCAACTTTTTCAAGTGTTGGGATACCAAGTTTCTTTTGTGATCCTGCTCAAGCCTTACATGGAGACATGGGTCAAATAGAAAAAAGAGATATTTTAATTATTTTTTCTTATTCAGGAAACACTTCAGAGCTAACGAACATGCTTAAATATGCTAATCGTTTTAGAATAAAAATTATAGGAGTAGCTTCAAAACCTAACAGCCTTCTTTTGAAAGCAAGTGACATAAAAATTTTATTACCAAAAGTAAAAGAAGCAGATGTAACTGGAATGGTTCCAACTTCAAGTACTTCAATTACCATGTTGTTAGGAGATTGTTTGGCTACAACGGTCATGCATAAAAGAAAGTTTTCTAAAGAAAAATTTAAAATCTTTCATCCCGGAGGAAATATTGGTGGTGCTTTACTTTTAGCAAAAGATATTATGGTTACTGGCACCAAGCTTCCTATAATAAATTTTAACAAGAAACTAAATGACGCTTTAAAAATCATTAACCAAAAAAAACTTGGAATAGTGGTGATACTAAAAAATAAAAATATAGTTGGTTTGGTTACCGATGGAGATATAAGAAGAGAAATTAAATTTATGGCAAAAACAAAAGATCTCACTAAATTTATGACAAAAAAACCTTTGATGATAAATGAAAGTATGCCCGCATCTAAAGCACTTGCAATAATGAATGAGAAAAAAATAACTAGCTTACTTGTGGTTTCAGATAAAGATTATAAGAAAAAAAATAAAGTTAAATTAAAAGGAATCATTCATATACACTTTCTCTTACAATATGGTTTAAAATGATTGATAGAAAAAAAAAACTACGTTTAATACAATTTTTTTTACTTTTTTTTGGACTCCTAATAATTTATCTAACTTATTACAACAAAGAAATAAAAATAGAACCAGAGACAATTTCACAAAAAAAGACAAAAAAAGATATTTCTCAGGAGAGAGATTTATTTTTTAACATAGAGTACTCAGGTTTTGATCTCCAAGGAAACAGATATTCATTAAAATCTGAAGAGGCTTATTTTGACGAATTAAATCCAGAAATTGTTTACATGAGAGTTGTAGATGCAACTTTCTATTTTAAAGATGGCACCATTCTTTATGTCAAAGCAGATAACGGTATTTATAATAACAAAACTCTTGATATGAAGTTCGAGCAAAATGTAAAAGCAAATTACATGAATAGTGAACTTTTTGCAGAAAAAGCCGAATATTCAAATAGTGAAAGTTTTTTAAGTATTTATGAGAATGTAAGAATTAACGATATCCAAGGAAACCTGATTGCAGACAAATTATTATTTGATATAACAAGTCAGAAGCTAGACATTACTTCTTTTAGTAATGGAAAAATAAATGCGAATGTAAATTTAAAATGAAAAAAGGTTTTAGAATTTTAAAATTTAAAAAGGATAGACCCATATTTGAAGTAAAAGATATAAGTAAATCTTTTGACGGAAGACCAATATTAAAAAAGCTTTCACTTAAAGTTTTTCCAGGCGAGTGTGTCGGAGTATTAGGGCCAAATGGTTGTGGTAAAACCACATTATTTTCAATGTGCATAGGAGAACAAAATCCTGAAAGTGGAAAAATTTACCTAAGCAATAAAGCTATAGATCAAATACCTATTCATTTAAGATCAAAAGAGGGGCTGGGTTATCTTCCTCAACAGAGAAGCGTTTTTAATTTATCGACATATGATAATATTTTTGGAATTTGCCAGTTGTATTTTAAAGATCGTGAAAAACAAAAAGCAATAACTGAAAAATTATTAGACGAATTTAACTTACAACATCTTAGAAGTTTAAATGCATCTGTATTATCAGGAGGTGAAGTTCGTAGAGTAATGTTAGCTAGACTGATGATTAACAAGCCAAAGATAGTTCTGCTAGATGAACCTCTTGCTGCTTTAGATCCACAAATAATTCAAGATATTCAAAAATATATACTTAAAATACAATCTAGTGGAACTTCAGTGCTTATAACAGATCACAATGTAAGAAACTTATTTGATATAACGGATAGAAGTTATGTAATTAGCGAAGGGAATGTAATAGCAGAGGGTACTTCTAGAGAATTATTGAAATCATCAAAAGCGATAGAGCATTATTTTGGATCTCAATTCTCATAAACTTAATGCAATCAAAAAGTTTTTCTTTAAAATTAAATTACAAAATAAAACCTTTTAACAAATCAATTAAGGTAGACTCTGATAAATCTCTTTCTATCAGGAGTTTTCTTATAGGTTCAATAAGCCAAGATATTTCATCAGCAAAAAATGTTTTAGAATCTGAAGATGTTATTTCTACAATCAATTGCTTAAAAAAACTCGGAGTAAAAATTAAAAAAGATAGCCCCGGATCTTATAAAATTTATGGAAAAGGCTTTGGTTCATTATTTGCCAAAAAAAATCTTAATTTAAATTTTGGAAATTCAGGAACTCTAGCAAGGCTTTTAATTGGAATATTGACAACTACACCTGATATAGAAATTAAAATTCAGGGTGATCACTCCTTAAATAAAAGAAGTATGAAAAAATTAATCAATATAATGTCGGAATTTGGAGCTGAATTTCTTCCTAAGAATAAATTTAATTTTCCTTTAAAACTTATTTCAACAGAAATGCCCGTTTGCATTAATTATAAAGCAGGAGTCTCAGCACAACTTAAAAGTGCGGTTATTTTAGCTGGGTTAAATGCTTACGGTACAACAGAAATAATTGAAGATAAGAGAAGTAGAGACCATACAGAAAATATGCTGATCAAAAATTCAGAAGCAATTAGAATAAACAAAGGTAAAAAAAAAGTAATAAAAATATTTGGAAAGAAATTTTTAAATCGAATGGATATTAATATACCGGGAGACCCTTCTTCAGCAGCTTTTTTCACTGCGCTTACTATTTTAAATAAAAATTCTTCTCTAAAAATTAAAAATGTTGGCTTAAATCCAACTAGAATTGGTTTTTATGAGCTATTGAAAAAACATGGAGCAAAAATACATTTTAATAATAAAAGAAAAAAAAATAATGAAGTTGTAGGGGATATAAATATTAAAAGCGGAAAATTAAAAAAACCAATTATTTCGTCCAAAGATTTTTATGAAAAAACAACAGATGAATTTCCAATTTTGTTTTGTATTGCTGCTTTAACTAAAGGTACTTCAATTTTTAAAGGAATAGAAGATTTAGCAAATAAAGAGAGTAATCGTATTAAAGAAATGCAAAACGTTCTTAGACAGATTGGTATTAAAAGTATTGCTACCAAAGATAAGTTAAAAATTTATGGTAAAAATTTAATAGAAGGTAAAAATAAAAAAATCAATGTACCTAGTTTGGGAGATCACAGAATATGTATGTCTTCCACGGTTTTATCTTTAGTTACTGGGATAAGAGCAAACATTAAGAATTTTGAAACTGTAAAAACATCTTCACCAAATTTTTTAAAGATTATCAAATCATTGGGGGCAAAATTTGAAATACGTAAATAAAAAAATCCAAATTTCATGTGATGGTGGTGGAGCCACAGGAAAATCTACTGGGGCGAAAATGATTGCAAAAAAATACAAACTAAAATTTTTGTCTTCAGGATTGTTATATAGATATGCTGCTTTTCTTTTATTGAAACATAAGCCAAAAAATCAAATTATTTTTTTAAAAAGAAAATTTAAAAAATTAAACTATAAAAAACTAGACAAAATTAGTTTACATACACCCAAAATATCAAAAAAAACTTCAAGTATAGCAAAGATAAATAATGTGAGAAAAATTTTAAAAACTTTCCAAACGAATTTTTCAAACAAGTTTCAAAACTGTTGTATTGAAGGAAGAGACATTTCTACAAAAATATTACCTAAATCTGATATTAAGTTTTTCTTTAAATGTAATTTAAATACTGCTGCTTTAAGAAGATGGAAAGAATTAAAAAAAACAGGTCATATAATTAAATTTAAAGATGTTAAAAAAGCCCTAAGAATAAGAAATAATGATGACACAAAAAGAAGATTCAGCCCTTTACTCAAACATAGAGATGCGATAGAAATCGACACCAGCAAATTAAATAAACAAGCAATGCTGACAAAAATGTCAAAACATGTAGATAAAGTGATTAAAAAAAAATATGGCAATTGAACAAGAACTAAAAAAAACTAACCCCTTACATAAAGAATTCCAGAATCTATTAGACGAAGATTTTAAGGATAGAAAACTTAAAGAAAACGAAATTATCAAAGCTACAGTTACAGAAGTAACTAAAAACTTTATTGTTGTAGATTGTAAAGCCAAAATGGAAGGGATGATACCCGTAGATGAATTTAAAAATGATGATGAACTTTCAAAATTAAAAGTGGGTTCCACTATTGATGTTTATTTAGAGCGTATTGAAAGTTTTAAAGGCGAAATTGTTATCTCACGAGATAAAGCAAGAAAAATGAAGGCTTGGAAAAAAATGGAAAAAGTTTTTGAGTCTAAAGAAGAATTAACTGGATATATTACTGGAAAAGTTAAAGGTGGTTTTATTTGCACAGTTGAGTCTTTGCCTTGCTTCATGCCTAGTAGCCAAGTCGACCAGAAGCCTTTACGTCGAGTGGACCACCTGATGAATCAACCGATAAAAGTAATCGCTACAAAAATAGATAAAAATAGAGGAAATGTCTGTGTATCAAGAAGAGCCGTTCTTGAAAAAAGTAAAAATGCTGAAATTACTGAAGCTTTAAAAAATATTAAGGAAGGAGATACTGTTGATGATGCGGTGGTAAAAGCCACAACAGATTGGGGAATTTTTTTAGATATAAATGGTGTTGATGCTCTGCTTCACGTTTCAGATTTAAGTCATGGCAGAGTAAAAAAACCCGCAGACCTAGTAACAATCGGACAAAAATTAAAAGTTAAAATCACTAAAATTGACCCAAAAACAAATCGTGTTTCTGCTTCAGTGAAGGCATTAACAGAAGATCCATACTCAAATATTGAAAAAAATTATAAAGTTGGAGAAATTTACGAGGGTACGGTGACAAAATTAATGGATTATGGAGCTTTCGTTCGTATCCAAGAGGGTATTGAAGGCTTAGTTCATAATTCTGAGTTAGACTGGAAAAACAGAAATATAAAACCTAGCAAAATTTTATCTGTATCTCAAAAAATTAAGTTTAAAGTGGTGAACATTGATAAAGACTCGAAGAGAATTTCTTTATCCTATAAAGCAATATTAGATAACCCTTGGGATAAAGTTAAAGAAAAAATAGGTAAAGAGGTAAAAATTAAAATTAACAATGTCACTGATAAAGCAATATTTGGTGAACTTGTCGACTTAGGTTTAACTGGGATGTTGCATTATAAAGAAATATCTTATGAAGAAAATATAGAAAATCTTAAAAAATTTAAAAAAAATAACTTATTAAACGTTAAGATAATTGAAATAAAAGATGAAAAAATCAGATTTTCCAAAAGAGCACTGGATAAAGATCCATTAGAATGGTTCAGCGATAATAAGAAAAAAGTAGGAGACATAATTACTACAAGGATTCATGAGGTCTTAAAAACTGGCGTTAAAGTTGCTATAGATAAAGATAAAAAGTTAATCGTAACAATTAAAAAAGTTGATCTAGCTAAAGAATCTGCTGATGCGCGACCTGAAGTTTTTTCTCCTGGCAATGCGCTAGATGCAAAAATTACTGAATTAGATTTAAATAATAGAAAAATTAAATTAAGTGTGAAGGCTGCACAAATAGATGAAGAAAAATCTTTAATTGCTAAATTTGGTGAAGGTGCAACCAAATCAGGTGCAACTCTAAAAGGAATTTTTGAAAAAGCCATAGGCAGCAAGAAAAAGAAAAAGAAAAAAGAAGAAAAATAATTGTCACGACCAGAACTCATTAAACTACTAAAAAAAAAACATCCAAAACTCATTAAGTCTCAATTAGAAACTATCATAGATACCTTTTTTCAAAGTATTGAAGAGGCTTTAATGAAGAAAAGACCTATTGAATTGCGTGGTTTTGGAACTTTTTTTATAAAAGAAATTAAAGAAAAATACTCTGCTAGAAATCCTAAAACTGGAGAGCTGATTTATGTGCCAAAAAAGAATAAGGTTAGATTTAGAGCTAGTAAAAAATTTAAGGAATTTTTAAATCAATGAAAAAATCAAAATTATTTATAGCATGTGATACTACAGATCTGACAAAAGTTAAGAAGATAATAGCTCAATCACAAACAAAAAAAATAAAAATTGGCTACAAATTTGGATTAGAATTTATGAACTCTAAAAGAGGAAGGCAGTTTGTATCCAAATTAAGAAATAAGATTATATTTGTTGATCTCAAATTAAATGACACCGTAAATACAATGATATCAGCAGTGAAAGCATTAAAAGATTTAAAAATTAATTATCTTACAGTGCACATTTCATCAGGCTTAGCTGCTCTAAAGGCAGTTAAAAAAGTTTCAGGATCAATCAAGATTGTTGGGGTATCAACTTTAACTTCGCTTAATAACAAAGATTTAAAAATGATAGGATACAGTAAATCAGTGAAAAATCTTGTAGCCCATCAAGCAAAACTTGCTAATCGAGCAGCATTGGACGCTTTAGTCTGTAGTCCTTATGAGGTAAATATTGTCAGGAAAATTTTTAAGAAAGAAATTATTACTCCTGGAGTACAAATAGGTAAAAAAAACTATGATCAAAAACGGTCTATGGAGGCCAAAAAAGTCAACTCTGATTGGTTAGTCATCGGGCGCTCTGTTACAAGAGGAAATATTAAAAAAAATATTCAAAAGCTTATTAAATCATTATAAAAGAAATAATGATGAAGATAAAAAAGGGTATTCAACTAATAGACCAGCACGACAAGAACTATATGTATGGTGGTAAATTTGGTGGTAATTACATCCCCGAAACACTTAAAAAACCCATCGATGACTTAACTAAATTATTTGCCAAGCTTAGAAAAGATAAGAATTTTTTAAAAGAAAGAGATTATCACTTTAAAAATTATATTGGAGCGCCAACTCCCTTTATTAAATTAGAAAATTTAACTGAACATCTAGGAGGAGCCCAAATTTATGCAAAGGTTGTTTCAGAAGCCAATGGAGGAGCTCATAAAATTTATAATGCAACTGTTCACTGTTTAATAGCTAAAAGAGCTGGTAAAAAATATATCGTAGGAGATACTGGGGCTGGTTATGCTGGAAAAATGCTTTCTATGGCTGCTAAAAAATTTGGTCTTAAATGTAAAATTTTTATGGGCGCTAAAGATATTAAAAGACAAAGACCTAACGTTGAGGCGATGAAAAAAAATGGTGCTCAAATAGTACCTGTTATCACTGGAAGTCAAACACTTGTAGATGCAGTAAGTGAATGTATGAGATACTGGGTTTCAAACTGTGATGAAGTTCACCAATGTATCGGTTCGACGGTCGGTCCAAATATATTTATTAAGATTTGTGCTTGGAGTACTGCTCAAATTTCAAGAGAATTAATAAAACAAGTGAAAGAAGAATTTGGAAAGATACCCGATAAATTAAAATTAATTAATTGTGTGGGAGGTGGTAGTTCTGCAGCAGGATTCTGGAATGAATTTATGAATACTCATGCTCAATTTATTGGGGTGGAAGCAGGAGGTCCAAAAAATAGCAAACTACATGCAGCGCCACTAACTAATGGATCTAAAATTGGTATTCTTCATGGAGCTGCACAATACGTTATACAAGATAAAGAAGGTCAGATCGGATCAACCGATTCAATATCTGCGGGTCTTGATTATCCAGGAATTTCTCCTTTGCATTGTTTTCTCAAAGACACAAAAAGAGCTAGATACACCTCTGCAAGTGATGAGGAAGCGCTTAAAGCTTATCGATTGGTTTCTAAACTTGAAAACATTTCTCCTTCGCTTGAGCCTTCGCATGCCTTTGCAGAGGCAATTAAATTAGCTCCTAAATTAAAATCATCAGAAATTATTATTGTGAACTCCTGTGGCGATAGTCTTAAAGATAAAGATATTATTAAACAAAAATTAGGATCATACATAAGATGAAGTCAAAAATTGCTGCAGCTTTTGATAATTGTAAAAAGGAAAAAAGATCGGCTCTAATCACATATACCGTTGCTGGGGATAATACTAAAAATAATTCTCTCAAAATTCTAAATAAAATATCAAAACATGCTGATATTTTAGAACTTGGATTTGCACACAACACTCCTATAGCTGACGGTGGACAGATACAAGGTAGCTCTCACCGAGCTCTTAAAAATGGAATTAAATTAAAAGATGTTTTTCAAATTGTTAAAAAATTTAAAAGAATTAATCCTAAGAAACCAATTATTCTAATGGGATATTATAATTTAATTTATCAAAATGGTGAAAGTAATTTTTTAAAAAGTTGTAAGTCATCAGGAGTAGATGGATTAATTATAGTTGATCTTCCTTATCCTGAAAATAAAAGCTTTGCAAACAAATGCAAAACTAAATCAATAAATTTTATTCAACTTTTATCTCCTACTACGTCCAAAGATAGGATGAAAAAAATTATTAGAGACTCACATGATATGATTTATTATATCAGCATGTTGTCCACAACAGGTGGAAAATTAAAAGTTTCACCAAGACAGATTCTTAAAAATTATAAAAAGATTAAAAAGCTCAATAAAAATAAAAATCTGGTGATAGGGTTTGGAATAACAAGTAAAACGATATCTTCTCTCAAAGCTGCTGATGGATTAGTTGTAGGCAGTCAGTTATGCAAAACTATTACTAATTCTATTAAAAAAGGACAAAATCCTGTCACAAAGTTAGATAAATTGGTATACAGTTTAAAAAATAAGATTCTATGAATTGGATAACAAAATTTATAAAACCAAAAATCAAATCATTATTTGAAAAAAGATCGTCAAAATCTGAAGAAAATCTTTGGACTACTTGTGGATGTAAGAATTTAATTTATAAGGAAGATCTACAATCTAATCTTAAATGCTGCCCTAAATGTGGAGTGCATCATAAGTTGTCTTGCAAAGAAAGATTTGAAACTTTTTTTGATAATAAAGAATATGAGTTAATAGAAACTCCTCTTCCAAAAGATGATCCTTTAAAATTTCAAGATAATAAGAAATACTCAGATAGACTGAAGACTGCTAGAAAAATCACAAAACAAGATGATGCTGTTTCAATAGCAAAGGGTAAAGTTAAAAATATTGATGTTATTGTAGGTGCTCAAGATTTTAGATTCATCGGCGGATCTTTTGGTGCTGCTTCTGGAGAAGCATTCATAGCAGGTGTTCAACATTCCATAGAAAATAATATACCATTTATTTTTTTTAGTTGTTCAGGAGGCCAACGTATGATGGAGTCTTCTATTGCATTGATGCAAATGTCTAGAACTGTTTTGGCAGTTAACGAATTAAAGAAAAAGAATATTCCATACATTGTTGTTTTAGCTGATCCAACAACTGGGGGAGTTACAGCTTCTTGGGCTATGTTAGGAGACATTTTAATTGCAGAACCTAAAGCGACTATTGGTTTTGCTGGAAGACGTGTAATTCAAGACACAGTAAGAGAAACTTTACCAGAGGAATTTCAGACAGCAGAGTATGTGAAAGATCATGGTGGTATTGACCTTGTGGTTGAAAGAAAATATTTAAACCCAACTATAGGAACTTTATTAAATGTATTATTGAAAAAAGCAGAAGCTCAGGCTAAGAATGAGTCATCTAATGACTCAATCGATCAATCTATACAATCAGCTAGCTAATCATAAGCTTTTTAATAAAACAGTTAATTTCGATCTCAAAAGAATTAAATTAGCCTTAAAAAAATTAGACTACCCCGAGAAAAAACTAACTAATGTTATCCAAATAATAGGAAGTGATGGAAAATTTAGTGTACTCACTGCGTTGAAGTTTTTTATAGAAGGTAACAAACAAACTGTCTCTACACATGTTTCACCAAGTTTAAGAGATATTAGAGAAAGATTCTGGATGGGTAAAGATTACTTAACTCATTCTGAAATCAAAAAAACAATTAAGATTATTGAAAAATTAAGAATACCATTAACTGTCTATGAAGTTCTTACATTAATTTTCATAATAAATGCCTCTCAAAAGAAGAATGACTATTGCATACAAGAAGCGGGGGCTTTATGGAGGTTAGACTCAAATAATGTAATTGATTTTCCCCTGAAACAAATAGTAGTTAATATAAATAAACAACACTTAAATTTCCTTAGAAGAAAAACTTTAGATGAAGTTATCAAACAGAAAGTTGGTTTTTTAAGTCAATTTACTGATATTCATATTGGAAAACAAAAACCGAATGTTTTGAAAAAAATAAAACGATTATTAAAAAATAATAAAAGCCAAATCAAATACTCGAGTTCTTGGAAGCTCATAAAGTTAAGAAATCATTTCTTTTACAAAGATAATAAAATAATGATAAAATTAAATACAAAATATATACATTCAAAAGGTCTATTAGAAAATTTATGTTTGGCTATAAACATTGCTTTAGATCTTAAAATTAATAAAGAAGTAATATCAAACGTGATTCCTAAAATTAGGTATCCAGCAAGGATTGACTATCTGCACAATGGTAAACTAAGTAAAAAGATATTTAAAAGTGAAAGAATCTTAATAGACGGGTGTCACTCAGAAACTAGTGGTCAAAATCTATATAACTACCTTAAAACTCTTAAAGTTCCCATTTATGGTATTTGGGCGATGACAAAAAATAAAGATCCAGACAGGTTTATAAAACAATTCAAAGGAATTTTTAAAAAGATTATAACTATACCTATAGAAAATGAATCTGCTGGCTTATCAAATAAATTATTATTAAAAATAGCAAAAAAAAATAATTATGATTCAGAAACTTCTAAAAGTTTTGAAGAGTCATTGAAAAAAATTACCTCGAAAGAAGAAAAGGTAATTTGTTGCTTTGGTAGTTTGTATTTTGCAGGAAATATTCTAAATAAAAATTAAATTTTATTTTTCTTAAGAAAATCAACAAGGTCAGCTTTATTTGTAGCACCAACTTTAATAGCTTTTTGTTCGCCATTAACAAAAAGAATCATAGTTGGAATTCCTTTCACAGAAAATTGCGTTGGAACATTTGGTTCTTCGTCAATATTATGCTTTGCTATTGTAACATCTTTCATCTCGTTAGAAATTTCTTCTAGAATCGGAGAAATTTGAACACAAGGCCCGCACCATGGTGCCCAAAAATCTAAATATAAATTCTTATGTTCTTTTTTAAGTTTTTCAAAAGTTTCATCTGTTGATTTAATAGTTGCCATACATCTTTAATAAATAATTTTAATTTAAAGTCAACTAAACAGAAGAGTAAAGTTTTTCTAAATCTTCAACGTATGCGTTAATTTCATTGAGGATGACTAGCTTTTCAGGTTGTTCTTCTTTTTCAAATTTAGCTCTAAGAGTATCTATTTCCGAATAAGTTCTTGGAATTGTATTCCATTTTTCATTATTTGTGCTTAGCAGTTTTTTAGCTATGTCCTTATGAATTAAATTATACTCTGTCTTACTCAAAATTTCAGGTTTTTCCATATAAAGAAGTTTTTTTCCAAAATGTTGAAGTCTTTCGTCTTTAAATTTAGTTAGAACTGATAATTTTTTGTTCCAATCTGCCTTATGAAATTCAGGCATTATCTTATTGTCTTCATTAGAAGTAAACTTAGTATAAATGCTTTCTTCGCTATATAAATCCTCCTGGGATTTAGATTGTTCTTTTTCTTCAATTTCAAAACGCTTTATAGATGCAATTTTTTCTGCAAATTCTTTATTATCTTTTACAAGTTTAGCTCTTGATTCCAATTTGGCTGTTCCAATCATTTTATATTCATCAAATTTATCACCGTAAGATGGGTTCATTATAACAGGATGCTTATTGTGTCTTACAGTTCTTATAAATTTCGGTTGTTTTTTCATAGCTGCTGTAAGTTCTTGAATTGGCATTTTTAAATAAATGTTGGGATCATGTCTTAAATCGAAGCATAATGGCCATTGATATTGAGGATGTTGGCAAATAAAAGTTTGAACATAAGGTCTGCTTTTTCCGTAAAAATATTCATTAGTGCAAAATAGTAACTCTTTCTGGATCAATTTTAATGTTTGGTTTTTATCCAAAGTTAACAAACTAGCTTTCCAAACATTGGGTGCTTTATTAGCGATTAACTTAGCTATACCAACTGTAGCCATGACATCTCCTATTGCACTGTGGGCATCTCCATGATCAATTCCATTTAAAGGCGCCATTTGATCCAATTTGTAAACGTCATTGCCTTTCTCATTTACTGAATTTTTAAGTGTATTTGGATAATAGAGATTTGCAGCACGAGCAAGACTTAAGACGTCTCCCCTAGTATTGCCGTTAGTACTAGTAATGTATGGATATTCTAAAGTTTGAAAAAGAGTAGACCTTAAAAATTCTTCGTCAAATTCAATACTGTTGAATCCAATATAAGTAGCTTTTCCCCAACGTTGTAGAGTTTCAACAAAACTTCTTATCATTTGATAGTGTGAAAGATTAGAGTTCTTTAACATTTTCGGTGAAGTTTTGTTTACTATCAAAGCCATTGCTTCAGGAATAATTCCTGGATTTAATCTACATCTTGCATCAAAACGATCTAATTCCTCTAAATTATCATTTGTTAGCACCGCCCCGATTTGGATGATCTGACCCCAAAATTTATTAGATGAGCTGGTCTCAAAATCATAAAAGACAAAATTTGACATATTGATTTACTTTAAAACTTTTATCTTTTCTGGATTTTCTTTCAGCGAGTCTTTTATTTGCTCAGGATCTTTTATGTTTCCAAGCGTATTCATTATTGATCTAGCATCTCTACCAAAACCATCGGTAGCAGTCATAGCTTGTTCTAATTTCTTTCTTAGATCTTTAATTCCATCAAAATGCTTTTCAAACCTAGAGCTTATATTTCTTAAATCCGTATAGATTTGAGTAGCATGTTGTTGAACTTTGAGTGTCTGAAATCCTAAATGATAAGATTGTAGCAAAGCAGATAAAGTGTTTGGCCCGGAAACCGTAACCTTATATTTTGTTCTAAGTTCTTGTAATAATAATTCTTTTGTTTTTGGATCTCTATAGCTTGAGAGTTCAGAAAATAGTCCTTCAGTCGGAACGTAAATAATTGCAAAATCTGTACTCTTAGGTGGGGCTATATATTTTGCATTCACTGTTTTAGCTTTTAGTCTAAAAGCTGCTGCCAATTCTTTTCTGGCATTTGCCTGTGCCTCTTTATCATTGGCATTGTACGCGTCATCAATCGCTTTATATTTTTCAACCGGCCAATGACTATCAATTGGTAACAAGACATCTTTAAGTTTAATAGCAAATTCAACTGTCTCAGATGTGTCATCTTTCATTTTTGCATTAGCTATAAATTGTGATGCGGGTAATAAGTCTTTTAGAAGAGCACCTAATCCAAATTCTGCAAGTGTTCCATATGTTTTTACACCACTTAAAATTCTACTAAAATTATCTTGGCTTTTATTAAGCTCACTGACTTGCTGGTTAAAAACTGAAACTTTTTCATCAACTTTAGTCAAAGCTCCAGTCATATCTTTTGCGATCTCCTTGCTCATTGAACCAAAAGATTGACCAAAAGTTTCTTTGAATGAGTTAAACTCATCTTTAAAAGTCTGCTCTGGGTTTACTGGTTTTTCAGGCTTATTTCTTATTAAAAAGAAAATTACTCCAATATTAATAATAACTAACAATATTACTAAAACTATAATTATCGAATCCATATTTCAATATACCTCACAATTTTATTTTCCTCTAGCGATATCAATTTGCATCTGTGTCCATTGATCCTCAGGATCATAGTCTGGGTTCTCCTCCATAAATGCTTTTTCATCCTGAAGCATTTCAGCTAGATCTCTTCCACATGGTTCGAGATCTTCATAAAAATTATTTTCATTTTTATGATTTTCTTTAGTTTTGTTCTTTTTTTTAGACATTTGCCCTCCTTTCATTCATTTTTTTAAGTTTTAAACCTTTGTTCCAAGGAATTCCGCCTTTATTAATTTTTGAAATATAATTTTTAACATTTTGTGAATGTTTTTTTCCAAACATTCCATTTTTTTCACCGCTTACAGCTAGTGATATTTTTCTTTTGGTTTCTTCGCTCAGAACTCTATTTTTTGCAGCTATTGACATTTTTTTTTTAGCTTCGATAGAATGTTTTTTTCCGTAATTGGGATTATTTTTGCCTTTAAAAATTATTGAATAGCGTTTTTTCCTTTCTTCTGGAACTTTTCTTGTTTTGCCAAATTCTCTCAAAAGTTTAATTATTTTTTTTTTATGTTTTTTTCCATAAAAGGGGTTTTCTTTTCCAGTTCTTTTTCCTTTATTTGCTCTAGAAATTTTTTTTCTTATTTCTTTAGTTGCTGGTATATGTGGGTATGCTCCTTTATTGGACCATAAAGTTGAACGAACGCAATATTTATGAACATAGTTACGTTCATAGGAACGAGCCTCTTTTATTGTGTCAAAGGTCGAGTGTAGTACAAATTTATAATTTTCGGGATTTTTCTTAAATTTTTTTTTATGAGATGAGCTGGAACTAAAATAATATTTTCCAAAATCTTCTCTAGGAGATCTTTTGTCAAAGACATTTCTGTATCTGAAACCAAAATATTTAAAACCTATTCTAGAACCAGATAAGCTTATCAAGATATAGCAGTAGGGTTTAACCTTATTAAATTGCTTTGTTTTCATATTAATTTAAAACGCTATGTCCTCTGTTAGTTAAACATTTTTTGTAAATTACTTTTGATTTTGTCTCAGCATTTGGAGACCATAACCAATAAGAAAAGTCCTCAATTAAAGAGCTATTATCTTTAGCTATTTTTTTACAATGCTGGAGATCGTTCGTGATCTCTGATGCCCTGTCGCTTTTAAAAGTACCTGATCTTCCTCCGGTATCCACAACAGGTTTATACGCGCAGGAAGCCAGGGCGGAGAAAATGATAATAATTAATAAAGTTTTTCTAAAGCTCTGACCGATGCCAATATATCCAAATCGGAGAGAATTTCTGATGATATTAATTAGAGTTCGATCAGAGCTTTGTCTCATATGTTTTTCCTTTCTATTTTTTTGTTCATATAAAAACCCTATTGCAATTGGATTAATTAAACCCGTCGTTTAAATTGGTTGTTTACGGACAAGAAAAAACTAAATAGAATGCGAAATATGAGTAAAAAACGTAATATAAAGCGAAATCCTTACTCAATTGAAGATGGAGTCAAAGATATAATTGAAAAAATAGGCGATAAGGGTCTAAGAGAAGCTACAGGCAAAGGAATTGATACTTTTCTTAAAAAAAGTAATCCCCAGCATCCTGGCAGACATATTGATTTAAAAGATGCTGTTGATTTGGATATTTACTGCAGAAATAATGGCTTGGGAACGCCTTTATTAGATAGTTATAAAACAATTTTAGATAAAGCTACTGGTGTATCATCTAATTATAAACCCGATGAAATTCGTAAAACAGTGACAAAAATTTTAGAAGAATTAGGTGATGTTTCGGAGACTGTTAGTAGTGCTATAAAAGATGGTAAAGTTACTGAGTCTGAAAAAAACAATATTTCAAAAGAAATTAAAGAATTGGAGATACAGATTTCCACTATAAAGAAACAAGTTGGATTAGGTGAAAAACACGATTACAAATATAAGACTGGTGAAAAAATTAAAAACCGAGACGAAGATGGTTTAAAATCAGATTAAACCGATCCGTTTAATTATTTTATTTGCAGGAATTGTTTTTTTAATCCAAGGTGAAGGAATATTTTTTAAACCTTTATAAGCAGCAAAATAAGCTCCTACAAAATTAGCTCTAGAACAATTACAGCCACCAGCTTTAATAGTTTTTATAACCGCAGATTTATAATTACTGGAAGTGATCATGGCATGAATGGAGCCCATGAAAGTACCAGGATAACTACACGCTTTTCCAAATTTCTTTACAACTTTAGTATGGTTATGTTTTTTTAATCTTAAAACCTTTTTAATATTAGTAACAACTTCTTTGAAATATCGTTTTTTTCCATACTTTTGAGCAAAAGTATTTATAGGCCTTTTCTCGCCTTTCATTGCTAAATCAATAATCTTTAATTTTGCTAATGCGTAAGTTTCACTTATTTTTGAGTTAGCTATACTTTTTATAACTCTTTTTAGATCTGTCTCTGAGTTATTATAAAGAAAATATGGTAAAGTGGCGCAATAACCATCAGACTCGTTTACCTTTTTGCCTCCAGTTGTGCTCTTCTTAGTTTTAATATTTTGTATAGTTTCTAGTATGTTTTGGTGGATCCAAGGACCATTCATAGGCCCTTTCCATTTAATCTTTTTATATTTTTTTCTGATTTTTAAATTCTTCCAATAAGCTGAACCTGGTCCAAAGTTTTTGACAACATTTCTTTTAAAATTTTTTAAAACATCTGATTTTTTCTTTGTTGAAATTAGTGTTTTAAACATTACTTGTCCGACATCATTGTAACCAGAAACTTTGCCTGTTTTGATTGAATAAAATGGACTCCTACTTTTTTTTAAAAAGGCAATTTCTTTTTTTCCTTTAATGTATTGATTTAATTTTTTTGGATCATAAACCCAGTGCAGAGGTCTAGTTGCTGCATCCGCAACTGTGGCACCTAAAAAAATATGTAAGTTATTCATTTAGCGTAGCTTTACTATTCGCTAGCGATCCACAAGATGCATTAATGTCTCTACCTCTGCTTCTTCTAAACAAAGAGAGAAATCCTGCTTCTTGAATTGTTTTAGAAAACTTATCTATATTTTCTTGAGTAGCTGGTTTGAAATCTTTGTTTGATAAAGGATTAAACTCTATCAAATTTAATTTTGAAGGTACTTTTTTCATAATCTTAATTAATTCTTTAGCGTGATCGTTTGTTAAATTTTCATCTAAGCATATCCACTCAATAAAAATTGGTAATTTTGTTTTTTCATAATATTTTTTCAATTGAGGTATTAATGAATTAATTGAATACTTATCATTAATAGGCATTAATTCTGATCTATGTTTTGGTATTGAGCTATGTAAACTCCATGCTAGATAAACATCTAATTCATTAGCTGCCCATTCAATAGCATCTATATTATCCTTTTTAATTCCAACACCTACAGTGCTAACTGTTATTCTTGTTCTTCCATATTCTAAACCATCCTTATTTTTTGAATTATCTATAGCAATTTTAACATTGTCTAAATTTAAAAAAGGAGATCCTTCGCCCATTAAAACTTGATTTGTAATCTTTTTTTGAGTGGACCAATCGTCAATATAATCCTTACATAAAATAATTTGAGAAATAATTTCCCCTGGAGATAAGTTTCTAACCAAATTTTTAGAAATTTGAGCGGTTGCACAAAATTCACAAGACAGGTAGCACCCCACTGAAACTGATAAACAAATCGTATATCTGCTTTGTGCTTTATCTGGAATTAAAACTGTTTCAACATTTCTTTTGTCTTGAAGTTCTAAAAGAAATTTGATTGTTCCATCTCTAGATTTTTGAATATCTATAATTTTTGGTTTATCCAAACTAATCAAATTTTTAATTTTATTTCTTAACTCAATTCCAAATGTTGTTAGCTCATCAAAACTTTTTATATTTTTCTTGTAAACAGCATTAAAAAGCTGTTGGGATCTCATTTTAGCTTTTCCTGGCTCAACTTCTGCACATTCTACCAAAAATGCCTTAAGCTGATCAAAGTTTAAGTCATAGAAATTTTGTTTTTCCATCTTGAAGATTGTAAAGGCTTGAGAGGGGTTTTAAAACCCCTCTCTATAAAAGTTAAATATTCTCAGACGATTTTTTTAAATGTTTTAGAACTTTTCCGGCATTCGTGCCTTCCTTAATTCTATATCCAGAAGTACCATTCGCGTTTGCTTCTACTGCTTTTCTGGACTTAAGCATTTTGTTTAGAATTTCAGCCTGAGATTTGCTTCGGCTGAATTCATTTAACAATTTTGTGTGTCTACCCATAACACTCTCCTTGTTTTATATTATTCAACCTACTTTTAACTCATGTAGATGAGCCACTTTCTTACCATGTGGATGGTAAATGTATTATAATGTATAACAATTAAACTATCAATGGCTGTAAAATGAATAACAAAACCTTAGGAATAATTGCAATAGTATTTGGAGGTCTAGTCTTATACAGCGAACAGGAATATGCTTGGATAATATCTGCAATTTTTATTGGATTAGGAGGTGGCATGTGGTTTTGGAAAGATAAAGAAAGCGATACAGAAAAATAATATGTCTAAAAGAATCTTTATTGTTTACGGGCATCATAATACGAAAAAATGTTTTAACCAGGAAATTAGAGATACTTTTGTCTCTGAAGCTAAAAAGTTAGGTCATCAAATTGATCTAATAAATTTACATGAAGAAAAAGCAATACCTTTCTACGATGGTTCAGAACCTAGTGAACAGATTTTAAATTATAGAAAAAGGTTAGAAAAAAGTGATGTGCTATTTATGATCTCTCCTTGTTATAATTTAAGAGCAACAGCGATTTTAGAAAATTGGATAGATCTAGTTCTTGCTCCTAAATGGTTTTTTTCTTTCAAAAGACTTGTTGGTAATTGGGGATACCCGGTAGCTGGCGCTATGAAAGATCGTCAGGCGATTATGTCTATGAGTTATGGAGGTAACTGGTTTAGTATTCAAACCTGGTTTCAAAATATTCCTTTTAGAAGAATAAAGGCTGGGGTTCTTAAGCTTGGAGGTATGAAGACGACCTATATAAGATTTTATGAAGTTTTACCTGGAATGACAAAAGAGAAATTTGCAAAACATATGGAAAGAGTAAGAAAATTAGTAAAAAGAATATGAAAACAATAAATGTCTAAAAGATATAGCGGTAAGAGCAATAAGGATAGGAGCTTTATGAAAAAAGCTAAACTTAGTCTTAAAGAAAAAAGAAAACTGAAGAGAGAAAAGAGAAAAAAATAATGTGTGGAAGGTACGTAATATCTAAACCTGTTAGTAAGACAAGAGATCTTGTCAAAACTAATATAAAAGTTGAAGACTCAGACAATTTTAATGCTCATCCTTCACAAAAATTACCGATTATAAAATCCTACACAAATGGAAAAGCCCTTGAATTATGTGAGTGGGGACTAGTGCCTGCTTGGTCCAAAAAACTTGATAAATTTTCTCCACTAATTAATGCAAGAAAAGAAACTCTTATGGAAAAAGTAACTTTTAAAAATTTAATACAAGCTTCAAGATGTGTAGTTCCAGCTGATGGTTACTATGAATGGAAACGAGAAGATAAAAATAAAGTACCTTATTACTTTACCAAAGATGACGATAAAATTATGTTTTTTGCTGCCATTCATCAAAACAATCAATTTTGCATCATTACCAGAGAAGCGACTGAAAAAATTAGTGAAATTCACCATAGAGAACCTTTAATTATTAATCAAAGTCAAATTAATAATTATTTAAACGTTAAAAAAGAAGCTATGGAAATTTTAAATTCTATTAAACCACCTAACTTAAAATTTCACGTAATATCAAAAGATGTAAATAATCCTGTAAATAATGATCCAGCTTTAATTAAGCCTATAAATTAAATGAGCAATCTATCTATTACTCCTGGAACAAATAATGTAGGTGCTTACATTAACAGTATTGAGTTAAAAAACTTAGAACAGAAACAAGTTAATGAGATAAAAGATATTTTAAGCCAATTTGGAGTTATTTTTATAAAAAAACAAAGTTTAGATCCTGAAGCTTATCAAAACTTTGCGAAAAGTATAGGAACGCCAGTTATCTACCCTAGATTAAAAGGATTAGATAAAAAATTTCCATTTATCAATGTCATTGAAAGAAAGCCTGAAGATAAAAATTTAAGTTTTGGATCTAGTTGGTTGCACCAGGATACAAGTTATTTAGCCAATGATAGACCTCGTTATACTATGCTGATGGGAATAGAGATTCCTAACGGCCAAGGCAATACTATCTTTTCATCAGGATTTAATGCTTATAAAAAATTACCAGATGAAGTCAAACATAAGATTAAAAATGCTACGGGAATTTTTTCTTCAGCAGGCCCTATAGCAGTAACAAGACTTGAAAGAGAAAAAGAAATGGGAATTAAATCTTCTGACAGTATGGAAGCTGAACACCCAATCGTAAAAATGGTAAACGGTAAAAAGACTTTATATGTTTCTCCAGGTCATTTAATGGAAATCAAAAATGTTGATAAAAAAGATGCAGTTTATCTAAAAAAGTATTTAATAGATCACGTAAATAAAAAGGAATTTATTTTTTCTTATGAATGGTCAAAAGGTGACATTTGTCTCTGGGACAACTTAAGTATTTTGCATATGGCCAGTGAAATTAAAAACTGTAGAAGAGTAATGCACCGTATTACGATGAAATAATTATTTCTTTAAGATAGTAAGATGTCCCATTTTTCTTTTATCTTTTATTACCTCTTTTTGATAATCAAAGAAGAATTCTTTATCACCAAAAGACCTGCTTCTATATTCTTCAATTTCTTTACCTAGAATATTTATCATTTCGGCATTAGATATTTTTTGAACTTTGTCATTTTTTAATCCACACACTGCTTTAACATGATTTTCAAACTGACTAATATTAAAAGCATTGATGGTTAGATGGCCCGAATTGTGAACTCGAGGCGCAATCTCATTGACTAATAAATTATTTTTTTGATCGATAAAATATTCGACACACATAGTACCTATATAATCTAATTTTTCGGCAATAAGTTTTGCATTAGATTGGGCTTTTTTAAATATTTCATCACTAATGTCTGCGGGTATTTTCGAATATTTTAAAATTTGATCTTTATGAATATTTTCGATGGGTTCATACGTATAAATTTCACCATTGCTAAATCTTGTAATTATAACTGAAATTTCTCTACTCAGATTTACTTTTTTTTCTAAAATATAGTCAGCAGTAAAACACCAGTCTTTCTTAATATCGTCTAGAGATTTTAAAACAAATTGTCCATGCCCATCATAACCAAGTGTATTTGTTTTTAAGATTCCAGGTAAAAGTTTTTCATTTTTTTTAACATCTTGAGCTGATTTTATAAAAGCCCACTCTGTAGTCCTAATACCAAGGTTGTTTACAAAAGTTTTTTCTAATTTCCTATTTTGAACAGTCTGATTGATGTCAGGTTTAGGTAAAACTTTTCTTTCTTTATTTATGCTTTTTAATATTTCAATAGGAATGTTTTCAAATTCATAAGTAACTACATCTGCTTTGCTGATAAATTCTTTTACCTTTTCTTTGTCATCATATTTAGCAAATATGAAGTGATCCGTGTAATTTTGTGCTGGCCCTTTTTCATCGTCAGAAATAACAACAGTTTTGATATTAAGCTTTTTGGCAGCTTTACATAATAAAGATCCTAACTGACCAGAGCCTATAATTCCTAAAGTAATGTCTGACATTAATTATTTAGGTTTTTTTTTAATGGATTGAGTTTGAATACGTCTCCACTTTTCTAAATTAGATTTTATTTTTGAGTCTGAGTTGCCAATGATGGATGCTGCGAGCAATCCAGCATTAAATGCGCCATCAATTGCTAAACAACCTACAGGAACGGCTTTTGGCATTTGTGCCATTGATAGTAAACTATCAAGGCCTTTCAATTTTTTAGTTTCTATGGGCACTCCCAAAACAGGCAATGTTGTTAAAGATGCCACCATACCAGGTAAATGTGCCGCTCCACCTGCGCCAGCCACAACCACCCCAAAACCATTTTTTTCAGCAGTTTCTGCAAATATAAACATACGTTTTGGCGTTCGATGGGCGCTTACTATTAAAACTTGATATTTAACTTTAAGAATTTTTAAAATTTTTTCACAATCCTTCATAACGGGATAATCAGATTGTGACCCCATTATGATTGCTACTTTATTATTTTGTTTATTGAGTTTCACAAACCAATTTAATCAATTTTATAAATAAAAACAATAGAGTTTAATTTCTTTTTTTGGACTAATTTATGCCAATCAAAACACAGATTTTTTTATCAAATTAATATTATGAAAATATTATCTATTTTATCTTTGTTGTTTTTGTTAACTAATTGTGCTGGTAGCAACTTGGCTAAAGTCAAATTTGGAGAGCGTTGCACCGCTTCTGACGCAAAACAACTGCAGGAAAAATCTTACGTGTGGTTTGTGAGTAAAGATGCCGCAAAGGATTTTGACAAAAGAATAAATAAAGCAAACTGTTTAGATAGCTAAATTAATTATTAATTTTTGTTATTTATGTTAATAAGGGGTTTATGTATAGACCCCTTATTATTTTTTCTATATTCTTCTTTTCTTTTAACTCAAATTTATTAGCTATGGACCAAAAACCCTATCATCACATTTACAAAGACGGAAAGCTATTTGCTTTTAGAAACTTAGAAGGCGGACCAAAGAGAGATCCTAATTTTAAATGGAATTGGAAGCTTTTTAGAGAAGAAAAAAAGAAACTTAAAATTGATTATCCGCCCGAGCATGTTGTTGATAGACAAATAGTTTTAAAAAATCTTGAGAAACATAAATCAGACTCATATGTTATGTGGCTTGATCACGCGAGCTTTATTATTAAACTCGGGAATACTACAATTATAACTGATCCAGTTTTTGAAAAATATTATGGTTATTTTGGTTTTGGTACGAAAAAATATATTAAACCTCCTTTAAAATTGAGAGAACTTCCAGAGATAAATTTATTTTTGCTGAGCCACAACCATCTTGATCACATGTCCCAAAAAACAATAAATAACTTTCCTTACAAAAATACAAAAGTTCTTGTGCCTTTAAAGCTTGGAAAATATTTTACAAGAAATGGATACAAAAAAGATAACGTAAAAGAGATGGACTGGTTTGACAAAGTTGAAATTAATGACGAGATCACAATAACAATGTTGCCAGCACAACATTGGAGTAAACGTTGGATTTGGGGTGATGGAAATACTAATAGAAGTCTTTGGGGGAGTTTTTTAATTGAATATAAAGGTAAAAAAATCTTTTTTGCCTGCGATACTGGGCCTGCTCCCTTTTATAAAGAGTTGGGAGAAAAATTTGGCCCAATTGATTTAGGTTTTGGAAACATTGGTGCTTATAATTTTTTTCCAATTATAAATGTCAAAGACAAATCTACAGCTCATGCAAACCCTGAAGAACTCCTGTCACTTATGAGAGATCTTAAAGTTAAAAAAGTAGTTGGAATGCATTGGGGCACTGCAATATTAAGTTTAGAGCCAATTTGGGAACCACCGATTAGATTTAAAGCAAATGCCGAAAAGTTTGGCTACAAAAAAGAAGAAGCAATTATATTTAAAATTGGTGAGATTAAAAAATTAGATGAATTAATTAACTAGCTTTTCTTTTATTTCTTTCTCTATCAAGAAGTTTTGTCAAAGCGTCTACCATCATATCTGAAGCTTTGAATATTTCATTTGATTTAAATTCGTGAGAAATATTTCTCTCAGGATCAGTTTTATCTTCTATTATTATGCCTGCATCAGGAGAATTATTTTTAAGATAAATCAAAATTAACCATTCTTCATCAGGTGCATCATCCCATTTAATAAAAATTTCACTTGTCTCAAAACGTCTATCAATCAGTCTTAGAATGCTTAAATATTTTGGAATATATCTTTTATTAATTTGAAAACATAAGCTGTGCGCAGACCTATAGAAACTCTCTAAAGCAAATTCAATTTTTTGTCTTTCTAAATTGTAAACTCTTTCTTTTTCAAGTAATGCCGCTCTATCGTCACCTTCTTCAACTTTAACTCCTAGTTGTTCAACTCTTTCTCTTATTTTTTGATCTCTTAATGCTTGATATTTTTGTTTTATTTTATCGATACGTTCCTGGACATCTGCATAAGATTCTCTTTGTTGACTTAATACAAATCTCTCAAGATTTTTTATTTCTAAAGCTTCACGTTTTCTAAATTTTTCAATTTTTTTCTCTAATTTAATTTGCTCTAAAAATTTTCTTTGCTTTTCAGCCTGTTCTCTTCTTACTTCTGCTTGTTCGAGTTTTATAAATTTTTGTAATTCTTGTTTTCTCTCTTTTCCAAGTTTAATCTCTTCCTTTAATTCTTTTTCTTTAGCTTTTAAATCATTCTCTTGCTCTGTCTTTAATTTATTTTGAATCTCTTTTTTCTCTTTCTCCATAGCTAGAAGTTTAAGACGTTTTTGTTTTTCTCTTTCTTCTTGAATAACTTCTTTGATTTCTGAAATCTTATCAGATATACCTTGAAAAAAATTTTGAAGTGACTGATCTAAATTAAAATTAAACGTAAAAACTGATTTCAGCTTCTCATTAGCTTTTAGCAGACCAAGTATGACAGTTCTTGTTTTTCTTGGAGATTTAAATCTCTTTTTTGATCTCTTTTTTCTAGTTTTATTTTTTTTTCTTTTCTTTAAAATTCTCTTATTCTTTTTTTTTAAGGGTTTTTTTCTAGACTTTTTCTTTAGAGATTTTTTCCTAAATTTTCTTTTCTTTTTTTTCATGCCTGTATTTAATTAAATATCAGGTTTTATGAATATATATAGTCTCTTGTTCTGTGAGCTGACTGGAAGTTTTTCACAATTTGTAATTGAAAAACAGCTAAGTCTCTATATCTGAAAGCAGCAGCACAACTTGCTAAATAAAACTCCCACATTTTTACAAATTTCTCGTCAAAAAGATCTTTAACTAAGTTTTTTTTAGCTAAAAATCTTTCTAACCAACTTTCTAGTGTTTTGTCATAATGTCTAATAAGCGTTTCTGTATCAGACACTATTAAGCCTGTTTTTTCTATAGGTTCTATAATTTGACTAAATGACGGGCACACGCCACCTGGAAAGATATATTTGTTTATAAATTTATTTGGGGGAGAAGGTTTATCAACTACACCTATAGTGTGAAGCAAGAATATACCATCATCCTTGAGCAACCTGTTCATTGACTCAAAGAAAGCTTTATAAAACTTTTTTCCTACATGCTCAAACATTCCAACTGAATAAATTCTATCATATTCACCGTTGATTTCTCTATAATCAGCTAGCTCAAAACTCACTTGATTGTCTAAACCCAGTTCTTTTGCTTTATCTTTACAATATCTAATTTGATTTTTGCTTAAAGAAATACCTTTCACTTCGCAACCTTTTTGTTTTGCAATTTCAAAAGCCATTCCTCCCCAACCGCATCCAACCTCTAAGACTCTTTGTCCATGTTTAATATCTAATTTTTTTACAATGTGATTTATTTTATTTTTTTGTGCTTCCTCTAAAGTTTTTGTGTCATTTTTCCAATAAGCACATGAATATAATCTATGATCTCTGTCTAAAAATATATCATAAAGTTTTTCACCTTTCTCACCTCCGATATCATAATGATGCTCGGCATTTTTTCTAGACTTGCCTGGTAAATTAAAATTTGACAAATATCTCCACAACTGAAATATTTTTTTAGAAATATAACTTGCTGAATTTACTTCTCGCCTTCCTAAATTTTTAACTAAATCCATTAAAAATTCTTTTAACGATGCGTTTTCAATTAATATTTCATTTCTCATATAAGCTTCGGGAAATTCTATCTCAGGATCTAAGACGAGTTTCCAATTAAGATTTTCTTTCAACAATTTAATAGTGATAGGATTGTCTTTTCTTGGATTGCCACAAATATATTTTTGACCTTTAGAGTCAATTAGTATAATTCCACCCTCTTTATAAATGTTTGAAAATACTCTCGCTAAAATCATATCTAAGCCGCTAAATTATCCTTAACTACAAATTTTAAATTATCTAGTTTATCAATTAATTCTTTTTTTTTAGTTGGGTTTAAAAGATCTAAGGGAGGCAATAAATTTTTAAAGTTATTATCTTTTGTAGACATATAACTATGCAGAGCAGATATTAGATTATACTTATCAAACACTTCTCTAACTGCAATTAATTTATCATTTTGTGTTTGTTTTTTCTTTTTTTCGAAGTCATCAAAAACTTTTCTTGCAAGTGGTGCAGTTACATTGCAGATAGCTGAGATTATTCCGCTGTTGCCTAACTCTAGTCCTGTTAGTAATTTTTTTTCAGTTCCTGGAAACATCAAAAAATTTGGAAGTTTTAAATTTTCAAATAAATTGGAAGTTGAGTCTTTGCATCCAATTATATTATCTGGAAAAGTCTTGACAAGTTTTGTAACGGCTTCAACAGAAAATTTATACCCACTTAGTAATTCAAAGTTATATAAAATAATTTTAATTTTAGGAACTTTCGAAATAATAAATGAATAAAAATTAAATACACCTTCATCAGAATTGCCTTTATAATATGCTGGGGGCATAATTAGGAAATCTTTAAAACCATATTCAAACCCATATTTTATCAAATCTATTGTTTCTTTTAATGAATTACATCCAGTCCCTAAAAAGAATTGTTTTTTTAATTTATGGTTCGCAATTTTAGCAATTAGATCCTTTTTTTCAGAAATTGAAATTAACTGACTCTGGCCTGTAGAGCCAAAAAATATGGCCCCATGTAAACCACTATTAATTGTGAATGCTGCATGTGCAATTGTAGCATCCACATTTAATGAATAATCTTCGTTTAAAATACTACAAGTTGCTGAATATACGCCTCTAGTTATCATAATCTTACCTAATTTATTTTATCTAAGTTATATAGTTAGAATCAAGTATGAAAATTCTTTGTATTAACGCTAGAAAAGGAATTGGAGATCAAGTCTTATTCACTTCCTACATACAAGCTATATCAAAAAAATTTAAAACACCCGTTTCTTTACTAGCTAAAGATAACTCTAAGGCAAAAGATCTTTTTGCTGATGATAGCCACATTAATGAAATAATTATTCTTGAGAAAGATATGGATGGTGTGGGTGGAATGTTTAAATTAACAAAAGATTTAAAAAAAAGAAATTTTGATAAAATTTTCATTTTTAACTCATCTTTAAGATATAACTTAGTTGCACGATTAGCAGGGATTAAATCAATTAACCAATATCCACTTTTTAAAAGTAAAGATAATATTGTATTGAGTGCAAAAATTTTTACTGAGGATATAATTAATAAAGTTGTTTCCACTGAACCTAATTTAATTATTAAAAAAACTAATAATAACTTAGATAAAAATTTTAAACATCTTTGTTTAGGAGTAAGCGCTTCAGGTCCAACAAAAAGATGGGATATTAATAATTATATCAAACTAGCGGAAAAAATTAATGATAAAATAAAATGTAAATTTTATATAGCCGGAGGTAAAAATGATATTGATCTTATAAATAAATTTAAGAATTCAAATGTAGGAAAAAATTCTTTTTCTTTTGAAAAAATGACTATTAAAGAATCTTTACAGATAATTTCAGATTGTGATTTATATATAGGAAATGATACAGGTTGGGCTCATATATCTGTGGCTTTAAAAGTAAAAGCACTTACAATTTTTTGTGATAGTCCTGTGGCTGCGTATGGTTCATACAGTTCAAAAATGATTACTGTTGAGCCTGAAGGAGTTTTGAAAGGTGCTACTACTCATGACACTCTTGGAAAAGATAAAATTTCGTTTGATGAAGTCTATAATAAATCAATTCAAATGCTTAACTAAAATCAGTTTTGATTATTTTATCTGCTGCTTGATTTACAAGTTTGCTCAATTCTTCAGTTTTAACATCTGTATTCTTGTCTGGATGAATCTTCTGCTGTAATTTTTTTGCTACTTTTAGTACTTCTTCTTTAGAACATCCTTTCTTTAATCCTAACAATTTGTAAGCCTCATCTACTGATACACTTGATGACCCTTGAGGTTGATTAAACTGCCCTTGAGAAAACCTTCCTGAGTTTTTTAAAAATTGAATCAGTCTCCATAATTGAAACATTTGCAAAGCAGTAAAACCTTTAATTTTTAATCCACTTAAAATTACAAATAAAAAAGGTAAGGAAAATAAAAACTTTCCACCAATCGTAAATATAGCTGCAAGAATTAAAGATAAATAAACTGCGATTTTTTTAAGAGTTAGAGCAATTTTTTTTGAGCTTGCCCTAGCAAATGCATTTAATAAAAGATAAATAATGACAAAGATGATAGTTCCAATCAAAACCAAATTCATATAACTTTTTACCATGAAAACTCCTAAATTGAAAAAAATAGAGTCTGTAAAAAAGCATCATGGCATATCATTAGAAGATGATTATGCATGGGTAGATCAGCCTAATATTTTAGAGGTTTTAAAAGATCCAAATAAACTATTACCAGAGGTGAGGAATTATATTGAGGAAAATAATTCTATTACAAAGGATTATTTTAAGGATGTAAAAAACTTACAAAAAAATCTTTTCAATGAAATTAAATCTAAAATAAAGTTAGATGATACTTCATTAAAATTTAAGGACAAAAAATATTATTACTGGTCTAAAACTGAAGCTGAAGGAAACTATGGAAAAAATATCAGGCAACTTATAGATGGCTCTAAACCAGAAGAAATTTATTTCGACGGAGACCTTGAAAAGAAAAAATGTGGTTCAGAATATTTTGGCTTAGGAAGTATAAGTGTTTCTCACTGCGATAAATATATGGCTTATTCTTTGGATCTTAAAGGATCTGAGTATTTTACAATTTATCTTAGAGATCTTGATATTAACAAAAATGAAAAGGATATCATTGAAAATACCAGCGGAAGTATAACTTGGTCTTTGGATAGTAAAAGTTTTTTTTATTCAAAGCTAGATAAATATCATAGACCTAGACAAATCTATAAACATGAAATTGGAACACCAGTTAATAATGATAAATTAATATTTGAAGAACAGGACGAAACTTTTACTTGTGGTATAAGTTTGAGCTCAGATGAAAAATTTTTCATAATTTCTTCCTCTGATCATATCACTACAGAAGAATATTTTTTTCCAACAAATACCAACTTCATTAAGCCAGTATTATTCCAGAAAAGAGAAAAGGATGTTCGATATTCAATAGACTCTTGGAAAGAGTATTTTTATATCCAGACAAACAAAGATGCCAGAGACTATAAAATTCTTAGATGTAAAATTAATGATATCAGCAATCTAGAAGAATTTATTCCCTCAAAGAAAGAAACTATTATTGGATCTTTAGAATTTTTAGATGATTTTATTATTCGAAGTGAAAAAACCGATGCTATTCCAAAATTATTTATAAGAAATATAAAAACTAATGAAGAAGAAGAAATAAAAATTTCTGATGAAGCAATAGGTTGTCCCGCGGCTTCTTTAATGGAAAAAAATAGAAACACTTCTAAAATTAGAGTCGGCTGGGAAAGTATGAAAACACCGGGTAAAATTTATGAATATGATATTTTAACAAAAGAAAAAAAACTTGTGAAAGAAACTGAAATTCCTTCAGGTCATGATCCAGATAAATATATAGTGGAGAGAATAAAAGCTAAATCTCATGACGGCAGAATGATTCCAATTAGCTTAGTACGTTTAAAAAATTCTAAGCAAGATGGAAAAACAAAAATCTTACTTTATGCTTATGGAGCTTATAAACATAGTATCTCTCCATCATTTAGTGCTTCAAGATTTTGTTTAGTAGATCGAGGAATAACTTTTGCAATCGCACATGTTAGAGGAGGAGGTGATCTTGGCGATGTCTGGCATGAAGAAGGAAAAAAGAAATTAAAAAAAAATACCTTCTTAGACTATATTGCATGCGCTAACCATTTAATTGACCATGGATATACTTACAAAGGTGGAATTTGTTTCTACGGAGGATCTGCTGGTGGGCTAACTGGTGGGGCGCTTGCTAACATGGCGCCTGAATTATTTTTTTCAATGCTTCTGCTTGTACCTTTTGTTGACACTATGACTACTATGCTAAATGAAAAACTGCCACTTACTCCTGCTGAATGGGAATTATGGGGAAACCCAATAGAAAGCAAAGAATACTTCGAATATATTTATTCTTACTCTCCTTATAATAATCTTGATAATAAATCTTACCCTTCAATGCTGATTACTACTTCTCTGTTTGATAATCGTGTCTTATACAGTGAGCCAGTAAAATATATCGCTAAGCTAAGGGATGTTAAAAATGATAATAATACTCAATTATTAAAGTGCAAGATGGAAGCTGCTGGTCATGGAGGTATGAGTGGGCGTGATAATGCTATCACAGAGTTAGCTGAAGAATATAGTTTTATCTTAAAAACTGCTCAAATTAATAATTAAAAATTTTTAAAAACAATTTTTACTAGTAAAACCTATAACTGTATTATTTTGATTTATCTCAAATTTTCTCTCACACTTAATTTTAAATTTTTCGGTAATATAAATGTAATTTCTATTTCTAGTTTCTAAAAATTCTATCTTATCGGGTTGACCGTAAACAATTTTAAGTTCTGACTCTGGCTTATTTAACCACTTGCTCAACTCTTTTTCTTCTTGAATAGTTTTTTCATCTATTTTTTTAGATACAGACTGACAGGCAGAAAGAAGTATCAAAAAGCCAAATATAATAAAAAAAACAAATTTAATTTTAGTCATAAAGGTTAATTCATTTTATACCTTAAACTTATAAACAGAAATATTACCCACAGGTTGTAAAATGACTTTAAACCTAACTTTTAAAGGATTTTTTCATCGAATCGGAGTAATTAGCATTAAACGGAGGTTGAATTTTATGATGAATAAATATTTTGAGTATAGAAAGCATAAAACTAATTTTAAAACAGAAGTAATTGCTGGAGTAACTACGTTTCTTACAATGGCATACATAATGTTTTTAAATCCTTTTATTCTTTCTGGAGAATTTGCTGGACCAGAAAAAGGTTTCTTTGACTTTGGCGCGGTTTTTACTGCAACGATAGTAGCGACTGCTCTGGCTTGTTTTATAATGGCATTTTACGGTAAGACTTGGCCTATAGGCTTAGCGCCTGGAATGGGAATAAATGCGTTTGTTGCATTTGGAGTAGTTGGAGGTATGGGATATACACCTCAAGCAGCTCTAGGTGCAGTTTTAGTTGCAGGTGTATTATTCTTAATTATATCCTTAACACCAATTAGAGCATGGTTAATCAATTCAATTCCAAGAAGTTTAAAACTTGGAATAGGAGCTGGTATTGGATTGTTCTTAGCAATTATTGGTTTGGAGATAATGGGTGTCGTCGGAGATCATCCTGTAACGCTTGTTACTATTGGAGATATTAAAAATCCATTAGTACTTCTTGGATGTCTAGCATTTGTTGCAATGGTTGTTTTAGAAAAAATGAAAGTTAAAGGGAACATAATAATAGGAATACTCGCTTTTAGTATTATAGCTTGGGCAACAGGATTAGCTAAATTTAATGGTGTCGTAGGATCTATTCCGCCGATGACTTATCTTTTTGATTTTGATCTAAAAGCTGCTCTAACTGCAGGAATGTCTACTGTAGTGTTTACTTTATTATTTATTGATTTCTTTGATACAGCTGGAACATTAACATCAGTAGCAAATGTTGCGGGCAAAGTAGATAAAAAAGGAAAAGTTCAGGATATTAATAAAGCAATGCTATCCGATAGTGTTGGAACAGTTGCAGGAGCTATGATGGGAACTACAACGGTAACAAGTTACGTCGAGTCTGGGGCTGGAGTTAAAGCAGGTGGTAGAACTGGAATGACTTCTTTAGTGATTGGAGTTCTTTTTTTAGCTTGTTTATTTTTTTCACCATTAGCTACTAGTTTACCAAAAGAGATTGATGGTGCAGCGTTATTATATGTTGCAGTTCTTTTCGTAAGAAATATCACTGACATTGAGTGGGATGATATAGCTGAATCTGCGCCAGCAGTTGTAGCTATGATTACAATGCCGCTCACTTACAGCATTAGTAACGGTATTGCTTTGGCATTTATTGCTTATGCATTAATCAAATTACTTACTGGAAAGTTTGGAAAAACATCTCCAGCTATTTGGGTGATTGCAGCCGTAAGTGTATTAAGTTTTTACGTAGCCTAATAAATTCAAGGGCCAGTTTTCACTGGCCCTTACTTTTTGTGTTTCTTAACTAAATCTTCTACTCTTATCTCCTCATAACGTTCAAAAGGTTGAACAATCCAAGGATTACTATCTAATTTTTGAGCACAAAAATCTGGTTCAAAAGTAGAGTCTTTCTTTTTCCAAAGAACAGCTGTTTTTATATTTTTAATATTTCCTTTTAAAGGAGCATAATTTTTTAACCATTGAATGCTTTTATTCAATGTTACACCAGTATCTGATAAATCATCACATAAAAGAAGATTTCCTCTCATATCCTGAACTGTCGAACTCATTTCTCGAGAGAATACTAATTCTCCCTGTTTATCTTCAATCCCTTTACCTGAGTATGATTCCACTGCAAGATAAGCACATTTTAATTTAAAAATTCTGCTTAGAACATCTATAATAGGTGCTCCTCCTCTCATAATCCCAATTAACATATCAGGTTTAAATCCACTTTGATGAATTTGAATAGCTAATTTTTCTGTAATTAGATTATATTCTTTCCAATCTATGATAAGTTTCTCAGCCATAGAAAAAACTAAATTATTTTTAAGGAGAAGTAAATGAAAGGATATGTAGTTTGTGTTTATAAAAATATTACTAATGAAGAAAAACTAAAAGAATATGCTATTAAGGCTAAAGCAGCAGTTGAAAAATTTAAGGGAAAATTTTTAATAAGAGGTGGTAGATCTATATCAAATGAGGGAGCAAAATCTCCCAGAACAGTGCTAATTGAATTTCCATCCTATGAGGAAGCTAATACCTTTTATCAATCAAAAGAATATCAAGAGGCTCACTCAATTCTTAAAGGATATGCTGATCGGCAACATCAAACAATTGAAGGCGTTTAGTACTGAATTGGCTCATCATCAATTGATCGCCATAGATACCAAGTGGCTACCGAACAGTAAGGCGTAAACTTTTTATAAAGTTTGTTTAAAAATATTTTTGGAGGTAAATATTTCTTATTATAATTATTTGATATAGCTCGTAAAAGACCAATATCTTGTAAAGGCCAAATATTTGATCTATTAAAAGTAAATAATAAAATCATTTCTGCAGACCATCTGCCTATTTGTCTTAGTTCAGACAAATATTCTATTGCCTCTTCATCAGTCATCTTTTTTATTAAGTTGGGTTTAAAACTTTTGTTTAAAGTCTTCTTGGCTAAATCTTTTATCCCTTTAACTTTTTGTCTACTAAGGCCACAACTTTTTAAACTATTTGAAGGTAATCTATTAACAACTTTCGCAGTAATCTTATTTTTACATTTTTTTTTAAATTTTAAAAAAACAGAATTTGCTGCTTTTACACTTATCTGTTGTCCAATAATACTTTTACAAAGTGAAAAAAACACATCATTTCTAGTAACTAATGATTTGTCTTTATAATTATGGATTAATTTTCTCATGACTTTATCTTTTTTTGATAAAGTTCTTTTAGCTTTATTCCAATACTTAGGCTTATTGCTCATGGCCTAGGTGCTATGATTTGTTTTTTTAATTGAGATTCTCTAATAAAAATAATCAATGAACTTAAGATAACAAGTGATGCGCCTAACAAAGTTAAAATTTTAGGTACCTCGCTCCATATTAAAAAACCAAAAACTATTGCAAATACAAGGCTTAGATATTTTATTGGGGTAACGAGGGAAGCTTCTGCTAATCTATAACTTTGGGTTAATAATAAATTTGCAATACTTCCACAAAGTGCCATAACAGTAAAAATTAAAAAATCAATCTTTGTTGGCATTACCCAGTCCACAAAAAAAATAGAACATAAACCTAGAATAGTGCATAAGAGAGTAAAATAAAAAGCTATTGTATAGTTGGCCTCAGTTTTAGAGAGAGACCTTACGCTAATTGCTACACAAGCAAAAAAAATACAAAAAATTATTGGAGAAATATAGTAATAATTTAAATCTACAAATGCTGGCTGAACAATTAATAGCATCCCAATAAAACCAAGAAACACAGCAAACCATCTTTTAATTCCAACTGTTTCAGATAAAAAGAAAATTGAAGCAACTGTTACGAATATAGGACCAGCAAAAGTTAATGAAACAACGTCTGCTAAAGGCAACTCTCTTAAACCATAAAATAATGCAATGATTGCTAGAGCTCCACTAATAGCTCTAAATGCATGAAGTCCTGGGCGCGAAGTTTTGTAAAAAGTAAAAATTTTGTCTTTTGGAATAATAAAAAAGATTGGAATGAAACCGATAAAAAATCGTAGAAATAAAACCTGTCCAACTGGATAGTAATCTAGCCATTTAACACAGATATCCATGATGGAAAAGCAAATCACGCTTGCGACCATGTACAATACGCCCATTTGATTTTGTGTTAACAATTTAATATCCTCCTTAATTCTAAACATAATAAATAACTTATGAAGAAATGTACACTTGCACTTGGATGTTTTTGGAAACCTGAGGAGAACTTTAAAAATAAAGATGGAATTATTGAAACAGAAGTAGGATACGCTGGAGGAAAAAATCCTATTATTACTTATAAAGAAGTGTGTGGAGGTGACACAGGCCATGCAGAAGTAGTTAGAATTACATTCGATGAAAAAATAATTTCTTTTAGAAAAATATTAGATTTATTTTTTAAAATGCACGACCCAACTCAGAAAGATATGCAATTTCCAGACGTAGGTACTCAATACAGAAGTGAAATATTTTATGAATCAGATGAACAAAAAAAGGAAGCTGAGGAAGTTTTAAAAGAAAAAAATAAAGAATTTGATGGTAAAATTCAAACGAATATCTCTAAAGTTAAAAATTACTGTAAAGCAGAAGAATATCATCAAAAATATATAGAAAAAAATAAATTATGAAAAATTTAGTTTCTACAGATTGGCTAGAAAAAAATTTAGAGAATGTAAGAGTATTTGATGGTAGCTGGCATTTACCTAGCTCTAATCGAAGCGCTATAAATGAATTCCATTCAGCTCATATAAAAAATTCAAATTTTTTTGATATCGATAAAAATTCTAATCATAAATCTAGTTTGCCACATATGTTGCCAGAAAAAAATGATTGGGAAAAGATTATGTCAGAGCTTGGAGTTAAAAACTCTGATCATATTATTATTTACGATAATTCTGACATCATTAGCTCGTGCCGTGTCTGGTACACTTTTTTATATTTCAATCATGACCCTAATTTAGTCTCCGTTTTAGATGGTGGTTTTAAAAAATGGATAAAGGAAAAAAAAGATACCACAGCGGATATTAAAAAGTTCGAAAAAAGTTCTTATTTAGCCCATGAAAATAACTCTTTAGTTTTAAATAAAAATCAAATAACTGCAAATATCAAAAATAAATCTTTTGAACTAGTTGATGCTCGTAGTAGAGAAAGGTTTTTGGGTCTACAACCTGAGTCTAGAAAAGGATTAAAAAGTGGAAATATAGAAGATTCAAAAAATATACCTTTCACAGAACTAATAAATAGTGCTGATCATACTTTTAAAAAAAAAGAAGAATTAATATCTATTTTTGAAAAAAACAAAATTGATCCAAATAAAAAGATAGCATTTACTTGCGGATCTGGAATGACTGCATGTGTTTTAGGGTTAACTAATTCTATCATAAGTGGTAGAAAACCCGTTGTCTATGATGGTTCTTGGGCAGAATACGGAATTAAATAAAAAATGAAAACAGCATCAAAGTTAAAAGCTTTTTTAATAATTTTTGTTATTGCAATTTTTGCAATAATAGTTGCTAGACATTTTATAGGTTTACATTTTAAAAAAAAATTTAGTGTTAGACCAGCGCCTGGTGTAATTGTGAGCACAGTTGAAAAGTCACTATTTTATAAAAGTATAGAAACATTTGGAACAGCAATTGCTCAAAATTCTAAAGTCTATAGAGTTCAGAAAGATGAGATAGTTGGTAATTTAAATATAGCGAATAGATTTGTTAAAAAAGATGAAATAATAATTGCTTTAAAAAACGGAAAAAATATTGTTGCCGATTTTGAAGGGAAGATTGGAAAAAGAGAAATTGCACAGGGAGTTCTTGGTTCAAATAGTTTAATTATAACCCTTGATGATTTAAAAAAAATTGTAATTGATATTAAAGTTCCAGAAAACTATGTGAGTATTCTGAAACCTGGTTTGAAAGCAGAGATAAAAAATTCAGCATTTAATAAAAGTTTCAAAGGCGTAGTAGAGTCTATTAGTTCAAGAATAGATCCCTCAACTCGGTCCATCTTAGCGAGAATTATTGTAGATAATTCAAATTTTGAAATTATACCCGGACAATTGATGACGGTTAAAGTAATTTATGATGAAACAAATCAAATTGGTGTTCCTGAAAGCGCAGTTACTATTCAAGGAAATACGGCTTTTGTTTATGTCGTTAATACTGATACCGCGGAAAAGAAAAATATTAAGATGGGTAAAAGAAACTTTGGAAAAGTCTCTATTGTTTCAGGAATAAATGAAGGTGATATGGTTATTAGCGAGGGTGTGTCTAAAGTAAGAAATAACGCTAAAGTAAAAATTATAAATCCATAAATTAAATATGTTTTTAACAGACTTATCTATTAAAAGACCTGTCGTAGCATCAGTTATGAGTTTAGTGCTTGTAATTTTTGGACTTGTTACTTTTCAAGAAATACCCACGGATGAACTCCCAAACGTTCAACCTCCAGTAGTTACAATACAAACTGAATATAGGGGTGCATCAGCTGAGATTGTTGATACACAAATAACACAAAAGATAGAAGATTTTGTAGCTGGAACTCCTGGACTTGAAACCGTCGACTCATTTAGTGAAGATGAAAGTTCTAGAATAACTCTAACATTTGAAACTGATTTAGATCTCGATGATGTTGCAAATGACGTAAGAAGCTCAGTCTCAAGAGTAGTTGATAATTTGCCTGAGGGAGCAGGTCAGCCAGAGATATTCAAACAAAGTGCAGGGATGCGAACTACTATGTGGCTCTCTTTCAACTCTGAAATAATGACAGATTTAGAATTAACTGACTACGCAGACAGATATTTAACAGATGTTTTCTCTACAGTTAATGGTGTGGGTAGAGTTCGTTTAGGAGGAGAGAGAGAACTTTCCCTAAGAGTTTGGTTAGATCCTATCGCTTTAGCAGCAAGAGATATAACCACACAAGAAGTAGAAGAAGTTTTAAAAAAGGAAAATGTGGAGTTCCCCGCTGGAAGAATTGAATCTAAAGACATCGACCTAACTATAAAATTAGATAAAGCTTACAAAAATTTAGAAAATTATAAAAGATTACCTCTTAAAAGAGCTAAGGATGGGTCTATAATTAATCTTGGAGATGTTGCTCGGGTGGAACTAGGAGCTGAGTCCCTTAGAACTCTTTTCAAAGGTAATGGTAAACAAGTCGTAGGAATAGGAATCTATCAACAATCAGATGCAAATACGATTGCTGTAGCTAACGGTATTAAAAAAAAGATTAAAGAAATTAGGCCAACGCTACCACCAGACACAACTCTTGAAGTTTCTTTTGATAGAAGCAATTACATTAAATCCGCTATTTATGAAGTGTACAAAACATTGGTCATTGCATTAATTTTAGTAACGATAATAATTTATTTATTTTTAGGAAACATTAGAGCACTTGTTGTGCCATTAATTGCTTTACCTGTTTCTTTGATCTCTACTTTTTTATCTATTTACGTATTTGGCTTTTCTATTAATCTCTTTACGCTGATGGCTCTTGTTCTAGCAATAGGAATCGTTGTAGACGATGCAATCGTGATGTTAGAAAATATTGTCAGAAGAATTGAGTTGGGTGACAGCCCTTTAGTAGCAGCTTACAAAGGAGCAAAACAAGTGTCTTTTGCAATTATAGCTACAACAGTAGTGCTAGTTGCTGTATTTATTCCTCTAATCTTTATTAAGGGCATAACAGGTGTTTTATTTACCCAAACCGCAGTTACTCTTGCCTCAGCAGTAGTAATTTCAAGTTTTGTAGCTCTTTCTTTAAGTCCTATGCTTGGAAGTAAATTTTTAAAAAAAAATATGAACAAATCAAAAATTGTAATAAAATTTGAAAAATTTTTAAAAGATTTAACATATTTTTATAAATTATCCCTTCTAGGTTGGATAAAAAAAAAGAAGATAATTACATCCTTTTTAATAGGTACTCTCGGTTTAACTATTTTCTTATTTAATTTTGCTCCAAAAGAATTAATAGCGCCAGAGGATCGTGGAGCTTTCTTTGTAATTGTGAAAGCCCCTCAAGGTTCAGGTTTTAATTTTACAAAAACTAAAGCAGAAGAAATTGAAAAACTCTTGCTTCCTAATGTGGGAAAAGGTGAGTATAGAAAACTTATAATGAGGGTGCCAGGTTTTGGAAGATCAGCAAAACAAGTTAATAGTGGTTTTATTATTGTCCTTTTAGAACCTTGGTCAAAAAGAGATCGTCATGGAGTTAAAATCATGAGGGAGTCTTTTGGTAAAATAGGAAGAGTTCCTGGTGTGCTTGCATTTCCTATAATGCCTCAAGGGATTCGGACTGGAGGGATCGAAAGTCCAGTTCAATTTGTTATATTAGGTAATACTTATGATCAACTAATTAAGTGGAAAGAAATTATAAAAAAAGAGGCAAGAAAAAATCCAGGCCTAGTATCAATACAAGATGACTTTGATCTAAACAAACCTCAGCTAAATGTACAAATTAATCAAAAAAAAGCTGCTGATTTAGGAGTTGCAACAGAAGACATAGGAAGAACAATAGAAACTATTTTTGGTTCTAAAAAGGTTACAAACTTCACAAAAGATGGAAAAGAATATTCAATTATTCTTCAAGGAGATATTAAAGATAGACAAGAGCCTGATAGTATCAGTAAGGTATTTGTAAGATCAAAAAATAATGGAAAGCTAGTCTCTATTTCTAATCTAGTTGAATATAACGAAGAAGGCCAGTCTCCTTTTTTAGCAAGATACAATAGGCAGAAAGCAGTGACAATTTCAGCAAGATTGGTGGGAGACTATTCGTTAGATGAAGCATTAAAATTTTTGGTAAACGTTGTGGAAGAAAATACACCTCAAGCTAAGATCGCTTACAAAGGAGAGAGTGAAGAATATAAAAAAACAAATACAGAATTATATATAATTTTTGCCTTGGCTTTAATTACTGCTTATCTTGCTATGTGTGCTCAGTTTGAAAGCTGGAAACATCCACTTACTATAATGTTAACTGTTCCCATGGCTATTCTTGGAGGACTACTTGGCCTTTTAGTAGTTGGATCTTCCTTAAATGTTTATAGCCAAATAGCCTTAATAATACTGATTGGATTATCCGCAAAAAATGGAATTTTAATTGTTGAGTTTGCAAATCAATTAAGAAAAGAAGGAAAAAATTTAGAAGTAGCAGTGTTTGAGGCAGCGGCTATTAGATTAAGGCCAATCTTAATGACTAGCCTGTCTACAATTATAGGTGTATTACCTTTAATAATAAGTTTTGGACCTGGTGCAGCAAGTAGACTCACTGTTGGAATTACAATATTTGCTGGGATGATATTTTCTACGTTTTTTACTCTTTACGTAATACCTACTATCTACACAGTTGTAGGTAAAAATACCAAAAGAATTGATGCTGTAGAAATTGAGTTAAATAAACAACTTAAAAAATAATATACTTATTTTTATCAAGATTTTTTTTGCATAGGGTAAGTTGTTTTCTATATTGGTTTGCCATGTCTCGTACTGACTTAGCGTAAATGACAGCTTTTTTATCTTTTGAATAATTTTTATAATCTCCCCAACCTTTATAATAAGCTAAGTACTGTCTATAAGCGTCTTTCTTAGATATTTTTAATATCTTTGAAGTTTTATGAATATACCATCCTATAAAATCAACTGAGTCTTTAAAACGAGCTCGTGTTGCTAAAGGGTTGTCTGTTTCTTTTTTATATTGTTTCCAAGTTCCCTCTACTGCTTGAGAGTAACCGAATGAACTGGAAGGTCTTTTAAAAGGTATGACTTTAAACAATTTTCTTCTAGGAGGTTTGGCCAACCAGTTAAAATCGCTTTCCTTTTTTATAAATGCAAGTTGTAAGTGAATTGGAGCGCCCCATTTCTCATGCGAGGCTTTAGCGTGCTTATACCACAAATATCTTTCTTCAAAAATTTCACAGCTATTTTGAGTATTCTTAGGAATTGATGAACAAGCAACTAATGTAAAAAAAAATCCTATAAATATAATCTTTTTAAAAAGAATCACTTTTTAGATTATATAAGAAATTAATTTTGCTTTCTCCATTTTTCTGGTTCTAAAAAAGATCCTATCCATATTCCCAGTTTTTCTTCTTTTGCAAAATTTTCTTCAAGTATATACCGTTTTGAATATTTCCTATAGGCTACAGCATAACCGTTTCGAACCATCCATTTGTTTAAATTTAATTTACCTTTAAAACATTTAGCTAAATATCTTTTATATCTATCTTTGCCCAATAAGGTACATTTTACTTTATGTTGAGCAATTTTTTGTACAAGTTTTTTTTTTGAGACTTGTCCGCAATAATAATCTTTCTGGAAATTGAAAAAAATTATTTGAAGATATGGTTTTTTACATTTCTGCTTCATTTCTGGGGCATCAATCCCTTCTAACCTAATTTTGTAAGACTCGATATGTAAAGTGTCACCATCTACAACTTTTGGAAATCCAACGATCTCAGATGCATAAATTTTTTGATAAAAAAGTAAACTAAATATTAAAATTATATACTTAATCATTTTACTATTTTTTTTAATAAAAAAACTACTAATACTCCAGCTATGTTAGCCAATAAATCATAAAATTCAAAAGCCCGATTGGGAATAATATAATGTGAAGCTTCTAAAAAAATTGATAAAGAAAAGATAAAGTAAAAATTAGTAAAAAATTTATCTTCTTTTGAATTAAAAATTACAGCAAGTACTGTTAAATACATAAAATAAAAAAAATGATTAATTGAAGTTCCAATAGGGTTATCAATTATATTGGGCTGTTTACCTAAATCACTATAAAGCAAATACCCTATAAGACTGCCCGGAAATAAATATAAAATGAGCAAGGTTATTAAAGAGAAATAGTAAAGATATTTAATCAACTTTAAGACATTATTTTTCATTATAAGTTTAATATTACATAATATCTGATATTTATCTATTATGAGCAAATTAATCCTAGTAAGACATGGTCAAAGTGTATGGAACGCAGAAAACAGATTTACTGGATGGGTAGATGTTGATTTGTCCAAAAAAGGAATTTTAGAGGCTCAGAAATCTGGCCAATTAATTAAAAATTTAAATGTTAATATAGATGTTTCCTACACATCTTTTTTAAAAAGAGCTATCAAAACTCTTACTGCCATACTCCAAGAAAATGGTTCGGAACTTAAATTTAATACTTCTTGGGAATTGAATGAGAGACATTATGGATCTTTAACGGGTTTAAATAAAGAAGAAACCAAAAAGAAAATTGGTGAAGAGCAGTTTAAAAAATATAGAAGATCTTGGGATATACCCCCGCCACCAATGGCTGAGAACGACAAAAATCATTCTTTATTTAGTCCTTTAAACCCAAGTATACCCGTGGGGATGATACCTTTTACGGAGTCTTTAAAGGATACATACAAAAGAGTAATTCCTTATTATGAAAAAGAAATTCAAAAAAATATTAAAGAAAATAAAAACGTTTTAATATCAGCTCATGGCAATTCACTAAGATCACTATGCAAATATCTATTTAAAATTTCTGATCAAAAGATAAATGAATTAGAAATTCCAACAGGAAATCCTTTAATAATTGATTTCGATAATAATCTTGAAATTAAAAAATATTATTATCTGGATGAAACTAGAGCTAAAACTATTATTTTTAATCAGTAATCTTTAAATTTGATATTTTATCGTACATTTCTTTTGTATTTAAGTGATAAAACTTTTGTTTACTTTCGTCTCCAATTAAAGAATTTTCCTCGATTAAATGGTTCCAAATCTTGTTCATAGAAAATATTTTATCTTTTATGAATCTAAAAACGCTTTGATCTAAAATTTGAAGACCAGTAAAAATGAATTCATTATTATTATCCCTACTAATCACCCCATCTTGGAGGTTAAAATCTCCTTTAAAAGAACTATCAAAACTCAACTTTTTATTGACCAACAATAAACAAGGCTTTTTCTTTTTAAAATAAAGATCTTCTAAATCTTTTAACTCATTACAGTAAGCATCACTCCATAAAGTGTCAGGATTAACTGCTACAAAAGGTTTTTTGAAAGATCTAGTTGCGTGAAGTATTCCGCCTCCAGTATCAAGCAATATGTCCTGTTCATCAGAGATTATAATTTTTGCTTTATAATTTTTTTTATTAATAAAATCTTTTATTTGATCTGGGAGATGATGAACATTAATAGCTATTTCCTCTATTCCATGATTGATTAACAACTCTATAGCTCTCTCTAACAAGCTCTTCATACCTATTTTGATTAATGGCTTAGGGATTTTTAAAGTAATCGGCTGCATTCTTTTTCCCAATCCAGCTGCTAGAATCATCCCATGTTTAATTTTCATATTTTAGCCTTTTTTAATTTTTTTAAAGGCAGATTTTTTTTAAATAATATATTCAATTTATTAAAAATAGGATTTTTCATTCTTCTTTCAATAAGCGCCCAGGTGTAGGGTAAATATTTTAAATAGTTTGGTTTTCTATCTCTTTTATAAAGACGTACAAAAATTCCAAGTATTTTTAAATTTTTTTGAACAGATAGAATATCAAAATCATTTTTTAGATAAGATTGATCTCTAGCTCTAAATTTTGATTTTTGTATATAGTGCTTAAATAAATTATCTTGTAAATTTTTTGACATTTTAATCCTCACATCATCAATCAATGAAGCGACATCATATAAAGGATTTCCAATTATTGCATCTTGGTTATCAATGAGGCTTAATCCTTTTTTTGTCATCATAATATTTGAAGCGTGAAAATCTCTATGTGTAAAATAATTGTTTTTAAAATAAAGCTTTTTATAAATATTATTAAGCTCTATCTTTAATATTTTTTTAATTTTTCCAAGTCTTAAGTTTTTAGAAAAATGCTTTAGGTACCAATCAAAAAATAAATCTGATTCTTTGTGTAGATACTTAAGAGAATACTTGGCAAATTTGATTTTTTTTCCACTAAAATAATATTGATTTTTAAGTTTAATCTTTTGTAATTTAATTATTAATTCGATTAATTTTTTATAATCTTTAAGCTTATTTTTTTTATTTTTGATATAATCATAGAAAGATTTATCACCTAAATCTGTAATTTCTATCATATTGTCTTTATAATAATCTTTTAGAAGCTTGGGCGATAAAATATTGTGGCTATTTAAAATTTTATTTACAACGGAGTAAACAATTAAATTTTTATATTGTTCTTTTCTTGCAAAGACTATGATTGAAGTTTTATTGTTCTTTTTTACTCTATAAAATTCCCTAAAAGATGCATCGCCAGAAATCTTTTTTAATTTATAATTCATTTTTATTAAAATTTTTCCATTTTCCGTGTCCTATAATGCTTAGTTCTCTTTCGTTCTCTTTGTTAGAATATTTTAAATACAACTCTAATCTATTCATTAAATTTGTCTTAACTAATTCTGGCCATTCAATTATTTTTATTGAACTTAAATCTTCTTTAAAAATGCCGAGTTGATCTAACTCTTTGCTACTTTTAATTCTATAAAGATCATAATGCATCACTTTTAAATTTTTAATATCGTATTCATATAATAAGTTAAATGTGGGGCTTAATACTTCTGTTTCCTTAACACCTGCTTGTTTCTGTAAATAATTAATAAAATTTCTTGTAAAAGTTGTTTTGCCCACACCAATTTCACCAATTAAAAAAATACAATCTTCTTCGGATACATTGTCTGCAATTTTATTTGAAATTAATTTAAGGTGATCTAAGGATTTAATAATCATTAGCTACTAATCTAGTAGCGATAAGTATCTGGTTTAAATGGCCCTGATGGTTTAACGCTAATATAATCTGCTTGTTCTTTTGACATTTTAGTCAATTTTGCGCCAACTTTTTCTAAATGTAACATAGCTACTTTTTCATCTAAATGTTTTGGCAGCACATAAACTTTCTTTTCATATTGATCTGAATTATTCCATAATTCGATTTGTGCAATTACTTGATTAGTAAAAGAAGCACTCATTACAAAACTAGGGTGACCAGTTGCACAACCTAAGTTTACCAGTCTTCCTTCGGCTAATAAAATAATTCTTTTTTTGCTCGGTAGTTCTATTTCATGAACTTGAGGTTTAATCTCATCCCACTTATAATTTTTTAAAGCTTCAACTTGAATTTCATTATCGAAGTGACCAATGTTACATAATATTGCTCTGTCTTTCATGTCTCTCATATGGTCGGCTGTTACAATATCTTTATTTCCCGTGGCAGTTACAACTATGTCCGCATGTTTAATTGCATCGTTCATTAAGACAACTTCATAACCTTCCATCGCTGCTTGTAATGCACAAATTGGATCTGTTTCCGTTATCATAACTCTAGCACCGGCTTGTCTTAATGATGCAGCGCTTCCTTTTCCTACATCGCCAAACCCTGCAACTATAGCTACTTTTCCAGACATCATAACATCGGTTGCTCTCTTAATTCCATCTACTAAACTTTCTCTACAACCATATAAATTATCAAATTTTGATTTTGTAACTGAATCGTTGACGTTAATTGCTGGTATTAAAAGCTCTCTCTTCGCTTCCATTTTTTTCAAAGCTAGAACACCTGTTGTTGTTTCTTCTGAGACACCTTTAATGTTTTTAGCATGTCTTTATAATCTTTATGCATTAACGCTGTAAGGTCTCCACCGTCATCTAAAATCAGATTTGGTTTCCAATCTTTCTTTCCTTCTATAGTTTGCCTAACACACCACCAGTATTCTTTTTCTGTTTCACCTTTCCAAGCAAACACAGGTATACCAGCTTTGGCAATAGCAGCTGCTGCATGATCTTGTGTAGAAAAAATATTACAAGAAGACCATCTCACTTCGGCTCCTAACTCTACTAAAGTTTCAATCAAAACAGCTGTCTGAATTGTCATATGAAGACACCCTAGAATATGAGCTCCCTTTAAAGGTTTTTTACTTTTATATTCTTTTCTCAATGCCATTAATCCAGGCATTTCAGTTTCAGCTAAAGAAATTTCTTTTCTGCCAAATTCTGCTTGATTAATATCTTTTACTTTAAAATCTTGAGACATATTTTAGAGTTATTTAACAACATAAATCAACGTTATCAAGAAAGATTGCTAAGAAAATTTTGGCAGCAATACTTCAACCTGAGCACCTCTTTTATTAAGTCTATTTGAGGCTGATATTGTTCCTTCATGTAATTCTACAATATTTTTCACAATATTAAGTCCCAAACCTGAGTGCTTTCCAAAGCTTTTGGGTCTATTGCTATAAAATCTTTTAAATATTTTTTGAGGAGAGGTTTCAGAAAATCCTGGCCCTTCGTCTTTAATTAATATTACTAAGTTGCTCGAAGTCTCCTCAACTTCAATTTCTATTTTCTTGTTATCATCGCTAAATGAAATAGAATTATCTAATAAATTAGCTATTACTTGCTCTAACCTATTTTCAATACCTAAAATATAGTGACCATTCTTAGAAAGTATTTTCTTTTTGATGCTGATATTAATTTTTTTATTTTGATTTTTTAAATCCTGTCTAAAATCATCTGCAACATTGGTTATTATTTCAATCAAATTAATCTTACTCATTTGTTCTCTAGACCAAGAAGCCTCGTCTTTTAACATTTGAGAATAGTCAGTAATTAATCTTTCAATTCTTTCTACATCATGATTAATAATTTCTAATAGTTTTTCACTTTCCTTTTTTTCAGTAGTTTTATCTAATAATTCTGAAGCACTTTTTAAAGAAGCTAAGGGGTTTCTTATTTCATGCGCAAGATCATTTGAAAAAGTTTCTGCTCTAGTAGTTCTTTTCTGAAGTTCTTTTGTCATCTCATCGATAGATTTTGTCAATTTTCCAATTTCATCTTCTCTAACAAAAAAGTTCTTGATATCGATATTTTTTTTAGATTTTTTTTTAATTGCTTCACTAAACGTCACTAATAAACCAATTGGCTTTAAAATATATTTATTTAAAAAGAGAGAAAAGATCAAAATTACTAATGCGACTGCTAATACTGTTCTAATTATAAAAGCTTTTCTTTCTTTAACTGCATTAAGAATATCATTGGCTTGTTCTGATACAACAATATAACCTGCATCTTTATTATTAAGTTTAATTCTTGTTAATGTGCTTACAAAAAAATTATTCTGGATATTTTCTGAAATTGTTATTGGCTCGTTTTTATATTTATTAAGTATCGTTTCTCTGATTAAATTTTTATTTTGATCTTTAGTTGTTTCTTTAAAATTGTCTTTTTCTTTTATTTGTCCATCGAGTGTTTCTTCTATAACTACATCAGATCTTGTAAAAACATTTTGATCTAAATCTAAAATATTAGTATCTCCTATTAAATTTCCATTCATGCTATAAAATTGAACTCTGTCTAAACTTTGAAATAAAAACCTTGTAGACAACAAAAAAGTTTTAATGTCTTCCGAGTTAAAATTAATGTTCAGCCTTTGTAAATGATCAATAGTGTTGTTAATTATAATATAATGACTTGCTGCTCTTTTTTTAACCAGATTAGGCTGGATGGCTTTTAAATAAACTAAAGTTAGAAGTCCTAATATTGAAAAAACACCTAAATTAAATAATAGAAATTTTCTTAGTATTGATGATGATTTTTTTTGTCTCATTAACTAACATTCCATCTATACCCACTTCCATATCTAGTTTCAATTGCAGAAAACTTTTCATCTACTTTTTTAAACTTTTTTCTTATCCTTTTAACGTGACTATCAATAGTTCTGTCCTCAATTTCAGTGTTTTCCTTATAGGCAATATCCATTAAATGAGCTCTTTCTTTTATTACTCCTGGTCTTTTAGCTAATTCCTTAACAATTAGGAATTCTGTGGTAGTCAATTTATCAGGCAGAGGTTTTCCACCCCATTCACATTCTAATTGAGATGGATCTAATTTTAATTTTCCATGACTGATTATGTTTTTAGTTTCATCCACTACACTATTCTTTTTTCTTAATTGAACTCTTATTCTTTCAATTAAAACTTTGGTTGAAAACCCTCCTGATTTTTTTACAAAATCATCAGCACCTAATTTTAAGCCTAATAGTTCATCAACTTCTTCATCTTTTGAAGTTAAAAAAATAATAGGAATTGACATTTTTTTTCTTAATTTCTTTAATAATTCTTCTCCGTCCATTCTTGGCATTTTAATATCAAGGACAGCTAGATCGGGAGGATTTCTTGTTAGCCCAATTAGTGCTGACTCTCCATCTATATAAGTTTGAACTTTAAACCCTTCTCTCTCAAGCGCAATGCTTATGCCAGTTAAAATATTTCTATCGTCATCTACCAATGCTATTGTTTGTGCCATATAGTCATTCTCAAAATCTTAATGTCCAAATTTAGGCGTCTAATGAGCTTCACCCCAATTATTGCCTGAATTAATACTTACCTCCAAAGGAATTGAAAACATATGATGCTCTGAACTAGAAATTGAGGTCATAGCATCTTTGATTATTTTTTTTATTTCATTCTCATTTTTTTTTAAACATTCAAATATTAACTCATCATGTATCTGAAGAAGCATTTTGGCTGGGTTTTTATTACTTGATAGAGTTTTATCTATTTTTATCATAGCTAATCTGATTATATCCGCGGCAGAGCCTTGGATAGGAGCATTAATTGCTGCTCTTTCCTGAAAGCTTCTAACGCTAAAATTTTTATCATTAATTCCTCGGAGATGAATCCTTCTTCCAAATATATTTGTAACATAGCCCTGCTTCCTGCATGTTTTAATTGTTGAATTCATATAATCTTTGATCTCAGGAAATTTTTTAAAATAAGAATTTATAAAGTCTAAAGCTTCTTGATGAGATACAGCTATTTGTTTAGCTAAACCATATTGAGTAATACCATAAATAATTCCAAAATTTATTGCTTTTGCTTTTCTTCTAGTTTCATCAGTAACTTTATTTAATGGCAATCCAAAAACTTGGCTAGCTGTTAAGGCATGAATGTCTTGATTGTTTTTAAAAGCCTTTTTTAGCTCTTTTACATCAGCCATGTCCGCTAAGATTCTCATTTCTATCTGATCATAATCTGCTGAAATAAGAATATTATTTTTTTCTGCAATAAAAGCTTTTCTAATTTCTTTGCCGTCGAAAGTTTTAATCGGAATATTCTGTAAATTTGGATCGCTAGAGGCTAGTCGTCCAGTATTAGTGGCGGCTAAAAGAAATGATGTGTGAACTCTTTTTGTTTTATTACTAATATGCTCTTGTAAAGCGTCCGTATAGGTACTTTTTAATTTAGATACTTGTCTCCACTCTAAGACTAAATTAGGAAATTTATGTCCTGTTAATGCCAAGTCTTCTAAAACTTTTGCACTTGTGGCTAAACTCCCTTTTTTAGTTTTTTTTAATTTTGCAATTTTTAAATCATTATAAATTATTTCACCAAGTTGTTTTGGTGATCCAATATTAAACTCTTTTCCTGAAACTTCATAAATTGCTTTCTCTATTTTTTTTAATCTTTCTTCAAATTTTTTAGATAATTTTTTTAAATACGTATGATCAACTTTAACTCCATTTATTTCTAATTTTGAAAGTAATTTTATCATTGGTTTTTCAAAAACTTCGTAAATCTTTTTTAATTTTTCATTATTAACTCTTTCCAATAATAAATTATAAAGTCTTAACGTTACATCTGCATCCTCAGCAGCATACTTAGTTGCCTCCTCTAAGCTTACATCAGAAAAGTTTAATTGTTTTTTTCCTGAACCAACAACGTCTTTATAGGAAATAGGTTTGTGGCCCAGATGTAACTCGGAAAGAGTATCCATGTTATGCCTATTATTTCCTGCATCTAAAACATAAGACAACAACATAGTATCCTCTACAGGATCAATATTAACTCCATTTTTTTCTAAAATAATAAGATCGTACTTAATGTTCTGTCCGACTTTTTTAACGCTTGGGTCTTCAAGTAAAGGTTTAATTTTTTTTAAAACTAATTCTTTATTAAGCCCTTTTATATTTTTATGTCCTATAGGAATATAATAGGCTTCATTAGAATCATAACTAAAAGAAATTCCAACTAGATCTGCCTCTAAGGGGTTTAGAGATGATGTTTCGGTATCTATAGAAATAAATGGCTTAGAAATTAAAATGTTAATTAATTCATCTAAGTCTTTCTCACTAAGAATACTTTTATAAAGTTTAGTATCTATTTTAGAAGCTTTTACTTTTTTAGTATCAAAGTTAGAGGCAATTGTATTATCCTGTCCATAAAAACTGATTGCCAGACTTAATAATCTATTAAACTCCATCTCTCTTAAAAAATTATAAAGATTATCTTTATTTACTTCTTTAATTATAAAGCTGGTTGGATCATCTTTAATAGGAACATCATCTTTTAATGTAACTAACTGTCTACTTAATAATGCTTTATCTTTATTTTTTAACAAAGTTTCTCGTCTTTTATTTTGTGGAATCTCTGAAGCTTTTTTTAATAAAGTGTCTAAATCTTTATATTTATTTATTAATTCAGCTGCAGTTTTAACTCCTATGCCAGGCACACCTGGGATATTATCTGAAGAGTCGCCTGCTAATGATTGTACGTCTATAACTTGATAAGGCTTAACTCCAAATTTTTCAAAAACTTCTTTCTCACCAATAACTTTACTTTTCATTGGATCAAATAATCTAATCTTATCAGAAACTAATTGCATTAAGTCTTTATCGGATGAGATTACAGTAACTTTTGCTCCAGCATCTGTAATTTGTTTAGCATAAGTAGCGATAAGATCATCTGCTTCAAAGTTAACAAGCTCTATTGAAGGTAAACTAAATGCCTTTACTGATTTTCTAATATATTCAAATTGAGGAATTAAATCGTCTGGAGCTTCTGCTCTGTTGGCTTTATACTCACTATAAATATCATTTCTAAAATTCTTTCTAGCTGAGTCAAATATAACTGCAAAATGTGTAGGCTTATGAATTGAGTCATCTGACCTTGAATCTTCTAATAATTTAAAAAGCATAGAGCAAAAACCACTTACCGCTCCAGTGGGAAGTCCATCACTTTTTCGAGATAATGGGGGCAAAGCGTAATAGGCACGAAAAATATAACCTGATCCATCTACAAGATAATAATGATCTGTTTTTTTTATTGAACTCATATATATATATTACATTAATTTTAAACCTATATTTAATCAATCTATGGACAAATATGCTTTAACTGTTGAAAATCTTACAAAGGTTTACTCGGATTCTAAAAATAAAAAAGAAAATAAAGCGCTTAATGATTTAAATTTTCAAGTTAAACAGGGAGAAGTATTTGGTTTGCTTGGGCCTAATGGGGCTGGCAAAACAACCTTTCTAAGTATTTTAGGTGGAACAGTGTCAAAAACAAATGGGAACATAAATGTTTGGGGCTTTGACCTTGATAAAAATCCTAGACAAGTAAAAGCCTCTATTGGAATTGTTCCTCAAGAAGTAAACTTGGACGCCTTCTTTAGCCCTAGAAAATTACTTGAATTGCAAGCTGGTCTATACGGAATTACTAAAAAAGATAGAATTACAGACCTAATTTTAGAAATGGTAGCACTGAAGGACAAAGCCAATGCTTATTCTAGAAGCTTGTCAGGTGGAATGAAAAGAAGATTGCTCATTGCTAAAGCAATGGTACATCAGCCTCCTATTCTGATATTGGATGAACCGACTGCAGGGGTTGATGTCGAATTAAGAAATAATCTTTGGAATAATGTTAAAGAACTAAATAAAGAAGGTGTTACAATTATTCTGACTACACACTATTTATTTGAAGCTCAAGAAATGTGTGATCGAATAGCAATTATAGATAAAGGTAATTTAGTTGCTCTAGATACAACTCAAAGGCTTTTAGATAGAATTCAGACAAAAAAAATAAATTTTAAAGTTAAAAATATTGATAAAAATAAAATTCTAAAAATGGAAGGAATCCAATTTAAAATCGACTCAAATGATTCGATTTCAGTTACTTATGAAAAAAATTCACTTAATTTTGGAGAAATTATTAATTATCTTAGTAAAAATAATGTTAAAATACTAGATATTGTGACAGAAGATGGTGATTTAGAGGATGTATTTGTTCAGCTAACAAATAAGTAGATTTAATTAAAAAAAAAGATAAATATATATATATGGAACTTGTTAAAAATTTTACACAATCTAAATTAATAAAAAATTTATTTATAGCCTTAATCGGAACAATGTTGCTCGCTATTTCAGCCAAAATAAAGATCCCTTTTTATCCCGTGCCTATGACAATGCAAACTTTAGTCGTTTTAATAATTGGCGTTGGATTTGGTTGGAAACTAGGTGTTGCAACTATTTCCTTATATTTATTTGAGGGAATAATAGGTTTGCCTGTTTTTTCAGGAACACCTGAAAAGGGAATTGGATTAGTATATTTTACAGGACCTACAATGGGTTACCTGCTTGGTTTTTTAGTTGCTGCTTTTCTTGCAGGAAAATTTAATTTTGACAATAATTTAATCAAAAACTTTTTAAAATTAACATTTGCAACAAGTTTTATTTATATTTTAGGAATGTTCTGGCTTGGAACGCTAATAGGTTGGGATAAACCAATATTCAAATTAGGTGCTCAACCTTTTTTATTAGCTGAATTATTCAAAATCCTTCTAGCTACTTTTACTATCAATCAAATAAAAAAGATAAAAAAAATATTTTAATTTATCTTGGAGATCTTTTAGAGAGTATTCTCTGTAAAGTTCTTCTATGCATTTTAAGTCTTCTGGCTGTTTCAGAAACATTTCGATTACATAATTCAAATACTCTATGAATATGTTCCCACTTTACTCTGTCGGCAGACATAGGATTTTCAGGTGGTTTTGCTTTAGACCCGATTGAAGCTAATAATGCTGCTTCAATATCATCCGCATCTACAGGTTTAGCAATATAATCTATTGCCCCCGCTTTAACTGCTGCTACAGCTGTAGGTAGATTCCCGTATCCGGTTAACATTACGATCCTAGGATCTTTCCTATTCTTAGATAGCTCTTTAACTACATCTAGACCGTTCCCATCTTCAAGTCTCAGATCCACTACAGCAAAAGCTGGGGGGTTATTTTTGACCAACTGAAGCCCCTCAGCTACAGTTTTAGCCTCTTTTACCTCAAAACCCTTCTTTTCCATTGCTCTTGTAAGCCTTCCTCTTAAAGGATCGTCGTCATCAAGAATAAGTAGAGACTTATCTGAAAAATCAGAGAGGTTTAATTGTTCTGGATATTTTTTTTGAGCCCTCATATGCCCTTCTATATAGTTATTAAGATCAATATTACAACAGTCCAAATTGTCATTTTTTTCTTTACATGAAGTAAAAAAAACCTTAAACGCGACTAAATAAGGTTTTTTTTATTAAAATTTTTTAAAAACCTTCTGTGTAAACTAACGAGGGACACATGAAATGCGAAAATTTAAAGACGTTAACGAACTAGTTAATGAACTAAAACCTGATTACCCCGTATACTGTATACGGCCAGATTCTATAAAAAAATCTACAAAATTTTTTAAGGATAATTTTTCAGGCAAAATTCTTTATGCGGTTAAGACAAATCCAAATGAAAAAGTAATTAAACAAATTATTTCAAATGGAATTAAAGATTTCGATGTAGCATCTTTAAATGAAATTAAATTGATTAAAAAGATTAAGTCAGGTGCAAATTTATATTTTATGCATACTGTGAAAAGCAAAGAAAATATTTCATCCGCTTATTTTGATTATGGAGTTAGAAATTTTGCATTAGATAATAAAGATGAACTTCGAAAAATTCTAGAAGCTACGAATCAAGCCAAAGATTTAAGCTTGTATGTTAGAATAGCTATTTCTAATGAACATGCTGAAATTGATTTATCAAGAAAATTTGGTGCATTACCTTCTGAAGCTTTAGGTCTTGTAAGATTATGTAAAGATCATTCTAAAAAACTTGGAATAAGTTTCCATGTCGGTTCTCAATGTATGCATAAAATTTCTTATTCGAAAGGTATTCGTGAAATTGGAAATATAATAAAGAAAACTAAAATTATACCAGATGTTATAAATGTAGGTGGTGGTTTTCCATCTATCTATCCAGATCTTAATCCTGAACCAATTAGTAGCTATCTTGATGAAATAAAAAAGTCTCTTAAAAACTTAAAGCTGCCAAAACTGCCTGAAATTATTTGTGAGCCTGGAAGAGCAATTGTTGCTGAAAGTGGATCCACGATAGTTAAAGTAATATTGAGAAAAAAACAAAACCTATATATTAATGATGGTACTTATGGATCTTTATTTGATGCAGGAGTTCCAAACTTTGTTTTGCCAACAAAAATGATTACTAGTGGAAGAATTCACTCTAAAAAACTAACTTCATTTAGTTTCTTTGGACCAACTTGTGATAGCCTAGATTATATGAAGGGACCTTTTTTATTGCCAAATAACATAAAAGAAGGTGACTATATTGAATTAGGTCAGCTAGGTGCTTACGGATTAACTTTCAGAACAAAATTCAATGGTTTTTATTCAAATGAAATCTTTGAAGTTAATGATAAACCAATCATGTCTTTATATGAAGATTCAAGTAAAGTTGACTACTTGGTTGCTTAATGACAAAAAAGAATGGTCCTAATATCGGACATAATAAAAAATCATTTTTAAATAGTCCAGTAGAACATATTGATATCACTTCATTTGACGCCCGAAAAATAATTGAAGGCATGAGTAAAATGTCTTTTACATCTAGAGATACGGCTAACGCAGCTAAAATTTACAATGAAATGATATCAGATGAAAGCTGCTCTATTTTTCTTACTATCGCAGGGTCAACCTCTGCAGGTGGTTGTATGAATCTTTATTCAGATTTAATCAAATACAATATGGTTGATGCTGTAGTAGCTACTGGAGCATCTATAATTGATATGGATTTCTTTGAAGCTTTAGGGTTCAAGCACTACCAAGGATCTCAATTCCAAGATGATACTGAGCTTAGAAAAAATTATATAGATAGAATTTATGATACTTATATCGATGAAGAAGAACTACAGGCATGTGACAAGGCTATTTGTGATGTGGCCAACTCTATGCAACCAAAAACTTATACTTCCAGAGAATTCATTCTAGAATTGGGCAAATTTTTAAAAAAGAATGCTAAAAAGAAAGGTTCATTGATAGAAACTGCTTTTGATAATAATGTACCTATTTTCTGTCCTGCCTTTACAGATAGTTCTGCTGGTTTTGGGCTTGTTATGCACCAAGAACAAAATCCAGATAAGCATATAACAATAGACTCAATAAGAGAAATGAGAGAATTGACTGAGATCAAAATAAAATCTAAGCAATCTGGCTTATTAATGGTGGGCGGAGGTGTCCCTAAAAATTTTGTTCAAGATACAGTTGTATGTGCAGAGCTATTAGGTAAACAAGTTGATATGCATAAATATGCTATTCAAATTACCGTTGCTGATACTAGAGATGGCGCTTGTAGTAGCTCAACTTTAAAAGAAGCTAGCTCGTGGGGAAAAGTAGACGTGGCCAAGGAACAGATGGTTTTTGCAGAAGCAACAAGCGTCTTACCTTTGATAGCCAGTGATGCATATCATCATAAAAATTGGAAAAATAGAAGTAAAAGAAATTTCCAAAAAATATTTAAATAAGATGGGAAAAACAAGATTAGCATTAATACAGATGAAAATGTCATCTGAAAAAAAAAAAAATATTTCCAACGCTATATCAAAAATATATAAAGCGAAAAAGAAAGGTGCAGAGATTATTTGTTTACCAGAATTATTTTTAACAAATTATTTTTGTCAAATAGAAAAACACTCCAATTTTAATTTTGCAGAAAAAATTCCTGGTCCTACAACTGATATGTTTTCTTCATTAGCTAAAAAACTAAAAGTAATACTCCTTTTATCTTTATTTGAAAAAAGAACTTCAGGTATTTATCACAATACTTGTGTAGTTATAGACGAGTATGGAAAAATTAGAGGGAAGTATCGAAAAATGCATATACCAGATGACCCTCAATATTATGAAAAATTTTACTTTACTCCTGGCGATCTTGGTTTTAGATCCTTTAAAACTTCAAAAGGTAATTTAGGAACTTTAATTTGTTGGGATCAATGGTTTCCTGAAGCAGCTAGACTAACAGTTTTAAAAGGAGCTGAAATACTTTTTTATCCTACTGCAATAGGCTGGCATCCAAAAGAAAAGAAAAAATTTGGACAATCTCAGCTTAATTCTTGGTTATCAGTTCAGCGATCACATGCTATAGCAAATGGTGTTTATGTAGCTGCTATAAATAGAACTGGTGTAGAAAAACAAGGTTCAAAGAAATTAGAATTTTGGGGTAATAGTGTAATATTTGATCCTAGTGGAAATATTATCAAAAAGGGAAATTTAGCAGAACAAATTCTTATTTGTGATATAGATTTTAAAAAAATAGAAACTGTAAGAAGACATTGGCCATTTTTTAGGGATAGAAGGATAGATTATTATAAAGGCATATTGAAAAATCCTAAAGATGCTTAAAGATTTGAAAGATCCTAACTATCGAATGCCCGCTGAATGGGAAAAACAAAAATCTACTTGGG